>NZ_JBHSLW010000007.1:0-100310 GCF_042657265.1 Allobosea eneae
CGAGTGGCACTACATCGCCCCCGGCAAGCCGACGCAGAATGCCTTCGTCGAGAGCTTCAACGGACGCTTCCGGGACGAGTGCCTCAACGACACGCTGTTCCCCGACGCTCGTCGAGGCCCGCAGCGCCATCACCTCATGGAAGGAGGACTACAACCGCCACAGACCCCACTCGGCCCTCGGCAACATCACGCCCGCCGAGTTCGCCCTCAAATCCACGCTGGAAAAACAGGCCGCATGAGGCCAGAAACGAAACCCAGGACTCTCCCTCAGACCGGAGGAGAAAAGGGTCTCAGGTCAGAACGGACTGAGAATGGATAGGCGCCTCACCGCGATGCTGGGATTGCTGAAGCGCGGACAGCGCGCTTCAGCATGTTTGGGTTCGAGAGCCCGGCTTATAGCCCGTACTGCCGTCGCATGAGGTCGGCAGCCCGCTCGCCGACAATGGCGCAAGGAGCCATGGTGTTGCCAGTCGTGACGCGCGGCAGCACCGAACCGTCGGCAATCCGCAGGCCGCTGATGCCATGGACCGCGAGGCTGGCATCCACCACCGACATGTCGTCGAACCCCATCTTCGCAGTGCCGCACTGATGCCAGTAGGTGACCGCTGCATCGCGAATGAACGCGTCGTCGATCAGCCGATTGGCGCCGGGGATGCGCTCACCGCTGACGAAGGGGCGGAAAGCATCGCTGCGACCGATCTCCCGGCTCAGCTTTACGCAGGCTCGAGCCGCCTCCCAATCCCGCGGATCCGACAGCATGTTGGCATCGACGACAGGCATGTCGCTGGGATCGGCAGACTTCAATTTTATCCTTCCCCGGCTGAACGGCCGAGCAAGTCCGGCAAACATCGTCCAGCCATGGGCCGGCACCCCGAGCTGTGCCGTCCGCTCGCTCGGGACGGGGAACTCCACCTGGCAGAAGAGCAAGTCCGGCTCGGTCAGGTCGGGACGGCTTTTCCAATAGAGCTTCGCTTCACTGCCGCTGTTACGCGGCGGGATAGGCTCGCGGTATTCCCACGTGCAGCCGAATGAGACGTGATCCTGCAGATTGCGGCCGATACCTGGAAGGTGTTGCACGACAGGGATACCGTGCAGAGAAAGCTCGTCACGATCACCCACGCCGGACAGCATGAGCAGCTTCGGCGTATTGATCGCGCCGGTCGAGATCACGACCTCTGTCCCAGCATTGATGGTCATGATCGTGCCAGCGCGCTCGATCTCGACGCCGGTGGCGCAACGCCCGTCGAACAGGATGCGCCGCACGTTGGTCTCGGTGAGGATCGTCAGGTTCGGGCGATCGGCAATCGGCCGGACATAGGCCCGGTAGAGGGAGTGCCGCTTGCCCTCCCGAACCAGCATGTCCGAGTAGGCGACCCCTCCCTCGCCCTCCATCATCTCACCATTGGGATGATCGAAGCGAGGAATGCCGAGACCTTCCGCCGCATCGAGCAAGGCACCGGCGATGCGGCTCGGGTCCTTGGCGGGCTGAACCCAAACCGGGCCGGTCGTGCCCCGGTATTTATGATCCGGTTTGCCCCGCCAGTTCTCGATACCGCGATATATGTCGAGCACCGAGCGGTAGCTCCAGCCGGTGTCGCCCGTCTCTGCCGCAAAGTGATCCCAGTCGCTGCGGTGGCCCCGTGCCCAGACCATGACGTTCACGCTGGATCCGCCTCCCAGCCTTGCCCATCGACATCGAGAGCGCCCGGCCGTCGAGATGCGGATTGGGCTCGGCCTGGAACCCCCAGTCTCGATCTGAGCCGAGATTGGTGGGCCACAGAGACGGGTTGAGCACGGACTCTGCCTCGTCATCCGGCCCGGCCTCGATCAGCAGAACGCTACAGGCTGGGTTGTCGGCCAGGCGACGCGCGATCACGGATCCCGCCGAGCCGGCTCCGCAGATGATGAAGTCGTAGGTCGATTGGAGATTGGCGCGGCGTTCAGCCTGATTTTCGCGCGCGCGTCGTTCGAAGCCCCCGGCATCGCCGGGGGCATGATTGTCAGTCATCGTTCGGTCTTTCTGATTTCTTGGGGCTGTCCTGAGAGCAGCTGAAGGCAGCAGGCGGGTTTATTTCGCTGCGGCAGCGGCCTGTTTGGCGGCCTGGTCGATCACATCGGCGACGACCTTGGCTTGCGTCATGAAGAGCGCATGGCTGGCCGAGACCTTTGTGACTTTGGCGCCGATGCGCTTGGCCATGTGGTCGAGCATCGCCTGATCGAAGGCTTTGTCCTCGCTGGCGATCACGGCCCAGCTCGGCTTGGTGCGCCAGGCGGCGTTCTTCAGCTTGGATGCGAAGGCCGAGAGATTGATCGGCACCTGCGAGTCCCGCATGAAGGCGGCATCGGCGTCGCTGGCATCATGAGCGAAGCCCGCCTTGAACTTGTCGCGATCGACATAGGCGAAGCCGTCCTGCGCCTTGTCGACGACGAACTCGGTCGCGGGCGCAAAGCCCTCATACTGCTGGGCCGTCGTCTCGCCGGCATCGGGGGAGAGGGCTGAGACATAGACAAGACCGCTGACCTTCGGATCGACCCCGGCTTCCGTGATGACCGTGCCGCCCCAGGAATGCCCCACCAGAATGGTCGGACCGTCCTGCCTGCCGAGAGCCCGCTTGGTGGCCGCTACGTCGTCCTCGAGCGAGGTCAGCGGATTCTGGACGATCGTCACGCGGTAGCCGCGAGCCGTGAGCAGGTCGTAGACGCCTCGCCATCCCGAACCATCGGCGAAAGCGCCGTGCACGAGAACGACATTCTTGGCAGCGGCGGGCCGCCCGTTGTTCGGGGTTTGGGCCAGAGCGGCTTGAGAAACGGAGCCGAGGACGGCTGCGGCGACGAGAGCGTTGCGAAGGGGCTTGATCATGAACCTGCTCCTTAGGTGATTGTTGAGATAATTATTATTGCGATAATCAATTTATGAGACGAGCTGCGCCTTGTCAATCAGGTTTGTTATCGCGATATATGTTTCGACGATCACGGCTGCGTGAGCGGCGACGGGAGAGCCGAGGATGGCGAAGAAAGCTGCAGCACCCCCGGTGCCATTGGAGGACCAGCTCTGCTTCTCGATCTATTCGACCGAGATGGCGATCCAGCGGACCTACAAGCCTTTTCTCGATGAGCTCGAACTGACCTATCCGCAGTATCTCGTGCTCAATGTGCTATGGCGCGAAGACGCCCAGACCGTGGGCGGCATCGCTCAGCGGCTCGCGCTCGAACCCAGCACGCTGACGCCCCTGCTGAAGCGCATGGAGGCAGCCGGCCTGGTGCGGCGGACCCGCAATCCAGACGATGAGCGCCAGGTCATCGTCGCCCTGACGCCCGAAGGCGACCGCCTGCGCTTCCGTGCCGGCTGCGTGAACGACAGTCTGCTCACGGCGTCCGGGCAATCTCCCGGCAGCCTAGCGGAGCTCAACCGCCTGGTTCTGCAGCTGCGCGACGCGATCTATGCACATACCGGCGCCACGAACGCTGCGGAACCAGCGCCCGCGTCCGGAGCCAAGTCGGGCGATCGCGAACCCTAGACAGTAGGGACCGTCCCGCCGTCGATGACATATTCGGTCCCGGTGATGCCGCCGGCGCGATCCGAGGAGATAAAGGCGATCAGGTTTGCGACTTCCTCGGGCTCGGCCGGCCGGCCGATCGGAATGCCGCCGAGCGCAGCCATGATCATTTGCTTGGCAGCCTCGACATCGACGCCTTGCTCGCCGGAAAGACGCTCGGCGAAAGCGATCGACCCCTCCGTCGCGATCCATCCCGGCGAGACGCGGACGACCCTGACCCCTTTCGGCGAGACCAGCTTGGACAGGCTCTTGCTGTAGGAGGAGAGCGCCGCCTTTGCCGCGGCATAGCCAATCGTCGATTCAGGCAAGGGCATGACGCGCTGGATGGACGTGACGTGCACCACAACACCCCTGCCTTGAGCAGTCATCCCCGGGACCAATTCGCGATCAAGGCGGACGGCTGGCATCAGGTTGAGGTCGAGTTCCTTGCGCCACTCCTCATCGGAGAGGGCCTCAAAGCCCCCCGCAGGAGCCGACGACCCACCCAGCATGTGCACGATGATGTCGACGCCGCCTACCCTTCCCAACAGCCGATGTCGAAGCATTGCCCGCAAGCGGACACTTGGTACGTGGTTAGGGAGCACGCCCGGCGAGCATCCGATGGACGGGGCCGGGGAGCGCGTCGAGGGCGAAATCGACATCGATGTCGTTGTGCAAATCGCATGCGACCGCACGCTTTCGCGTCCCGGGTAGCGAGCTCACGTCAGGATTGCCGCAATCGGCTCAGGATCGGACGCGCGCGGCTCGTGTCGCTGCGTTAGGTGCTCGGATCAAGCGCCACCTTCGCAGCGCTGCCAAGAGGATATCTGCAATGCCGAATCTGATTTCAAACAAGGGCTCGCGGCCCGTTAACCGGCGCTCCGTTCTAGCTGCCCTCGGCGCGACCATCGGTGCGGGCTCTCTGGGGCTTTCGTCGGCTTCGTCGGCTCTTGCGCAGGCGACGCAGGCTCGCACGCCCATCTTGCGCGCAATTCCGAAGACCGGCCAGCAGATCCCGGTCATCGGCCTCGGCACCTTCGAGACCTTCGATGTCACCCCGGGTGAGCCGCGCAACCATATCCGTGAGGTCCTGCGCCGCTTCCATGCCGCAGGCGGGCGGGTCGTCGACACCTCGCCGCTCTACGGAATGGCGGAGGTGAGCGTCGGCGATTTCGCAACGGAGCTCGGCATCGCCTCGGACCTGTTCATCACCAATAAGACCTGGACGACCGGCGAATACCTCTCGGACAATAGTCATTCCGAGGCGCAATTCCGCAAGTCGCAGGAGCGGCTCTGGCGCAAGGCGATGGACGTGCAGCAGGTCCACAGCCTCGAGAACCACGATCAGGTCCTGAACCTGCTGCGGCGCTGGAAGCAGGAAGGACGGGTGCGCTATATCGGCGTCACCCAGTGGAGCAACGAGTATCACCCGATCATCGAGCGCCTGGTGCGGACCGGCAACCTCGATTTCATCCAGATCAACTACACGATCTTCAACCGCGCCGCAGAGCAGCGCATCCTGCCGGCCTGCGCCGACAACGGCGTCGCGGTCCAGATCAATATCCCCTTCGAGAAGGCGCGCCTGTTCACGCCGGTGGCCAACCAGAAGGTCCCGGACTTCGCTCGCGAGTTCGGCGCCACCACCTGGGCGCAGTTCTTCCTGAAGTTCATCATCTCCCAGCCCGCGGTGACGAATGTCGTGCCCGCGACCAGCAACCCCGATCATGTCGCCGACAATATGGGCGCGCTCTATGGCGAGCTGCCTGACCAGGCGATGCGGGCCCGGCTGGTGAAGCACATGGAAGGCATCGCCGGCTTCGACGCCCTGCTGCGCCAGCCGCCTTACCCCGGTCGCAGCTATGGGGGCGTGGTGACCTGGCCTTTTCGCTCGTAACCGAACCACGGTCGCGGGACGCAAGACCGCCTGTCCAGCCCATCAACGCTCGGCGGCCTGCCGGTGCGCGTCCTTGGCAGGGTCGCCTTGTCGTGCCGCATCGCATTGTTAGAGCAGGTACGCGGATGCTTCGCCATTTCAGCCGACCGAGTGCCGGCGGCGGAATTCCGACGGATTGCACCCGACGATCGCGTGGAAGATCCGCGCGAAATGGGTGGGACTGACGAAACCCACCTGCAGGGCGATGTCGCAGACCGAGGCGGTGTCTCTGGCGAGCAATTGGGCCGCGGCGTCGATCCGCCGCTCTTGGATGAAGGCGAGCGGCGTCTTGCCCGTAGCGCTGCGGAAGGCACGATGGAAGTGCCCGTCAGACAGTCCCGCACATTGGGCTAAATCAGCGATGCGGATCACGCCCGACAGGTGGGCATCGATGTGGTCCCGGATCCGGCGCAGCCGCCAGGCGGGAAGCGTGATCGCGCGGGCGGCGACGGGTTTCATCCCGCCGTAGCGGCGGCCGAGATAGCGCGACAGGGCACTCGCCATGGTCTCGCAATAGCCAGGGTCGAGGCCGCCATCGATCGCATCGAGTCGCTCGAACTCGCTAAGCAGGCCAAGGACCATGCCGTCCTCCAGGCCGCTGGCCGGGCCGACGCCGGAAAGCGCGGCCGCGTCAGGCAACAACCCGATCGCCGCCCAGTGCCAGTTGACATTATGCAGCCGAAGGCGCCGCTCGCATCCTGCCGGCAGAAACGAGATCGAGCCCGGCCGGTCCGGACCGTCATAGCGATGCCCGTCATCGGTCCGGATTTCATGCCGTTCGGCTCCACCGCGCAGCGTCGCCATGATCAGGTGCCGGTCGGACTTAATCACGCCTTCGACCAGCGTCGTATGCGGACGATGCGCCGTCTCAAAGGAGCCGCCATTCCACTCGAGCCGCCGCCAACCATCGGGCTGCGTGCTCAACCGGCCGATCGTCGTCCGTTCCGCCAAGATGGTCTCGGTCATCAAGAAGCTCCAGCCGCCCGGAACTCTATGGGTTCTCGACTTATCGGCAATTGCGAGCAGCCGGCATCAGGATCAGGATTTCGCGAGCAGAATTGCACGCGACGGCGCTACGCGCTTCTGCGATCCCTGCGATGGGTTCAGCCCGGGCGACCCGTCGCAGGTCGAGCATCTGACGAGCCCATGATCGGTCCGCTGCCCCGGTGGCGAAACGGAGTAAGATGCATGCGCCTGTTCATGATGTCCGCCCTCCTCATGATGGCAATCTGCGCGGCGGGTCACGCTCAGGTGCCTGATCGCGTCGAACTGGATGGCTTCGCGATCGACGCTCACGAGGTGACCATCGCGGCGTTCGAGCGTCATGTTGCGGCCCGCAACCTTCGCACAGCGGCCGAGCGGGAGGGTGGTGGGTTCGAATTCGCTGGAGGATGGACCCGGCGTCCAGGCTGGACGTTCCGTAGGCCGTCGGGGCAAGCCGGCGCGCCAAACGATCCCGTGTCGCATGTCAGCTGGGCGGAGGCGCGCGAATACTGCACCGCTATCGGCGGTCGGCTGCCTTCCGCCGCCGAGTGGCGGCGCGCTGCTTATACCGAGATGAGAGAGATGCCGACGGACGGGTTCGAGCGGGGCAGGACATACGCCTATCCGGTTGGGAATGCGCCGGCTGGAATGAACCTGTCGTCCGGCGACCGATGGGAACGGCAGTCTCAGATCGGGCTTACCCGGCGTGGCGTGAACGGCCTCTACGACATGGGCGGCAATGTCTGGGAATGGCTGGCCGATCGACGCGGCACAGAGGCGCTGACTGCTGGTGGATCCTGGTGGTACGGGCCGAGCCAGACGCAATCGGAGTCAATGCAGTGGAAGGCAGCCGACTTTTACGCCGTCTATGTCGGGTTCCGCTGTGCGTATGACCCGGGACCGTAATGCCGTTGAGGCGGACCCGCGCGGCCGCTTCTCGATTTCATCTGCGTCATGGCGGTCCCGCTTTCTCGCCTGCGCCAATTGGACTTACCCGCTCTCGCTGGAGGGCGCTGCGGCGCGTTCATCGCTGAGATTTCGCCTGTGAGGCGCTGCATCCGAGGATTTGGGGGGTCTTTTCCCCTGAGCCCTGGAGGTTGCATGATCGATGCCGTCACCGTCACTGCGCTGCGCCAGCGGATGATCGAGGACATGACGATCCGCCGGTTCGGCTAGCGTACGCAGCGCGACTATGTCCGTGCCGTTTGTGTGACGGCACCTTCTGCGACCTCTCGAGAGCCATCCGATCAGGTGGGCTTTCGACGGCGCTCATCATCCTAGGCGTCATCCGGACCACCGTGCCGACGCAGCCATCTCCGACATTCGCTATAAGCCGTCATCCGCCGGCCGGCAGGCGGTGCCGGCTGGCCCTCGCCGACAAGACAGTCACGGTTCGCGCTGGGTGGTGCCAGGATCGAGGTCGTTTCTCGGCTAATGAAAACGACTGAAACAACGTCATCTCACTATCAAGCACGGTTGCTAGTTCGGCTCCCATCGCCACCGCTAGGATCGGCGGTCCACGGGAATTCCTTATGACGCGAACCGCTGCCACGATCCGGGATGTCGCCGCGCGCGCAGGCTGCTCGATCGCGACGGTCAGCCGCGTCGTGACGGGCCATGCGGCGGTCGGCTCGGAGATGCAGAGGCGTGTCGTCACGGCTGCGCTCGAGCTGGGCTTTCCGCTTGCCGCAGCCGGAGAAAGTCGGCGCCCTGTGCTCGGCGTGCTGCTCCCCAGCCTCACCAATCCGGTCTTCGCCGGCGTCCTCGCTGGCGTCGAGCAGTCTGCGCGGGCCAACGGTCTTTCCGTCATCATGGGGCAGTCGAACTACGACACGAAGCAGGAGGTGGCGATCGCCGCCGCGCTGCTCGCGGAACGTCCGGTCGGCCTCGTCCTCACGGTGTGCGATCCGCGGACGAGCGAGGTGCTGGACAGCGTCGCCCGGCAAGGGCTGCCCGCCGCGACGGTCTACAACGAAAATGTCGCGGAAGGGCTCGGATCCGTCTCGGTCGACAATCGCGCGGCCATGCGCCGGCTGACGGAGGAGCTCATCGCTCTCGGCCACCGTCGCGTCCTCTTCGTCGGGGGCCGGTTTTCCTCGTCCGACAGGGCAGCCCATCGCTACCGCGGCTATTGCGATGCGATGGAGGTGGCCGGCAGCCGGCCGCTGCCACCCCTGGAGGTCGACTTCATCGATGCGGCCGAGGATGTCGACCTGACGCAGGCCTTTGCGACCGACCCGCCGACGGCGGCGATCGTCTCTAACGATCTCCTCGCCGTCACGGTAATCGCCTCACTGCGCCGAATGGGGTTGCGCGTGCCTGAGGACGTCTCGGTGACGGGCTTCGACGGGATCGATCTGGCCCGGCACATCTCACCCAGGCTCACCACGATCGTTCAGCCGTCCCGCTCCATGGGCGTGCTCGCAGCTTCGATGGTGCTCGACATCGCAGCCGGCCGGCGCCGGCCGCATCATCTCCGCGCTGATTTCACCTTCTCGCGTGGCGAGACCATCGCGCCGGCCCGGCGTGACGCAAAAGCCGTTCCCCCAGCAGAAAGCCAGCAGCCATGAAGCCGAGCTCCTATCTGACCTGTCTTGCCGCCATCGTCGGCGCCTTCTGTGTCCTCTCCGCACCGGCGAAGGCGGCCGATGCCATCTGTTACAACTGCCCGCCCGAATGGGCCAACTGGGGCCAGATGTTGAAGAACATCAAGGCCGATCTCAACATCGAGATTCCGGGCGACAACAAGAATTCCGGCCAGGCGATCGCGCAGATCATCGCCGAAAAGGCAAGCCCGGTCGCCGACATCGCCTATCTCGGCATCAATGCCGGCATCTCCGCAGCCGGCCAGGATCTGGTCGAGGCTTGGAAGCCCGCGCGCTTCGGCGAGATCCCCGAGGGGCTCAAGGATCCGCAGGGCCGCTGGTGGACGGTTCACCAGGGGACCCTCGGCTTCTTCGTCAATCTCGACGCGCTTGGCGGCGCCCCGGCTCCGGCCTGCTGGGCCGATCTCAAGAAGCCGCAATACAAGGGCCTCGTCGGCTATCTCGATCCGACCTCCGCCGCCGTCGGCTATGTCTCCTCGGTCGCTGTCAACTCGGCGCTCGGCGGAACGCTCGAAAACTTCACGCCGGCGCTCGACTTCTTCAAGGCGCTCGCCAGCAATGGCGCGATCGTCACCAAGCAGACCTCCTATGCCCGTGTCGTCTCGGGCGAGATCCCAATCCTGCTCGACTACGACTTCAACGCCTATCGCGCGAAGTATACCGAAAAAGGCACGTTTGCCTTCGTGCTGCCCTGCGAAGGCACCGTGACCTTTCCCTATGTGATGACACTGGTGAAGGGCGCACCGCGGGCGGCGAACGCCAAGAAGGTGCTCGACTACCTGCTCTCCGATAAGGGCCAGCTGTTCTGGACCTCGGCATATCTTCGCCCGGCGCTGCCGGTCGAGATGCCGAAGGACATCGCCGAGAAGTTCCTGCCGGCGAGCGAATATGCACGCGCCAGGGCAATCGATTGGGATAAGGCGCAGGCCGCGCAGAAGGGATTCTCGACGCGATATCTGACCGAGGTCCGCTGACCTGCAGACGACATGGCTGCGGGGCGGAAAGCCCGCCTCGCAGTCGACCCCCCGACACACCAGCTCGGCCCGGCGCCGCGGTTTCCGCCAACCCCTGCCCTCGCCAAGGAGGCTGTCATGCGCGACAGGCACTTCGATCTCGTGCTGATCCTGCCGCTGGCGATCTTCGTCCTGGCGTTTCTGGCATTACCCCTGGCCCGGCTCACGATCGCGGCCGGAGACGGCGAGCAGGGCCTGATGGCTTTCCTCGCCATCCTCACGGAAGCCCGTTATCGCACGAGCCTGATCGCGACGCTGCTCCTCGCCGTCCTGACGACCGCAGTCACGCTGGCGCTCGCGACAGTCGCGGCCCAGACGCTGGCCAACCGACGCTTTCCCGGCCGCTCAGTCCTACTATCGCTGCTGACCTTCCCGCTCGCTTTTCCCGGCGTGGTGGTGGGCTTCCTCGTGATCCTGCTCGGCGGCCGGCTCGGCCTCGTCGGCAGCGTCACCAAGGCCGTAGCCGGCACCAATGTGGTGTTTGCCTATTCGTTGGTCGGGCTGTTCCTCGGCTACATCTATTTTTCGGTGCCACGCGTGCTGCTCACCATCCTGGCCGCGGCCGAGAAGCTCGACGCTTCGCTCGTCGAAGCGGCACGCTCGCTCGGCGCCGGTCCGATCGCGATCCAGCGCGACGTTGTGCTGCCGGCGCTCTTTCCAGCGATGTACACCGGAGGCGCGCTCTGCTTCGCCACTGCGATGGGGGCTTTCGGCACGGCTTTTACCCTCGCCACCAATGTCGATGTGGTGCCGATGCTGATCTATACCGAGTTCACGCTGGCGACGAACGCGTCGATGGCCGCGGCGCTCTCGATCGCGCTTGGCCTGATCACCTGGCTGGCACTCGCCATCGCCCGCAACCGCGCCATGCGCGATGCGACGGGGCGTTGAGATGCGGTTCAGGTGGACTTTCGCCGCAGGCGCGGCGATCACGGGGCTGCTGACGCTGTTCCTGACGCTGCCTGTCCTGATGTCGGTGGTCGCGGGACTGAGCGTGAGCTATGCGCGCGGGCTTCCGGCCGGCTTGACCTTCGACTGGGTGATCCAGGTCTGGGATCTCTATGCCGATACCATTCTGCGCAGCCTGGTCGTCGCAATCGCGACGCTGGTGCTGACGCTTCTGATCGGCGTGCCCGGCGCGTATGCGCTGGTACGGCGCGGCGGCCGCTTCGCCCGCATCGCTGAGGAGATCGTGACGCTGCCCGTCGCGATACCGGGGCTGGCGCTCGCACTGGCGCTCATCCTGATCTATGGCGGCTATGGCGACTTCCGCCGATCGACGCTGTTCATCGTGGCCGGCCATGTGCTTTTCACGCTGCCCTTCATGATGCGGGCGGTGATGGCGGTGCTCGAGACCATCGACTGGAAGGTTCTCGACGAGGGTGCGGCCAGCCTCGGCGCGCCCGCCTGGCGGCGCTTCATCGACGTCATCCTGCCCAATGTGAAGCAGGGCATCCTGGCCGGTGCGCTGACGGTGGTCACGCTTTCCATCGGTGAATTCAACCTCACCTGGATGCTGCACACGCCGACGACCAAGACGCTGCCAGTCGGCCTCGCCGATGCCTATGCCTCGATGCGGCTTGAGATCGCTTCGGCCTACACGCTCGTTTTCCTCATTATGATCGTTCCTCTGCTCATCGGGCTTCAGCTCGTCGCAAGCCTCACGGAAAGGCGATCCCAACCATGACCGCCACCAAGCCCTCCGCCGTCCGCCGCGGCTGCGCCATCACGACGCGACAGCTCACCAAGAGCTTCAACGGCACCACCGTCCTGCACCCGACCGACCTCACCGTCCCGGCGGGCGAGATACTCGTGCTGCTTGGCCCCTCCGGCTGCGGCAAGACAACCCTGCTACGCCTCCTCGCGGGGCTGGAACGCTCCGATCGCTCCGACATGATCCGCTTCGACGGCGAAGATGTGTCCAATGTCCCGATCGAGAAGCGCAATGTCGGCATGGTCTTCCAGTCCTATGCGCTGTTCCCGAACATGACGGTCGCCGAGAACGTCGGCTACGGGCTGAAGGTCAGGCGCGTTGCCGCTGCCGAACGCGCGGCCGAGACGAGGCGTCTGCTCGCCCTCGTTGGGCTCGACGAATACGCAGATCGCCGCGTCACGGCGATCTCGGGTGGGCAGCGCCAGCGCACGGCGCTCGCCCGCGCTCTGGCGATCAAGCCCCGCGTGCTGCTGCTCGACGAGCCTCTAGCGGCGCTTGACGCGGTGCTGCGCGAGCGGCTTCGCGTCGAGATTGGCCTGCTGCTTCGGGAGTTCGGCATTACCGCGATCTATGTGACGCATGACCAGGCCGAGGCGATGGCGATCGGCGACCGCATCGCCGTGATGCAGAAGGGGAGGATCGCCCAGATCGACCGGCCGCAGGCGGTCTATCACCGACCCGCCAACGCCTTCGTGGCGGAGTTCGTCGGCACCGTGAACCGTCTCGAAGGCTTCGTAAGGGACGGCGTGCTGGCTATCGGCGGGCAGGGCGTTGCAGCGCGTCTGCCGGTCGGCGGCGCCGACCGGCAGACCACGATCTGGTTCCGCCCCGAGGCGGCGCGCCCGTCCGACACCGGTGGCGCGATGACGGCGCGCATCGCCGCCTCGACCTTCTTCGGTGCGACGCAGCGGCTCGTGGCCGAAGTGACGCCCGGACAGAAGCTGCAGATCGATCTGCCATCGAATCGATCGTTCGAGGTCGGGGCGCTCGTCGGCTTCGACATCGATCCCGAAGCCCTCATCGAGTTCACGACGGAAGCCTGACCATGCTCATCGCCCAGATCTCCGACCTTCACATTCGGCCGCATGGTCTGCTCGCTTACGGCGTCTCCGAGACCAATCTTCTGGCAGAGCACGCCGTTCACGCGCTGCTCCGGCTCGATCCACGCCCCGACTGCGTCGTCATCACCGGCGACCTGGCCGATTGCGGCCTCGACGAGGAGTACACGGTCATCCGGGCGCTTCTCGCCCGCCTGCCCATGCCGGTCTATGCCGTGCCCGGCAATCACGACCGGCGTGAACCGTTTCGCCGGGCTTTCGCCGTGGACGGGTATCTGCCGCGGATCGGCTTTCTGAACTTCGCGGTTTCCTGCGGGCCGGTCCGCATCATCGGGCTCGACAGTCTCGTGGCGGGGGAGAGCCATGGCGAACTCGCAGCCGAGACGCTGGCCTTCCTCGAAGCCCGATGTGCCGAGGCGCCGGAAGCCCCGACGCTGGTGATGCTGCACCATCCGCCTTTCGAGACCGGAATCGGACACATGGACCGCACCCGTCTGCTGGCAGGTGCGGAGCAGCTGGAACGAGAACTCGCCGCCAACCCGCAGGTGAAGCGCCTGCTCTGCGGCCATGTCCACCGCTCGATCCAGACGATGTTCGGGGGCACACTTTGCCAGATCGCGCCTTCGGTCGGGCATCAGGTCACGCTCGATCTGCGTGCCGAGGCGCCGTCCTGCTTCATGCTGGAACCGCCCGCCTTCCTGCTCCATCGTTTTGACGGAACCGGGTTCGTCACGCATGCCGCCATGGTCGACCGGGCACCGGGGCCGTTTCCCTTTATCTTGCCCGACGACTACCCAGGCCGCGGAGCCGCAAACCGCGACCAGTAGTTCCTTTCCCTGAAAGAGGACGTTGCGGATGTCGGCAACGGGCCAGAAGGGGCTTTCTCGGTTCCGGGCGGGACGCGCCACGAGTAGACATCGACGTACAGCCCGAAAGCGGTCGTTCCGGTTATATGCTGCAGATTGGTGCCATGCAGACCTGACACCTCCGTTCTGTTTGCTCGCAGCGGCTAACCCTGACGGGTGGCACGTCCGTTGCTAGTCCCTCCCCAATCCGCGCGAACCAACGCCGGGCCTTGAGGGGAGCACCGTCATGTCGTCCACATCCATCACGCGCGCCGTTATGCTGGCGCTCGGCGTCTCGAGCGCGCTCGCGGGCGCCGCGCTGGCGCAGGAGAAAGTCCTGCGCATCGGGATGACCGCCGCCGATATCCCGCGCACGCACGGCCAGCCCGACCAGGGTTTCGAAGGCAACCGCTTCACCGGCATCCCGATGTATGACGGGTTGACCAATTGGGACCTGTCCTCGGCCGACAAGGCCAGCGTCGTCATTCCCGGCCTCGCCACCGAATGGGCGGTCGATGCCGGCGACAGGACCAGATGGGTGTTCAAGCTGCGCCCGGGTGTGAAGTTCCAAGACGGCTCGGCCTTCGATGCCGCAGCGGTAGTCTGGAACGTCGAAAAAGTGCTCAACAAAGAGGCAGCGCATTTTGCTGCCGATCAAGTGGGCGTTACCGTCTCGCGCATGCCGACCTTGAAGTCGGCCAAGGCGATCGATCCGCTCACCGTCGAGCTCACGACGTCGGAGCCCGATGCATTCCTGCCGATCAACCTGACCAATCTCTACATGGCCTCGCCCACGCACTGGGCCGCCAAGCTCGCCGCCGTACCGGCCTCTGTGACCGATGCGGGCGAGCGTGCCAAGCAGGCCTGGGCCGCCTTCTCGGCCGATCCGTCGGGCACCGGCCCGTTCAAGGGCGTCCGGCTCGTGCCTCGCGAGCGCTTCGAGATGGTCGCCAACAAGGCTTATTGGGACCCCAAGCGGGTACCGAAAATCGACCGCGTCGTGCTGCTGCCGCTGCCTGAGGCGAACGCGCGTACCGCCGCACTGCTCTCGGGGCAGGTCGACTGGATCGAGGCGCCGGCGCCGGACGCGGTACCGCAGATCCAGAGCCGCGGCTTTAAGGTCTACACCAATGCCCAGCCGCATGTCTGGCCCTGGCAGCTCTCCTTCGTCGAGGGCTCGGTCTGGCTCGACAAGAAGGTCCGCCACGCCGCCAATCTCTGCATCAACCGCGAGGAGCTGAAGACCCTGCTCGGCGGTCTGATGGAGGTGCCGAAGGGCACGGTGCCGCCCGGCCATCCCTGGTGGGGCAATCCGAAATTCGAGATCAAATACGATCTCGATGCCGCCAAGAAGCTGATGACCGAGGCTGGCTTCTCGGCCTCCAAGCCGGCGAAGGTCAAGGTGCTGACCTCGGCCTCGGGCTCCGGCCAGATGCAGCCGCTGCCGATGAACGAGTTCATGCAGCAGGCGCTGAAGGATTGCTATTTCGACGTCGCGCTCGAGGTCGGCGAGTGGAACGCCGTCTTCACCAACTGGCGCGAGGGCGCCAAGCACGCCAATGCCCGCGGCGCCAACGCCACCAATGTCACCTATGCGGCGATGGACCCCTTCTTCGCCATGGTCCGCTTCGTCTCGACCAAGACCTTCCCGCCGGTCTCCAACAACTGGGGCTATTTCGGCAATGACGAGTTCGACAAGCTGATCGCCGACGCCCGCACCTCGTTCGACGGCACGGCGCGCGATGCGGCACTCGCCAAGCTGCACGCCCGCATCGTCGAGGAGGCGCCCTTCGTCTGGGTGGCGCACGATGTCGGCCCGCGCGCGATGAGCGCCAAGGTCAAGGGCGTGGTGCAGCCCAAGAGCTGGTTCATCGACATCGCGCCGATGTCGGTAGAGTGACAGGGTTCGAGCCTGCCGTTTTCCCTGATGGTCGGGCTCGTCCCGACCATCCACGCCTTCCAGCGACTGATCGCATGCAGCGTTCAAGACGTGGGTGCTCGCCACAAGGGCGAGCATGACGGCACGGTTCCGGCGCTTTCACGCCCATGGCACGGCCCTTGCTGAGCCGGTTCAGAACCCTTCCAGATCAAAGGTGCCCGATGCTTCGCACTGCACTGGCCCTCTCGCTCGCTGCCGGCGTCGCGCTCCTTGCCCAGCCGGCATTGGCGCAAGGCACGCTGCGCATCGGGATGACCGCCTCCGACATTCCGCTGACCACAGGCCAGACCGACCAGGGCGGCGAGGGCATGCGGTTCATGGGCTATACCGTCTATGACGCGCTGATCAACTGGGAGCTCTCCAGCGCCGACAAGCCCTCCGACCTGAAGCCCGGCCTCGCCACCGCCTGGGCGGTCGATGCGAGCGACAAGACCAAGTGGACCTTCACCCTGCGCGAGGGTGTGAAGTTCCATGACGGCTCCGAGTTCACCGCCGAAGCGGTGGTCTGGAACCTCGACAAGTTGCTCAAGAACGACAGTCCGCAATTCGACCAGCGCCAGGCGGCGCAAGGGCGCTCGCGCATCCCGGCCGTCGCCGCCTACAAGCTGATCGACAAGTACAAGGTCGAGATCACGACGAAGTCGCCCGACGCGACCCTGCCCTACCAGCTCGCCTGGATCATGATGTCGTCGCCCGCGCAGTGGGAGAAGGTCGGCAAGAACTGGGAAGCCTTCGCCAGGACGCCGTCCGGCACCGGCCCGTGGCAGCTCACCGCCTTCCAGCCGCGCGAGCGGGCCGAGCTCTCGCCGTTCAAGGACTACTGGGACAAGGCGCGGGTACCCAAGCTCGACAAGCTCGTGCTGCTGCCGCTGCCGGAACCGAATGCGCGCGCCGCCGCACTGCGCTCCGGCCAGGTCGACTGGATCGAGGCGCCGGCGCCCGATCTCGTCGAGTCGCTGAAAGGCGCCGGCTACAGGATCGTCACCAACGCCTATCCGCACAACTGGACCTGGCATCTCTCACGCGTCGAGGGTTCGCCCTGGAACGACATCCGCGTGCGCAAGGCGGCCAATCTCGCGATTGACCGCGCCGGGCTGAAAGAACTGCTCGGCGGCATGATGATCCCGGCCGAGGGCTTCTATCCGCCCGGCCATCAATGGTTCGGCAAGCCGAGCTTCAAGCTGAGCTACGACCCCGCGGCGGCGAAGAAGCTGCTCGCCGAGGCCGGCTATTCCCCGGCCAAGCCGCTCCAGACCCGCATCCTGATCTCGCCCTCCGGCTCGGGCCAGATGCAGCCGCTGCCGATGAACGAGTTCGTCCAGCAGAATCTCGCCGAGGTCGGCATCAAGGTCGATTTCGAGGTGGTCGAGTGGAACACGCTGATCAACATCTGGCGCGCAGGCGCCAGCCACGACTCGTCGCGCAAGGCGACGGGGATGAACTACACCTACTTCATCCAGGACCCGTTCACCGGCTTCATCCGCCATCTGCAATGCGATCTGAAGCCGCCGGCGGGCACCAATTGGGGCATCTATTGCGACCCCGAGATGGACAAGCTGTTCGACCAGATCCGCACCACCTTCGACCCGGTGGAGCAGACCAAGATCCTGCAGAAGACGCACGAGAAATACGTCGACGACGCGCTCTTCCTGATGGTGACGCACGACGTCAACCCGCGCGCCCTGTCGGCCAAGGTCGAGGGCTTCGTCCAGGCGCAGAACTGGTTCCAGGACTTCTCGCCGATCTCGATGGACAAGTGAGGATCGGCATGGCGGCGCCCAGACCAACCGTCATTCTCGGGCGAAGCGTAGCGCAGACCCGAGAATCTCTTTCAGGAGATGCTCGGGTCGAGCCCGAGCATGACGTGGAGCGCGCGGGAATATCCCCATGCTGACCTATCTCGCCAAGCGCATCCTTTATGTGCTGCCGGTGGCGCTCGGCGTCAGCCTGTTCTGCTTCCTGCTCGTCCATATCGCGCCGGGCGACCCGCTGACCTCGGTGCTGCCGCCGGACGCCTCGCAGCAGATGCAGGAGGAGATCAGGAAGCTCTACGGCTTCGACCGCCCGCTGCCGGTGCAGTTCGGGCTCTGGCTCTGGAAGGCGGTGCAGGGCGATCTCGGCACCTCGATCGCGACGGGCCGCCCGGTCGCCGCCGAGGTCTGGCGCGCCGTCGGCAACACCCTGCTGATTGCCTGTCTCGCGACCGTGATCGGCTTCGTGCTCGGCTGCTTCTTCGGCTTCGTCGCCGGGTATTTCCGCGGCTCCTTCCTTGACAAGTTCGCCTCGATGCTGGCGGTGCTCGGCGTCAGCGTGCCGCATTACTGGCTCGGCATGGTGCTGGTCATCGTCTTCTCGGTGCAGCTCGGCTGGCTGCCGCCGGGCGGTGCCGGCCCCGGCGGCTCCGCCGCCTGGAAATGGGACTGGGAGCACGTCAGCCACATGATCCTGCCGGCCATCACCATGTCGGTGATCCCGATGGGCATCATCTCGCGCACGGTCAGGGCGCTGGTCGCCGATATCCTGAACCAGGAATTCGTGCCGGCGCTGCGGGCCAAGGGCCTGATGGATTTCGGCGTCTTCCGCCATGTCGTGAAGAACGCCGCACCGACCGCGCTCGCGGTGATGGGCTTGCAGCTCGGCTACCTGCTCGGCGGCTCGATCCTGATCGAGACGGTGTTCTCCTGGCCAGGCACCGGCTTCCTGCTCGGCAACGCCATCTTCCAGCGCGACCTGCCGCTGCTGCAGGGCACGATCCTCGTCCTCGCCATGTTCTTCGTCGGCCTCAATGTCCTGGTCGACATCGTGCAGGGTCTGCTCGACCCACGCGTGAGGAGGCGCTGAGATGAGTGCGGTGACGTCTGCGGCCGCCATGCCGGCTGTCCCCCAGCCGGTGCGCTCTCCCGGCTACTGGTCCGGCGTCTTCAGGCGCTTCCGCAAGGACAAGGTCGCGGTCGGCGCCGGCATCGTCGTGCTGGCGATCATCCTGATGGCGGTCTTCGCCGATTATATCGCCCCGGCCGACCCGACCCGCTCCTCGATGCTGCGGCGCCTGCGCCCGATCGGCACGCCGGGCTATCCGCTCGGTGCCGACGAGCTCGGCCGCGACATGCTCTCGCGCCTGATCCACGGCGCCAGGCTGTCGCTGTTCATGGGCGTGGTGCCGGTCTTCATCGCCTTCTTTTTCGGTTCGCTCATCGGCGTCGCCGCGGGCTTCTTCGGCGGCAGGTTCAACACCATCACGATGCGCACCGTCGACATCTTCTACGCCTTCCCCTCGGTGCTGCTGGCGATCGCGCTCTCGGGCGCTCTCGGCGCCGGTGTCTTCAACTCGCTGCTGTCGCTGACCATCGTCTTCATCCCGCCGATCGCCCGCATCGCCGAGAGCGTGACGACGCAGGTGCGCTCGATGGACTATGTCGAGGCGGCGCGGGCCAGCGGTGCCGGCTCCGGCACGATCATCCGCGTTCACGTCCTCGGCAACGTGCTCGGTCCGATCTTCGTCTACGCCACCAGCCTGATCTCGGTCTCGATGATCCTGGCCTCGGGCCTGTCCTTCCTCGGCCTCGGCACCAAGCCGCCGACGCCGGAATGGGGCCTGATGCTGAACACGCTGCGGACGGCGATCTATGTCCAGCCCTGGGTCGCCGCGCTGCCGGGCGTCGCGATCTTCATCACCTCGATCTCCTTCAACCTGCTCTCGGACGGGCTGCGCTCGGCCATGGACGTGAAAGGCTGAGCCATGTCGCTCTCGCTCCATGCCGAAGACGGACTCGATCGCGGCGGCGCCGGCACCCCGCTGCTCGAGGCGCGGACGCTGACCAAGCATTTCCCGCTCGGGCGCGGCGCGGTGGTGCGCGCCGTCGACGGTGTCGACTTCACGGTGATGAAGGGCGAGACGCTCGGCGTCGTCGGCGAATCCGGCTGCGGCAAGTCGACGACCGCGCGCGTGGTGATGCAGCTGATCCCGCAGGACGAGGGCCAGATGCTGTTCGATGGCGAGGCCGTTGGCAGCTCGGCGCTGTCGCTCAAGGACTATCGCCGCCAGGCGCAGATGGTCTTCCAGGATTCTTTCGCCTCGCTCAACCCGCGGCTGACCATCGAGGATTCGATCGCTTTCGGACCCATGGTGCACGGCGTCCCCAAGTCGGGCGCGATCCTGCGGGCCCGCGACCTGCTCGCCCGGGTCGGGCTCGACCCGGCCCGCTTCGCGGCACGCTATCCGCACGAGCTCTCCGGCGGCCAGCGCCAGCGCGTCAACATCGCCCGGGCGTTGGCGCTGGGGCCGCGCCTCGTCATCCTCGACGAAGCCGTCTCGGCGCTCGACAAATCGGTCGAGGCGCAGGTGCTCAACCTGCTGATGGATCTGCGCGAGGAGTTCGGGCTGACCTACATCTTCATCAGCCACGACCTCAACGTCGTCCGCTTCATCAGCGACCGGGTCATGGTGATGTATCTCGGCGAGGTCGTCGAGATCGGCCCGGTCGAGGAGCTCTACGACGATCCGCGCCATCCCTATACGCGGGCGCTGCTCTCGGCGATGCCGTCGATGGACCCGGACAACCGGACCATGGAGGCGCCGCTCGCCGGCGACCCGCCGAACCCGATCAATCCGCCGGAGGGCTGCCGCTTCCATCCGCGCTGCCCGCAGGCGCAGACGGTCTGCTCCAAGGCCAAGCCGGCGCTGACCAGGATCGGCGAGGGCGCCAGACTGGCCGCCTGCCACATGGAGATTCCCGGCTCCGGTCACAGCCGCGCCCCGGCGCTGGAGGATGCCGCATGACGACACCTCTCGTCGCGATGGAGAACGTCACCGTCCGCTTCAAGGGCGCGCAGACGGTTCATGCGGTCAACGGTGTCTCGCTGACGCTGGAGCCGGGCAAAGTCCTCGGCATCCTCGGCGAATCCGGCTCGGGCAAGAGCGTGACGCTGAAGACGCTGCTGCGCCTCCTGCCGGAGACCCGCACCGAGATCGGCGGCAAGGTCATGGTCGACGGCAAGGACGTGCTGGCGCTTGGCGCACAGGAACTCTCGGATTATCGCGGCGCCGTCACCTCGATGATCTTCCAGGACCCGGCACTGGCGCTCGATCCGGTCTACACCGTCGGCGAGCAGATCGCCGAGGCGATCATCCGGCTTGAGAAGATCGGCAGGCGGGAAGCAATGAAGCGCGCGCTCGAGCTGCTCGAGCTGGTGCGCATCCCCTCGCCCGAGCGACGCCTCAAGGCCTATCCGCACGAAATGTCCGGCGGCATGCGCCAGCGCGCCATGATCGCGCTTGCGCTCGCCGCCCGCCCGAAGCTCCTGCTCGCAGACGAGCCGACGACGGCGCTCGACGCGACCGTGCAGATCCAGATCCTGCTGCTGCTGCGCCAGCTCCAGCGCGATCTTGGCATGGGCGTGATCTTCGTCACCCACGACATCGGCGTCGCGGTCGAGGTCTCGGACCGTCTCGCCGTGATGTATGCCGGCCAGATCGTCGAGACCGGCACGGTGCGCGAACTGCTCAGGGATCCGCGCCATCCCTATACGCGTGGTCTCCTTGCGGCGAACCTGCATGGCGCGAAGAAGGGCGAGCGGCTGGAGGCGATCCCCGGCGCGCCACCACCCCTGAACGAGGCCCCTTCCTCCTGCTCATTCGCGCCACGCTGCAAGCAGGCGCAAGACATATGCCGAGCGAACTTGCCTCCTGCCGTGGCACTTGGCGAAGGCCGGCTCGTCCGCTGCACCCAGGTGGAGGCCGCGCTCACTCCGGCCTGATTTTCAGCCGCACCGGAGCATTGCGAAGCGCGCAATTTTGCAGGCAACCTCATTATCGCGAGAGGCCACGTCCTGCTTTTGCGTCTACCGATGCGGGTCAGTGCCTGTGCCGATGCGGATAGATCGGCCGCATGCCAACGCCGGCAGACACAGAATCAGTTCGACGCCTGCGGAGGGAGGCGTTGGCTCCTATGCATGGACCGGCCGCGACCTTGCCGCCCGATCGCCAAGCTAGACTGCCCGAAACCGGAGGTCGGCAGAGTCTGCTAGGGCCTGCCTATGCCAGGCGACACCACTATGCCACTGGCATGGTTCGGTTCGCCAGATGCGCGGTCGTCCCCGCTTGGCCGCGCATGAAGTCCATCCCGGGATTCCGGCAACCCTAGCTCGGAGACTGGCGCAAGGTCGTCGGGTATGCCATCGGCCGCTCGATCGACGTCCGGCTGACGCTGGCCGCCCTGCGCTCCGCTGTCGAAAGGCGAAAACCGCCGCCCGCGGCGTGCATCACGGCGATCGCGGATCGCAATATGCTGCGGGGCGTTATCGGGAAGCTCTTGCTGAACACGGTCTCGTCGGATCGAGGGGGCGCCGCGGCAATCCCTCCGATCGCGCCAAGGCCGAGAGCTTCATGAAAACGCTCAAGGTCGAGGCCGTCTATCGATGGCCTACGCGACCTTCCAGGACGTCGCTGCCGACCTTCCGCGCTTCATCGATCCGATCTGCAACACCAGTCGATTGCGCTCCGCTCGGCTATCTCAGCCCGCAGCAGTTCGAGGATCAACACACCCGGCTCACAGTCAAAGCCGCAGCCTGATCCACTCTCCCCTCAGGGGCGCACTCCAAGTTTAAACACGCCCCACTATGATCGATTGGCGCTCAGCGCGGCGCCCAGTTCGCAAACGCCGATCTCACGGCCTGATCGCGCCGAGCTCGCTTTCCTGCGTGATTTGACGAGGACGCCGTCCATCAGGGGCGCGCGTCGCGTCGCGCGCAGTTTTGTATCTCACCGGTTAGATACTTAATTGACGCGATTGGGAGCGCGCGCTAGCCTTCCGGAAAAGAACACACCAACCGGAGGAGGAAGCCATGTCCCCATGGAAGGCAGCGCTCTTAGCCGCTGCATTGCTTGCGCTCGCCAGCCACCAGGCACATGCGCAGCAGACTTATCCAAACCGCTACATCACCATGGTCGTGCCCTTCGCCGCAGGCGGACCGACCGACATCGTCGGCCGCATCGTGGCGGACCACATGTCGCGCACGCTGGGCCAGCAGATCGTGATCGAGAACACCGCGGGCGCCGCCGGGACGACCGGAGCGGCCCGCGTCGCCAAGGCGGCCCCGGACGGTCACACCATTCTGGTCGGGCCGATGAGCACGATGAGCTTTTCGCCGGCGCTCTATCCGAAGCTGACCTTCAATCCGCTGACGGATTTCGAGCCGATCGGCATCGCGGCCTCCGCGCCGATCATGCTCGTGTCCAACACGGCGGTGCCGGCGACCAGGCTCGCCGAGTTCGCGGCCTATTTGAAGGCGAACCCGGCCAAATTGACCAATGGCAATGCCGGCGTCGGCTCGACGTCGCACCTCGCCTGCCTGCTGCTCAACAACCGCATCGGCGCCTCGGTCACCCTCGTGCCCTATCGCGGCACGGGGCCCGCCCTGCAGGATGTCGTATCGGGCCAGGTCGGGTATCTCTGCGATCAGGTGACGAGCCTGATGTCGCAGGTCAAGGCCAATGCCGTCCGGCCTCTCGCCGTGCTGGCTCCGACCCGCTCTCCGGTCCTGCCGGATGTGCCGACGGCCACCGAGTCGGGCATGAGCGGCATCGACATGGTCGTGTGGAACGCGCTGTTCGCCCCGAAAGGGACGCCGCCCGAGATCATCGAGAAGCTCAACGCCGCCCTGGTCAAGGCCATCACCGATCCCGCCTCGCGCGAGAAATTCCTGCAGCTGGGCGCAGAGCCGCCGCCGGAGAACCAGCGCTCGCCTCAGGCGCTGCATCAGGTCCATGCCGCCGACGTCACGAAATGGGGCGAGGTCATCCGCTCGGCCAATGTCACGATCGAATGATGCGTTCCGGCTTGTCCGGGCCCTGCTTTCTTGTCACATGGCCTAAGAGAGGAAATCCAACCCAGGCGATCGTGACGACGTGCAAAAGAAGGATGCAGATGGCGTGACGGCGGCCGGAGAGGTTTCGCAGAAGCCTGTCCGTCGCCGCGACAGCGCAGCGACACGCGCCCGGATCATGCGCGTTGCAGCTCGCGAATTCGCCAGCAAGGGTTACGAGGGAGCCGGCACCGACGAGATCGCGGCAAAGGCAGCGATCAACAAGCGGATGATCTACCACTATTTCTCGTCGAAGGAGCTGCTTTACCTGGCCGTCCTCGAGGAGGCTTATCGCAGGGCTCGCGTCGCCGAGCAGAAGCTCGAGCTCGACAGCCTGGAGCCGCTGGCGGCGCTGCAGCGCTTCGTCGAGTTCAACTTCGATTCCTTCGTGCGGGACCGGACCTTCATCAATCTGCTGGCGACCGAGAACCTGCAGAAGGCAAAGGTCCTGAAGAAGTCGGCACAGGTGAGCAGCTTCAACTCGCCGATCATACAGGCGGTCGGCCGGATCATCGCACGCGGCGAAGCCGCAGGCTCCATCCGCAAGGGCCTGGATCCGCTGCAGCTCTGGATCACGATGATCGGGACCTGCTATTTCTTCTTCTCGAACATCTACACGCTGTCCGTCATCCTCGAGACCAAGTTCGACGAGCCGGAGGTTCTGGCGGCAAGGCGCGCGCATGTCGTCGATTTCGTGCTGAACGCGGTGCGGCCGCACGCGGGCTGAACATCCTCGTTTCAGCGTCGCCTCAGACCGCCGATCTGTGCCGCGCGATACAGGTCGTCAGGACCTCGTCCATCGGCCGCGTCCACCAATCCGCCTCGGAGAAGATCTCGACCTCCGAGAAGCCGGCGAAGCCTTCGGCCTCGACAGCCTGGCGGATCTTGCTGATCTCGATGACGCCGTCGCCCATCATGCCGCGGTCGAGCAGGAGATCGCGCGTCGGCACCAGCCAGTCGCAGACATGGAAGGCGAGCAGGCGCGCCAGGCCGGCGCGCCTGATGCCGGCATGGAGCTCCGGATCCCACCAGACATGGTAGACGTCGAGCGCGACGCCGAGCGCACCGGTTCTGGCCGGGTCGAGCCGATCGCAGATGTCGAGCGCCTGGCCGAGCGTGTTCACGCAAGCGCGGTCGGCCGCATACATCGGATGCAGCGGCTCGATGGCGAGCGGCATCCCAGCGGACTTGGCATAGTCGAGCAGCTCGCCGATGCCATCCTCGACCTGAGTGCGGGCAAGCGCCATGTCCAGCGAAACCGCCGAGCCCGGCCGCGAATACTGCGGCAGGCCGCCGACCACGAGAACAAGGCAGGCCGCTTCGAGCGCGGCCGCCTCGTCGACGGCGCGGCGGTTGTCGTCGCGCGCCTCCTGCCGCCGCGACGCATCGGCCGGGAACATGCCGCCGCGGCAATAGCCCGAGAGCTTGAAGCCATGCCGCCGGACTGCGGCCTTGGTCGCTTGGAGTCCAACGGCGGCGACCTGGTCACGCCAGGGCGAGATGGCGCGGATACCATGCCGGGCGCAAGCCTCGGAGATCTGCAGCAGATCGCCCTGCTTGCGGATGGTCGCCGTGTTGATCGACAGCCAGGCGTGGTCACGCGAGAAGTCGCGCATGTCTCAGGCTCCGATGCCGTAGGTTGCCATGACTCGGGCCATGCGGGCTGCCGCCTGGTGCGGATCGTGGAACAGCCCGGCCTTGTCGGCGAGGCGGAACAGCTCGGCCAGATGCAGCATCGAGCGGGTGCTTTCCTGCCCGCCGAGCATGGTGAAGTGGTCCTGGTGCCCGTTCAGATAGGCGACGAAGACGATGCCGGTCTTGTAGAACCGCGTCGGCGCCTGGAAGATATGGCGCGAGAGCGGCACGGTCGGGCCGAAGGCTGCATGGAATCCCGGCAGGTCGTCGTCGGCCAACGCCGCCAGGGCTGCGGCGGCGGCGGGAGCGATCGCATCGAAGATGCCGAGCAGCGCATGCGAATGGCCTTGCTCGTCCCCGGCGATCAGCTCGGCATAGTTGAAATCGTCGCCGGTATACATCAGCACCGACTCGTCGAGCCGGCGTCGCATGGCGATCTCCTTCTCCTTGTCGAGCAGGGAGATCTTGACGCCGTCGACCTTGGCCGCATTGGCATTGATGACGCCGACGGCGACATCCATCGCGGCATCGAGATCACGCGTGCCCCAGTAGCCAGCCAGCGCCGGGTCGAACATGTCGCCGAGCCAGTGGATGATCACCGGCTCCTTCGCCTGCGACAGGATGCGATCATAGACTCTGACATAGTCGTCGGGGCTCCTGGCGACGCGGGCGAGCGCGCGCGATGCCATGAAGATGATCCGGCCGCCGGTGCCTTCGATCGCCTCGAATTGCGTCTCGTAAGCCCTGACGACATCGTCGATCGAACGTGCCTCGGCCGGGTCGAGATGATCGGTGCCGGCCCCTGAGAAGATGACGGCTCCAGGCCTGGTCCGAGCAAGGGCCGTCGAGCGCTTGATCAGCTCCAGGGCCAGCGGCCAGTCGAGCCCCATGCCGCGCTGGGCGGTGTCCATCGCCTCGGCGAGGCCGAGGCCGAGATCCCAGAGATGCTCGCGATAGGCCAGTGTCCGCTCCCAATCCGGCGCGGCCTTGAGCCAGGGGTCGCTCGCAGCCCAGGGATCGGCGACGACATGGGCGGCGGCGAGCGCCAGCCGGTTGAACGGCTTGCCCGAACGGGGCGCCTGCCGCACCGGCTCGCCGAGCCGATAGAGTTCGGTGGAGCGATCAGGCTTCGGGAGCGTGACGGCAGCGGCGAAGGGGCGCGTGTCCTGCATGGCGTGTTCCGACCCCGTCCTCTCAGAGCGTGAGCTTGGGCACGTCGACCCAGCGCCGTTCCTTCCAGCTCTGCAACGCGCATTCGACGAGCTGCACGCCTTTCGCGCCCTCGATCAGCGTATGCGAATAGGGCAGCTCCTCGACCACATGGCGGATGAACATCTCCCATTGCGTCTTGAAGCCGTTGTCGTAGGTCGCGTTGTCCGGCATCGTCATCCAGGTGTCGCGGAAGTCGATGCTCTGGCGCTGGTCGGGGTTCCAGACTGGGCGCGGGGTGGCGTTGCGCGGCTGGATGACGCAATCGTGCAGGCCAGCCACGGCCGAGCCGAGGGTGCCGTCGACCTGGAAGGTGACAAGGTCGTCCCGATAGACGCGCGTCACCCAGCTCATATTGATCTGTGCGATCACGCCGCCGGCCAGCTGGAAGGTGGCATAGGCGGTGTCGTCGGTGGTGGCCTTGTAGCGCTTGCCGGTCTCGTCGACGCGCTCCGGAATGCCTGTGCTGCCCAGGCAGCTCACGGCCTCGACCTCGCCGAACAGATTGTCCAGCACGTAGCGCCAGTGGCACACCATATCGAGGATCATGCCGCCGCCATCCTCGGCGCGGTAGTTCCAGGACGGCCGCTGCGCCGCCTGCCAGTCGCCTTCGAACACCCAATAGCCGAACTCCCCGCGCACCGAGAGCATCCGGCCGAAGAAGCCGGAATCGCGCAGTGAGCGCAGCTTCATCAGGCCGGGCAGGAAGAGCTTGTCCTGCACGGTGCCGGTCTTGACGCCCTTCTCCTTGGCGAAGCGGCAAATGCTCAGCGCCTCGTCGAGATTGGTCGCGATCGGCTTTTCGCAATAGATGTGCTTGCCGGCGGCGACCGCCTTCTGCAGCAAGGTCGGCCGCATCGGTGTGGTTGCCGCGTCAAAGAAGATCTGGTTGCGCGGATCGGCGATCGCAGCGTCGAGATCGGTGCTCCAGCGCGCGATGCCATACGCCTTGGCGAGCCCCTCGACCTTCTCGGCGTTGCGCCCGATCAGGATCGGATCGAGCTGCACGCGCGAGCCGTCGGAGAGCGGAACCCCTCCCTGCGCACGGATCGCGACCACGGAACGGATGAGATGCTGGTTCATCCCCATGCGACCGGTCACGCCGTTCATGACGACGCCGAGTGTCTGGACTGGCACGAGCTGTCCTCCCTGGCTTTGCGCGATGCCGATCATCGCCGGCACGCTATTTTATAACTCAGTGGTTAGTTACTTATAAGAGCGGAGAAGAGCTGTCAAACCCGCGTACTCAGCCCGCTGCCCCGCAGCCGAGACCGTAGATCATCGTGTTGCCGAGATGCTGGTGCGCGCGACCAGAGCCACTGGCCATCCGGCGACGCTGCCGCACATGGCTGCCGGGAAGGCTCTACCCTTGCCGGTCGGCGTTCTCCTTGGTCAGCCTCTCCAGCAGATCGAGGCCCGGCACCGCCGGCCCGCCCTGACGGCGGGTGAGGCCGACCGCGCCCGACAGGAAGCGGGCGCCGGTTGAGATCTCGCAGAGATCATTGCGATTTAGGTCGTCCGCCACGACACCGCGCGAAATGAACCAGACGGCATCCGAGCCGAGCAGGATCGCGCGCCCGACGGGCAGGGCCACCGTCTCGAAGGCGGGCTGCAGGCCGGCGAGATTGAACGTGAGCAGATAGTCGTCGACCGCCGGGCGGATAATCGCGGTGGCCGGCGGCAGCAGCACCGGCACGCGCGCCAGCAATTGCGCCACCGGCTCGCCGCGCAGCGGATGGTCATGGCGGGCGACCAGCGTGATCTCTTCCTCGTAGAGATGTGTGAAGGCCAGGCCGGCCATCTCGCTTGCCACCGGCATGCGGCCGAGCATCAGATCGATCGCCCCCTCGCGCAGCAGCCCGACGAGATAGGAATGCGGCCCGGTCTCGATCGCCAGCACGGTTTCGGGCGCAATCTCGCGGAAGCGCAGCGCCACCCGTGGAAACAGGCGCGTCGCCGCCGTGGGCAGGACCCCGACGCGGATCGTGCTGCCCGGCGCGCCCGGATGCATTGCCGCAGCGCCGGCTTCGAATGCCTGCAATCCCACACTGGCATGGCGGCGGAACAGGGCGCCCTGCTCGGTCAGCACCAGACGCCGCTTCTCGCGTCGGAACAATGGCGTCGCCAGCAAGGTCTCCAGCTCCGCAAGGGTACGGCTCAGGGCGGGCTGGGTGATGCCCTGGCGACGCGCGACCGATGACAGGCTGCCCTCGGCTGCGATGTCCAGAAAGGCCCGGATATGCCGCAGCTTAATGGCAGGATGCATAATCACTAGATTATGACTCCAGGCGGCCTTTGCATTGTTCGCCGCGAATTCGTGCTGATAGGTTATGAGCAGGAGGAAAGATCGTGCAAGCCCTGACCCGTCCCTATGGAGCCCTCCATTGTCGCGTGGATGGCCCGTCCGACGCACCCGCCGTGATCTTCGCCAACTCGCTCGGCACCGATCTGCGGCTCTGGGACCCGGTCCTGCCGCTCCTTCCCCACACTTTGCGCTACATCCGCTATGATAAGCAGGGCCACGGCCTCTCGACGCTGGGGGGCGGCACCGACATCTCCGATCACGCCGACGACGCCATCGCATTGATCGAGTCGCTCGCCGATAAGCCCGTCTTCTTCGTCGGCCTCTCGATCGGCGGCCTGATCGCCCAGACCGTGGCGAGCCGGCGTCCCGACCTCGTCCGCGCGGTCGTGCTTTCGAACACCGCTGCCCGCCTCGGCACGGTCGAAAGCTGGCAGGCCCGCATCGAAGCGGTCGTCGGCCATGGACTGGAGCATATCGCCGACGCCGTCATGGAGCGCTGGTTCGCCCCGGCTTTCCGCGCGAAGCCCGAGTTGGCGCTCTGGCGCAACATGCTGACCAGGACCCCGGCGGCCGGCTACATCGCCGCCTGCAGGGCGCTATCGAAGGCCGACCAGAGCGCCGCCACCGCAGCGCTGCGCCTGCCAGCCCTGGCAATCGCCGGCGATACCGATGGCGCCTCCCCGGCCGAGCTGGTCGAGGCGACGGCCGCGCTGATCCCCGGCGCCACCTTCCACATCGTTCCCGGCACGGGGCACCTGCCCTGCGTCGAGAACCCCACGGCCTATGCTGCGATCCTGTCCCCGTTCCTGAAGGCCCATGCGCATGACTGAACTCGCCGAGAAAGGCATGTCGATCCGCCGCCGCGTCCTGGGCGAGGCCCATGTGAACCGCGCCGAAGCCAACAAGTCAGCTTTCGACGCCCCGTTTCAGGCGCTGATCACAGATGCCGCCTGGGGCCATGTCTGGGCCAGGAACACGCTGCCGACGCGCGAGCGCTCGATGATGACGATCGCGCTGCTGGCCGGGCTCGGCAATTACGAGGAGCTCGCTCTGCACCTGCGCGCCACGCGCAACACCGGGGCCAGCCAGGACGACGTGATGGAGGCCCTCCTCCATGTCGCGATCTATGCCGGCGTCCCGCGCGCCAACCACGCCATCAAGATCGCGAAGGACATCTTCGCCGCCATGGCCCAGGAAGAACAGGCCTGAAGGAGGAAGCCATGAAACCCGCCGAGTTCTACCAGCGCGACCGTCTCAGGCAGCCGCCGGCGCTGACGCCGAACTACAAGACCTCAGTCGGGCGCAGCCCGCGCCTGGCGATGCTCTCCCTCCAGAGCTCGATGTCGGAGATCACCGGCCCGACCTTCGGCCACAGCGACATCGACCCGATCGACAACGATCTGATCAAGAACTACGCCCAATCAGGCGACCCGATCGGCGAGCGCATCATCGTGCATGGCCGCGTCCTCGACGAGAACGGCCGCCCGGTGCCGAACACGCTGGTCGAGATCTGGCAGGCCAATGCCGGCGGACGCTACCGCCACCGGAAAGACAGCTATCTCGCGCCGATCGATCCGAATTTTGGCGGCTGCGGGCGGACCCTGACGGACGAGAACGGCTATTATTTCTTCCGCACGATCAAGCCCGGCGCCTATCCCTGGCGCAACTGGGTCAACAGCTGGCGCCCGGCCCATATCCATGTCTCGGTCTTCGGCACCGCCTTCGTCCAGCGCCTGATCACCCAGATGTATTTCGAGGGCGACCCGTTGATCGCAAAATGCCCGATCATCGCGACGATCCCGGATCCGCACGCGATCGAACAGCTGATCGCGCCGCTCGACACCAACGCGGCCATCCCCCTGGATTGCCTGGCCTATAAATTCGACATCGTGCTGCGCGGCCGCCGATCGACCCTGTTCGAGAACCGCCTGGAGGGCAACTGATCATGGTCCAGCCTCTGCCCTATCTGCAGGAAACCGCCTCCCAGACCGCCGGCCCCTATGTCCATATCGGCTTGGCGCCGGGCGCGGCCGGCTTCGACATCTATCGCCGCGAGCTCGGCTGGGAGATCGCCGGCCCGGATGTGCCCGGCGAGCGCATCCGCATCGAGGGCCTCGTCTATGACGGCACCGGCGCGCCGGTGAAGGATATCCTGCTGGAAGCCTGGCAGGCCGACGCAAACGGCATCTACCCCAATCCCGAGGATCCGCGCCATGGCGAGGTCGCGCCGGGCTTTCGCGGCTGGGGCCGGATCATCACTGATTTCGACAGCGGCCTCTGGAGCTTCGAGACGATCAAGCCGGGGCCCGTGCCCGGGCGCAACAAGCGCATCATGGCGCCGCACATCAACCTCTGGCTGGTCTCGCGCGGCATCAATATCGGCCTCAACACGCGGATGTATTTTGAGGACGAAGACAACGCTGCCGACCCTGTGCTGAACCTGGTCGAGCAGGAGAGCCGCCGGCAGACCCTGATCGCCCGCCGCACCGCCCCTGGAACTTATCGTTTCGACATTCGCCTCCAGGGCGAAGGCGAGACCGTCTTCCTGGATGTCTGAGCGATGTCGCAAGCCTGCGTCATCTGTGTCGCCATCACCGGCTCTCTCCCGACGAAGGCGAACAACCCGGCGGTTCCGATCACCATCGCCGAGCAGATCGAGAGCACGCATGAGGCCTTCGAGGCCGGAGCCAGCATCGCGCACTGCCATGTCCGCGACGACGAGGGCAAGCCGAGCTCGGACCCCGAGCGCTATGGCCGCCTCAAGGAAGGCATTGAAAAGCACTGCCGCGGCATGATCGTCCAGCTCTCGACTGGCGGCCGCTCGGGCGCGGGGCAGGCGCGCGGCGCGATGCTCTCGCTACGGCCGGACATGGCGTCGCTGGCGGTCGGCTCGAACAACTTCCCGACCCGGGTCTACGAGAACCCGCCGGATCTGGTCGACTGGCTCGCCGCCGAAATGGTGGCCCATGGCGTCAAGCCGGAGATCGAGGCCTTCGACCTCTCGCACATCCTCAAGGCGCACGAGATGTGGAAGCGCGGCCAGATCGTCGAGCGCCCTTACGTTCAGTTCGTCATGGGCGTGAAAAACGCGATGCCGGTCGATCGCGACGTGTTCGACTATTACATCCACACCGTGAAGCGGCTGTTCGGCGAGAATGTACCCTGGTGCGCCGCGGGCATCGGCTCGAGCCAGATCGTGCTGAACGAATGGGCGATCGCGGCGGGCGGCCATGCCCGCACCGGCCTGGAGGACAATGTGAGGCTGGACCGCGAACGGCTCGCGCCCTCGAATGCCGCGCTGGTCGAGCGAGCCGCTGATCTCTGCCGGACCTATGGCCGCCCGGTCGCGACCTGGCAGCAGGCCCGGGAAATCCTCGGCATCCCGCTGAAGGCCTGAAACGCCGCCGTGCCCGGGGTCTAATGCCCTGCAGCGGATGTGGCGGCGATCACCGCCGCCACATCGGTGACGACGCAGACATTCTGCAGGGCGTAGTTGACCGAGGCCGCATGCCATTCGGCGTTCATGGTCGAGCAGGCATCCTCCGGCACCACCATGAAATAGCCCTTGTCGGCGCCGGTGCGGGCGGTGTGCTCGATCGACATATTGGTCCAGGCGCCGGTGACGATGACGATGTCGCGGCCGAGCGCCCTGAGCACGGTCTCCAGCCGCGTGCCCTCCCAGGCGCTCATGCGCTGCTTCTCGACGATGTGGTCACCGCCTTGCGCCTCCAGACCCGGTACGGGCGCAGCACCCCAGGTGCCGCGCACCAGCGCCTTGGCATCGGCGAGCCCCTCGAACAACGGCGCGTTCATGGTGACGCCGGGCGCACCGGCTTCGACGATGAACCAGACATGGATGACCGGGATGCCGCGCGCCCGCGCCGCCTGCGCCAGGCGTGAGCCGTTGGCGATCGCGTTCTGCTGGCGGCAGTGCTCCGGCGAGCCCGAACTGGCGAAGGCGCCGCCCTCCATCACCACGTCGTTCTGCATGTCCTGGATGATCAGGGCGCAGCGCGATGGATCAAGCTGGTAGCCGGAGGCAGCCTTCTTGGTGCCGTTTGCCGAGACAGAGGCTGCGGGGACGACATCTGGGGTAGGCCGCTCTGCAGCGTCCCGTCCATGGCTCGAACGCCCGGCGCCGGCATTGCTCGCTTTCATGTAAGGCTCGAGGCGGGGCCCGACCTTGGTCTCCACCGCATAGAGCGAATGGCTCGCGGTGAGGAAGAGCGTGCGCCAGTCCGGCCCGCCCCAGGTGAGATTGCCGACGAGCTCGGGCACGCGCAGTTTGCCGATCAGCTCGCCCTTGATCGAATAGACCCAGACCCCGCCGGGGCCGGTCACCCAGATATTGCCCTGAGCATCGCATTTCATCCCGTCGGGGACGCCGGGCTCAGGTCCGACGATGCCGGTGGCGAAGATGCGGCCGGGACCGAGCCGGCCATCCGCCTTGATCTCGAAGACGCGGATATTGTGCTGGACGGTGTCGTTGACGAAGAGCCGGTCTTCCGTGGGGCAGAAGCAGAGCCCGTTCGGCTGGTCGAAGAGATAGCGGTCGACCAGGAGCTGGGGCGCGCCACCTTCCGGGGGAATACGATAGACGCCCTGGAAACCCAGCTGGCGCGGCCGCTCGACGCCGAAGACCGGCATACGGCCATACCAGGGGTCAGAGAAGTAGATCGACCCGTCCGACTTCACGACGACGTCGTTCGGGCTGTTGAGCTCCATGCCCTCGAAATGCGAGGCAATGACCTCGCGCCGGCCGTCCGGCCGCTCGCGCACCAGCGAAGAGGTCGCGTGCTCGCAGACGATCAGGTCGAGCGCGGCATCATAGGTCATGCCGTTGCATTTGTTCGCCGGCCGCCTGACCTCGCGCACGCCGTTCTTGTCCCAGCGGCGGCGCACATCGCCCGGCATATCCGAGAACAGGAGATGCTGCTCCTGCGGATGCCAGATCGGACCCTCGCAGAACTCGAAGCCGGTGCCGAGCTGGCGCACCGGCGCCCAGAGGTCGATCAGATCGGCGAAGCCGGACTGGACGGCGGTGTGCGTGGTCATGGGCGACCCCCGTCAGGCCGCGAACCAGTTACGCGCCGGCAGCGACTGCACGACGGGCCCCGGCACCGCCATGTCCATGCGGCCGACGACCTGGCCATGGGCGATCTTGGCCGGCTTGTCATGCACCGGCAGCAGGAAGGCGCCGGTGGCGAGCAGCTTCTTGATCGCCGCCTTCTCCTGCCGCTTGGAGACGCCGTGATTGCCGGTGGTGCGCGGCTCGTTGGCATGCAGCTCGTGGAAGGGCGAGACGATCTGGTCGTTGAAGTCGTAGATCACGTCGCCGCAGATGATGGCGCGCCCTTCATTGGTGTCGACATGGACGTTCATCGAGCCCTCGGTATGGGCGCCGGCGGCTTCGAGATAGCAGCCGGGGAAGAGCTCGATCATCCCGGATAGTTCGAGGTCCTCGAAGCGCAGCGCGTCACGCGTATGCAGGCGATCGATCAGGTGCTTGATGTCGGGCGCCGGGTATTGCGGGTGCATCAGCCCGGAGACCGAGTATTCGAGCTCGCGCCGGTTGACGAGCACCGTGGTGTTCATCGGGAAGAGCTCGTCCTTGCCGGCATGGTCGATATGGAGATGGGTGTGCATGACATAGCGCACGTCGCCCATCCGCACGCCGTGTTTGGCGAGCTGGTTCTCGATCATGTTCTCATGGAACTGGAGGCCGCGCATGCCGAGGCTCTCCATGATCTGGTTGTGGCGGTAGCCGGTGTCGACCACCACCGGCCAGGGCCCGCCGAGGATCAGGAAGCCATAGGTCGGCACGCGGCGGGTGCGGCCGCAATCGCGGCCGAGCACGAGGAAGCTCGATTCCAGCTCGATGTCGCCATAGTCGAGGATCTTGATTTCGAGGGCCATGAACGTCCTCCCCTTTGATTATCGGCCGAGGCGGTAGACCCGCCTCGCGGTGTCGTTGAACACGGCTGCCTGCGCGGCTTGCGGCACGGCGGCGCGATGCGCGCCGATCAGCTCGGCATAGGACGTCCAGAGCTTTTCGATCGGGAAATTCGAGCCGAACAGGCAGCGCTCCGGCCCGAACAGGGCAAGCGTCTCGCCGATGATGAAGGCGATCTGCTCGGGATCGTTCCGACGCTGGAAGGTGCCGAGGCCCGAGAGCTTGCTGGTGATGTTCGGCTGGGCTGCCAGCAGCGCCATGCCCGTGCGCCAGGCGGCGATGCCGTCCGGCGACAAGTCCTCCAGCATGCCGGCATGCTGGAGGACAAAGGTCACCTTCGGGCAGGCGGCGGCGAGCTCGGCCGCGCCCGCCATCTGGCCGGCGAAGACCTGGAGATCGAAGCTGAAGCCATACTCCGCCAGCCGTCCGACATTGGCGATCAATCGGGGATCGCGGGCGAGATCGGGGCCGCTGGCGAAGCGGTAGAGCGCGTTCTCGTGCCAGTGCAGTTGCATGCGCACGCCGCGCACCCGGGCGTTGTGCGCTAGCTCATCGAGTTGCGGGCGGACATCCGCGGCCAGCATGTCGGCATAGGCGACGATGGCGATCGGGAAGCTGGACTCCTCCGAGGCCTGCGAGACGTAAGTCACCTCGTCGAGATAGCGGTCCGTTGCCCAATTGGCCTGGACATAGACGGCCTGCGTCACGCCGGCCGGTCGGCAATCGGCGAGATATTCGGCGATCGGATAGTCGCGCCGGATCGGCTCATAGGGGCCGAAGATGCGCGGCTGCATCGGGCCGAGCAGCCAGGGCAGATCGGCCTGCCGCCAGATGTGGAAATGGGAATCGACGAGACCGGTCATGCCGCCAGCGAGCCTCCGAGTGACAGGATGTGCCGGCAGATCCGCGCCGTGCTGCCGCCGTCAGACAGGCTCGCGAGGCGCGGCGCGATCAGCCTGAGCGCTTCGGTTTCGGGTCGGTAGCCGGGATCGGCCGCCAAGGGCGTCAGCCAGTCGATACGATGGGCGCGCTGCGCCAGCCTTCCGACAGCCGTGACCAGCGCCGAGGGATCGCCGCGCTCGAGGCCATCCGAGAGCACGACGACGACCGCGCCGCGCGCGTAAGCGGCGAAGCGCGGCACTGCGAGGAAGGCCTGCAGCGCGTCGCCGATGCGCGTGCCGCCATCCCAGTCGGCAACGAGGCCGGAGGCTTCCATCAGCGCCTGCTCGCGGCGCTTGCGCCTGAGCGCCCGCGTCACGCGGGTGAGGCGGGTGCCGAAAGTGAAGACCTCGACCTGGCGGGTCGCATGGACGATGGTGTGCGCCAAAGCGAGATTGGCGTCGCTGCGCTGCTTCATCGAGCCGGAGACGTCGATCAGCAGCAGGATCGGCCGTGGCCGCGTCTCGCGCTTGAGCCGCTTCAGGCTCATCACCTCGCCGTCATGGCGGATCGCATCCTTGAGGCTGCGGGCGAGGTCGACCATCGGCCCGTGGCGCGCCGCCCGGTGGCGATAGCCGCGCCGGCGGGGCAAGGCGGCCGGCAGGGCCCGGCCGAAGCGGCGCAAGGTCTCGCTGTCGTCGAGCGGCTTCAGCTGGCGGATCGACAGGGCCTCGGCCCCGGTCGCGGCCTGTCCGGTCTCGTTGACTTCCTCGCCGATCAGCACCTCGCGCGAACCGGTGTCCTCCTGGATGGAGATGTCCTCGTCCGGCGCGAAATCATCGTCGCCGGGCTCGGCCAGGGCGCCGCCGAGGAAGTGTAAGTCGAACAAGACATCGAAGAGCGCGCGCTGCTCGGGATGGGGCGCAAGCGTCGCAAGCGCGGCCTTGCGGATGTGCTCGACACTGCGCGGGCCGAGCAGTTCGATCGCCATCAGGAAGCTGGTCGTCTGCTCGGGAGCAGCCGCAATGCCGTGCTCACGCAGCAGCGCCGGGAAGGCGACGAACAGCCGGGCAGCAGGGGGAAGCGGCGCGATCATGCCGCCAGTCCCGGGATGAAGAGCGGCAGGCGCGGGCGCAGATGGGCGAGGTCCTCCTCGTCCTTGATCGCGGCGCCGAGCGAGCGACGAAACGCTTCCGGCCAGGGCGCGCCGCTCTGGGCCAGCGCCGTCGCGGCCTCGGCCCAGTCGACCGCCTCGGCGACGCCCGGCGGCTTGGCGAGCGGCTCCTGCCGCAGCAGGCCGACTGCATGGACGACGGCGCGGGCCGTACTCTCGGCGACGGCGGAGGAGCGCAGCATAATGATGTCAGCTTCGCGTTCCGGCTCGGGATAGGCGATGTAGTGGTAGACGCAGCGGCGGCGCAGCGCCTCGTGCAATTCGCGGGTGCGGTTCGAGGTTAGGATCACCACCGGCCGCTCGGGCGCGCGCAAAGTGCCACGCTCGGGGATCGAGATCGAGAAATCCGAGAGGAATTCGAGCAGGAAGGCCTCGAACTCATGGTCCGAGCGGTCGATCTCGTCGATCAGCAGCACGACCTGGTCCGGCCGCCGCAGCGCCGTCAGCATCGGCCGCTCGATCAGGAAATCGTCGCGGTAGATGTCGAGCTGCTCGCCGTCCTTCGCCTGCCGGATGGCGAGCATCTGGCGTGGATAGTTCCATTCGTAGAGCGCGGCGGCCGCATCGATGCCCTCGAAGCATTGCAGGCGGATGAGCTGGCGCCCGAGGATGCCGGCGAGCGCCTTGGCAGCCTCGGTCTTGCCGACGCCGGGCGCGCCTTCCAGCAGCAGCGGCTTGCCGAGCGCGAGCGAGAGGTAACCGGCCGTCGCGATGCCGTCATCGGCGAGATACATCGCCGCCTGCAGGGCCTCGGCGAGGTCCTCGGGGCTGGAGATGCCGGCGACGGTCGTCCTCAGCGCCATCGGGTCACCGCCAGTTCACCGGGCCGCCGCGGCGCGGACCGGGCTTGGCGCCACCATTGGCCTTGATGCCGCGCAGGATCTTCTCCGGCGTGATCGGCAACTCGTCGACCCTGACTCCGACGGCGTTGTAGACGGCATTGGCGATCGCCGGCAGCACCGGATTGGCGCACATCTCGCCCGGGCCCTTGCCGCCGAACGGGCCGTCCGGCGCCGGCCGCTCCAGCACCGTGACGTGATAGGGCGCGATATCGCCCGGCCCCGGCATCAGGTACTCGTTGAAGTCGCGCGGGCCGTGCTCCGGATTGGGATAGTACGGTTCCGGCGTTTCGTAGAGCGCGTGGCTGATCCCCATCCAGGCGCCGCCGACCAGCTGCTGCTCGACCATGCGCGGATTGATGACACGGCCGAGCTCATAGGCGCTGGTCATGCGGAGCACCTCGACCTCGCCTGTCTCGTCGTCGACGGCGACATCGGCGACGAGACAGGCATGGGCGAAGGCGGTGTTCGGGTTCATCTCGCCGGTCTCGGCATCGACCGCCGAAAGCGGGATCAGGAAGATGCCGCGCCCGGCGATGGTCTTGCCCTGCTTGAACTGCGCCGCCTGCGCCGTCGCCTTGACCGTGATGCTGCGCGAGGGCGCGCCGCGAACATGGATGTTGCCGCGCCCATCGGTGACGAGATCGGCGGCGTTGACTTCCAGCTCCTCGGCCGCAGCTTCGAGCAGGACGCCGCGCGCCTCGCGGGCAGCAACGATGATGGCGTTGCCCATGCGGTGCGTGCCGCGCGAGGCGAAGGAGCCCATGTCGTGCGGGCCGGTGTCGCTGTCGGCGGTGTCGACATAGACGTCCTCGACGGGAACGCCGAGCGTCTCGGCCGCGATCTGGCGCGAGACCTGCTTCATGCCCTGGCCGAGATCGATCGCCGAGAGCGCGACGGTGAACTTGCCGTCGGGGTTGGAATGGATCAGCGCCTGGCTCGGATCGCCGCCCAGGTTCATGCCGATCGGATAGTTGACCGAGGCCATGCCGCGGCCTTCGTGACGGGCCATTTCAGCGCCTCCTCGTGCCGAAGACCGACGAGAACCGCACCGCGCCATGCTGGGTCTGCGCGGGTGCGGCCGGCGGTGGCGAGGCAGGCGGCGGGCTCGCCGGTTGATGGGCGGGCGCTGGCGAATATGAACTGGCCGGCTGATAGGGCGGCGGCGCCGGCTGGTAGGCCGGAGGTGACGGCGGTGCAGCCGGTCGCTGCGGCTCGTAGCGCGGCACCTGCGTCGGCGTGGCGCGGCCGTCGCGCGCGCCCTCCATCACCGGCTGCTTGCTCGGCGCGATCCGGCTCGTACCCGCCGGCAGCACCTGCGTCGCCGGCCCGCTGCGCGAGTCCGGCCTGCCGATCTGGCCACGCGCGTCGAGCTGAGTCGCCGGGATCTGCGCGCGTTCGCCGGCGCCGCCGCCGATCAGCGAAGACGCCCGCATCGCCTGCTCGGACAGCGGCCAGTTCGCCTTCTCGGCCGCGACCTGCACGCATTCGACCAGCGCCGTGTTCTTGGCGGCGCGCCGATGCGCCTTCATGTCGCCATCGCGATAGGCGTTGAGAATCCGGAACTCCATCGGGTCCATGCTGGCGGCTTCGGCGAGGCGGTCCATCTGGACCTCGAGCGCGAAGTCGACCGCGGTGACGCCGAAGCCGCGCATCGCGGTCGAGGGGCAGCGATTGGTGTAGGAGACGTAGATGTCGGAGGCGACGTTGGGGATCCAGTACGGCCCCGGCAGATGCGCCGTGCACTTGATCGCGGCGTAGCTGGACAGGCGCGTATAGGCGCCGGCGTCGAAATAGCTGCGGACATGGCGGGCGACGATGCGCCCGTCGCGCATCAGCCCGTCCTTGATATAGATGCGCTCGGCGCCGCGCGGCGAGCCGTAGAGCATCTCCTCCTCGCGATCGAGCACGAAGCGCACCGGCCGGCCGGTCAGCATGGCGCCGAGCACGGCGAGCGGCTCGGTCAGGGAGTCGACCTTGCCGCCGAAGCCGCCACCGACCGTGCCGCCGATGAAATGCAATTGGTTCGACTCGACATCGACGATCTTGGCGGTGGTGCCTAGCGCAAAGAACAGGCCCTGCGCGCAGGAATGCACGACATAACGGCCGTTCTGTTCGGGCGCCGCGATCGAGCCGTTGGTCTCGGTCGGCGCATGCTCGATCGGCGACATCTGGTAGCGATGTTCCATCACGATGTCGGCGCCGGCGAAGCCGCGCTCGACATCGCCGAAGCGCAGCTTCTGATGGTCGAAGCGCTCGTGATATTCGAAGTAGTTGCCGGGATAGGTCTCGTTGACCACCGGCGCGCCGGGCTTCAGCGTCTCCTCGACATCGAACACCGCCGGCAGCGGGTCGTAGTCGATGCGCACCAGCTTGCGGGCTGCGAGCGCCTGCGCCTCGCTGTCGGCGAGGATGGCGACCACCGGCTCGCCCTTGTAAGCGACCTTGTTCACCGCCAGCGAGGGCTCGTCGTCCTTGCCGAAATTGATCAGGCTGAGCAGCGTGTTCTTGTTAACCGGCACGTCGGCGCCGCGCAGCACGCGCTTGACGCCGGGCGCGCGCTCGGCGGCCGAGGTGTCGATCGACCGGATACGGGCATGATGGTGCGGGCTGCGCACCACCTTGAGATGCAGCATGCCGTCGAAGCCGTGATCGTCGAAGAAGCGGGTGCGCGCCGTGACATGGCCCGACATGTCCTGGCGCTGCACGCCCTTGCCGATGACGTTGAGATTGTCGTCGCGCTCGTCGGCGAAGAGGTCCTTGCGGAGTTCTAGCATGACAGCCTCCCGCTTCCCTTCGTTTCCCCCTCGTCGTCATCCCGGACAAGCGGCGAGGCCGCGCTGATCCGGGATCCATGCCTGAACCGTTCCGGAATGGGTCCCGGGTCTGCGCTTCGCTCCGCCCGGGACGACTGCGCGGTGGGGGTGAAGGTTTTCATCATCATACCCGCCTCGCGCTGGTTCCGCTGGCGGCTGCCAGGATGGCGGCGATGATCGGCTCGTAGCCGGTGCAGCGGCAGATATTACCGCTGATCGCCTCGACGACCTCCTCGCGGCTCGGCTGCGGGTTCTTCGCCAGCAATGCCCGCGCCGCGGTCAGCATGCCCGGCGTGCAGAAGCCGCACTGGGCGGCGAAATGGTCCATGAAGGCGTCCTGCAGCGGGTGCAGGTTCGGCCCATCGGCCATGCCGGAGGTGGTCTCGATCTGGCGGCCCTCGCAGGACACTGCGAGGGTCAGGCAGGCGAGCTGCGGCTCGCCGTCGACGAGCACGGTGCAGACGCCGCAGGTGCCCTGGCCGCAGCCATATTTCGGGCCGAAATCGCCGAGCCCGCGCCGCAGCGTGTCGAGCAGGTTGCTCGCCGGATCGACGAAGGTGGCGCGGTCGCTGCCGTTAAGGCGGAACTGGATGGGGAGCTTGGCCATCGGCGCCTCCTCAGCGCGGCTCGCCGGCGAGCAGCCGGCCGAGATGGACGGGGAGGATCTCGCGCCGATACCACTCGCTCGCGATCGCGTCGGTCGCCGGGCGGCAGCCTTCGAGCGCGGCCTGCTTCGCCGCCTGGACCGCGGCCTGGTCGAGCGGCTTGCCGTCGAGCGCGCGCTCGACGCCGCGGGCGCGGATCGGGGTCGGCGCCATCGCGCCATAGGCGACGCGCGCCTGCGCGATCCGGCCGCCCGCAAGCGGCAGATGCGCCGCGATCGAGAGCAGCGAGATGCCCTTCGGCTTCACCCGGCTGATCTTGCGGAAATGGAACTCGGCCGGATTCTGCGGCCGCGCGAACTGAACAGCTGTGACCAGCCCCTGGCCGCCGCGCTCGCGGGCGCTGAGGAAATCCTCCAGCGCCACCGCCCGGCCCGAGCCATAGCCGGACTGCAGCACGACCTGCGCATCGAGCGCCAGCAGCGCCACGGTGAAGTCGCCATAGGGCGCGGCGGCGAAGAGATTGCCGCCGATCGTCGCCATCGTCCGGACTGCCGGACCACCGATCGCGCGCGCCGCGGCATGCAAAAAGGCGAGCTCGCGATTGGCCAGCAGCATCGCCATGGTCACGCCGGCGCCGAGCTCGATGCGGGCGCCGCCAGCGCTCATCTGGCGGAAGGCCGGATCAGTGATGCGCACCAGCGTGCCCTCGGTCAGACGGCCCTCGTTGACGTCGCGCATCACGAGGGTCCCGCCGCCGATCAGCAGCGCCTGGCGGTCGCCGGAGAGGATGCCGGCGGCTTCCGAGAGGCTGGCGCAGGTTCGCAGATCGAGCATGTCAGGCCTCCTCGCCGACGATCGCCGGCAGGCGGCGCACCGCCTCGATGCCATTGGTGTAGACCTCGTCGCCGACCAGCCTGGCGAGCTCGGCTTCCCGTCCCGGCGGCGTGGTGAAGCGGCTCTCCCAGTGCCAGAAGCTGCGATTGCCGTCGGTCACCGGCAGCAAACGGACATGGGCGACGTAGTTGAACAGCGGGATCGGCGTATCGAGCAGGCAGTAGCTGAAGGTCATTTCGAGATCGGAGAGGGTCAGCAATTGCTCGCGCAATTCGCTGCCGTCGCGCAGCACGAAGCGCCGGATGCAGCCGACCCGGTCCGGCGGGTAGGCGCGCTCGATCTCGCTCCTCGCCACGATCGGGTGCCAGCGATCATGCCCGTTGAAGTCGCGCAGGACCGACCAGAGCCGGTCCACCGGCGCATCGATGATCGTGCTGCGGACGACATGGGGCATGGCTATCCCCCGAAGGCGCGCTTGAGGGCGTCGAACCCGCCCTGGAAGACATTGGTGCCGATGCCGGCGACGAGCTCGGCCTCCTTGTCTGGCGCACAGTCGAAATCGGCCGACCATTCGATGAAGGTGCGCTCCTGATCGGTGATCGGCGTCAGCCTGAGCGTCGCGACGTAGTTGGTCAGCGGCATCGGCGAATCCAGGATCGAATAGGTGCAGAACATGTCGTAGTCGGAGAGGCCGAGCAGCTGCTCGCGCAAACGGTCGCCGCTGCGCAGCGAGAAGGCGCGGATGCAGCCGACCTTGTCGGCCGGCTCGCCGTTCTCGATCCGGCTCTCAGCGATGCGCGGATGCCAGTTCGGCAGCCCGTTAAAGTCGCGCACCCGGGCCCAGACCTTGGCGGCTGGGGCGGCGATGACGCTGGAGACGTAGACGCGGGCCATCGCTCAGCGCCTCACGACTTCTTGCCGGAGCCGGAACGGCCACCGCCTTCAGGAGCGGGAGGGGGCTCGCCAGCCTCCTTCGGCTTGGCCGGCTGCGCTTCCTTGGCGACGCGCTGCATGTCGGAGGCCTCGCGCATCAGCCCACCCATCTTGGCGAGATTCCCGCCCTCGATGCCGATCTCTTTCAGCACCTGGTCGATCATCGGCGCCTGGACGCGGTAGCGCAGCGCCGACTCGATGACCTCGTCGGTGGGCGAGCGCGCTGCGCCGCCTGCGCCGCTCGCTCCTGCTCCGCCGGCGAGCCCGTCGACATGAAGGATGCGGATGCCCTCGATCTTCTCCATCGGCTTGACGCTCTCGCGCACGATGCCCTCGATCTTGTCGAGCAGGCGGCGCCGGAACAGGCCGTAGCGTGCGCCGTCGCTGAGCACGTTCTCGGCCTCGTAGAGCAGCTTCTGCGCCTCGGCCTCGACGGCACGGCGCACCTTCTCGGCCTCGGCCGCGATACGCGCCTCCTCGGCGGCCTTCTCGGCGAGCAGGACCTCGACGGTCTTGCGGCGCTGCGCGCTCTCGCTCTCGCGCACGGTCTTGACCTTCTCCTCGGCCTCGACGGCCTTGGCGCGGGCGATCTCGGCATTGGCCTGCGCCGCCGATTCCTCCAGCGACTTGGCGTAGAGCGCGATCGCCTTGTCCATGGCCGCGGATTCGACCTCGCGCTCGCGCTCGATCTCGAGCTTGCGCAATTCGCGCTGGCGGCCGATGCGGGCCTCGTCGAGGCCGCGATCGGAGGAGATGCGGGCCCGCTCGATCTCTTCGTTCGAGACGATCTGCGCCTCCTGCAGCGCCTGATTGCGCGCGATCTCCAACTGCTCCAGCGCGCGGCGGCGTTCGATCCTGACCGCTTCCAGCGCCTGCTCGCGGGCGATGTCGACGGTCTCGACCTGCTGGCGCGCCGTGATCTCGGCCTGGCGCAGCGCCTTGTCGGCGTCGGTGCGCTCGACCTTCTTCGCGGCGAGCACGATGGCGCGCTCTTCCTCGGCGACCTCGACCGCCTTCTTCTGGGCGATCTGCAGCATCTCGCGAGCCTTGCTCGAATTGATCCGCTCTTCATCGAGGCCTAGCTCGGTAGCGATGCGCTGGCGCTCGACCGCGTCGCGGCGCTTCAACTCGGCGGCGTCGAGCTCGGCATTGCGCCGGATCTCGAGCTCCTTCGTCGCGAGCTCGGCGGCGATGCGCTCGGCGGCGACGAGCTTCTCCTGTGCGATCCGGGCGGCCTCGGTCGCTTCGCGCGCTGATATCTCGGCGGTGTCGATCGCCTGGTTGCGGGCGATTTCGAGATTGCGGATCTCCTCGTCGCGGCGGATGCGCTCGGCCGAGACGATCCGCTCCTGGCTGATCCTGGCCTTCTCGACGGTTTCGCGGGCGGCGATCTCGGCAGCGTCCACCGCCTCGGTGCGCCCGATCTCCAGCAGCCGCTTGCGCTGGTCGAGCGCAATCCGGTCGGCCGTGATCACGTCTTCCTGGGCGATGCGGGCCTTCTCGACCGCCTCGCGGGCAGCGATCTCGGCCTCGTCGAGTGCCTTGTTGCGGGCGATCTGGAGAGCGCGGACGCGCTCTTCCTGGACGATGCGCGCCGACTCGACCGCCTCGCGCGCCGCGATGTCCTCCTGGTCGAGCGTGCGGGTCCGCTCGATCTCGCGGTTGCGCACCTCCTGCTCGCGGGCGATGCGCTCGGCATTCACCGCGGTTTCCTGCAGGATGCGGGCCTTCTCGGTCGCCTCGCGCGCCTCGATCTCGGCCGCTTCCAGCACCCTGGTGCGCTCGATCTCCTTCTGCCGGATCTCGCGCTCGGAGGCGATGCGGGCGGCGTTGATCGCCTGCTCATTGGCGATGCGCGCCTTCTCGACCTGCTCGCGGGCCGCGATCTCGGCTTCCTCTACGGCTTGTGTCCGTGCGATCTCCTGCTGCCGGATCTCCCGTTCCGAGGCGATGCGCGCCTCGCTGATCGCGCGCTCATTGGCGATGCGCGACTTCTCGATCTCCTCGCGCGAGGTGATCTGCGCCTGCTCGGCCTCGGTATCGCGGACGGCGCGCTCGCGGGCGACCTCGGCGCGCTGCATGGCGCGCTTGATCTCGATCTCGCGCTGCTGCTCCAGCCGCGCCGCCTCGCTCTCGCGCTCGATGTCGAGCGCCTGGCGCTCGGCTTCGAGATTGCGGGTGCGGATGCGGATCATCGCCTCCTGCTCGATGTCGTTGCGCAGCTTCCGCTTGTCCTCGATCTCCTCGATAATCCGGGTCAGACCGGCGGCGTCGAAGCGGTTGGACGGGTTGAAATATTGCAGGTCGGTCTGGTCGAGATCGGTGAGCGCGACCGATTCCAGCACGAGGCCGTTCTGGTCCAGCGCCTCGGCGGCAGCATCCTTGACGCGCTGGACGTAGGAACCGCGCTGCTCGTGCATCTCCTCCATGGTCATCTCGGAGGCGACGGTGCGCAGCGCCGAGATGAACTTGCCGGAGAGGAGTGCGTTGAGCTGGTCCGGCTGCAAGGTACGCCGACCGAGCGTCGCGGCGGCGACCGAGACCGACTGCCGCTCCGGCTTCACCCGGACGTAGAATTCGGCGTCGATGTCGACGCGCATGCGGTCGCGGGTGATCAGTGCGTCGTTGTTCGCCCGCGTCACCGCGAGTTGCAGCACGTTCATGTTGACCGGCGTGACGTCGTGGATGATCGGCAGCACGAAGGCGCCGCCATTGATCACCACCTTTTCGCCGAACAGGCCGGTGCGCACGAAGGAGACCTCCTTCGAAGAGCGGCGATAGAGCCAGTTCACCAGGTAGACCACGATGGCGATGACGATCACCGCCACGATCAGCCAGAGGATCAGCGATCCGATCAGTTGCCCGGTCATGGTGACATTCTCCCCGCCAGCGTCGCGTTCGAGTCTTCTTTCTCAGCCCTCATCCTGAGGAGCGCCGCAGGCGCGTCTCGAAGGATGCTCCAGGAGCCTCCGGAACCATCTGGAGCATCCTTCGAGACGCCGCTCCGCGGCTCCTCAGGATGAGGGCTGAGGAAGAGCCGAATGCTCATGGTTTCCTGCTCCCGCCGGCTTTGCGCGCCGGCTTTCCCGTCGGCGCCGAGCGGCCGATCCGCTTGAAGGCGCGGGTCTGGTCGCGGATCGCGACCTCGACCGGCAGGCGCTCCATCGAGGACGCACCGTAGAATCCGTGGCAGTGCGTCGTGTTCTTCATGATGAAGTCGGCGTCGGCGGGCTCGGCGACCGGCCCGCCATGAACGAGGATGATCGCATCCTTCTTCACGGCGAGCGCGGCCTTGGCCCAGCGCTCGACCAGCGCCGGGCAGTCCTTCAGCTTCAGCGCAGTCTCGGCGCCGATCGAGCCGCCGGTGGTCAGCCCGAGATGGCAGACGATGATGTCGGCGCCGGCCTTGGCCATCGCCCGGGCATCGTCCTCGCAGAAGACGTAAGGCGTGGTCAGCAGGCCCTTGGCATTGGCCAGCGCGATCATCTCGACCTCGAGGCCATAGCCCATGCCGGTCTCTTCGAGATTGGCGCGGAAGGTGCCGTCGATCAGCCCGACAGTCGGGAAGTTCTGCACGCCGGCGAAACCGAGGCGCTTCACCTCGTCGAGGAAGACGTCCATGCGCCGGAACGGGTCGGTGCCGCAGACGCCGGCGATGACCGGCGTCTGCTTTACCACCGGCAGCACCTCGGCCGCCATCTCCATGACGATCGCATTGGCGTCGCCATAGGGCATCAGCCCGGAGAGCGAGCCGCGGCCGGCCATGCGGTAGCGGCCGGAATTGTAGATGACGATCAGGTCGATCCCGCCGGCTTCCTCGCATTTTGCCGAGAGGCCGGTGCCGGCGCCGCCGCCGACGATCGGCTCGCCCTTGGCGATCATCGCCCGGAAGCGCTCCAGTAGGGTCTTCTTGTCGAATGCCGTCATGGCCTGCCTCCGCCCGCCCGCTCGCGACGTCGGCCGGCATGCAGCGTGCGGAACTGCTGGACCAGGGCCGCGGCGAAGGCTGGGTCGTTGATGTGGAGCGGCAGGCGGATCAGCTGCCGGTTGGGACCGGGGCGCACGGTCTGCTCCAGCGCCTGGAACAGGGCGGCGTCGGCCGCCGGGTCGTGGAAGGCCTGGCCGGGCGCATCCAGCGCGGAGACGCCGAGCTCCGGGATCAGGAAGCGGACCGGCCCTTCCATCTGGTTCAGCCGTTCGCCGATCCAGCGGCCCATCCGGGCGTTCTCCTCCGTCGTGGTCCGCATCAGGGTGATCTGCGGGTTGTGCGGGTAGAGCAGCCGGCCGCGATAGCGCTCCGGCACCGTTTCCGGCGCGAAGAAGTTGACCATGTCGAGCGCGCCGACCGAGCCGACATAGGGAATGCGGGTGCGAATGATCGCGCCGAACCGATCCTCGGTCGCCGGCAGCAAGCCGCCCATCAGCAGGTCGCAGATCTCGGTTGTCGAGACGTCGATCACCGCCCCGACGAGGCCGGACTCAACCAGTTTTTCCATGGCGCGCCCGCCGGTGCCGGTGGCGTGGAAGACGAGCGGCTCCCAGTCGTCGGCGAGGAGCCTGGAGACCTGCTGCACGCAAGGCGTGGTGACGCCGAACATGGTGAGCCCGACCAGCGGCTTCTCCACCTCGCGGCGGCGCGAGGGCTCAGGTTTCAGCTCGGCGAGGCGCGCCTTGGCCATGGCGGCGATGGCGTGTGCGCCATTGCCGAGCACGAGGCGCGAGACGCGGTTGACGCCCTGCACGTCGGTGACGGCGTGCAGCATGGCGATATCGGTGGCGCCGACATAGGCGCGAACGTCGCCGGAGGCCATGGTCGAGATCATCAGCTTGGGCAGGCCGACCGGCAGCGCCTGCATCGCCGGCGTCACCATCGCGGTCGCGCCCGAGCCACCGGCCGAGATGATGCCGAGCAGACCTTGCTGGCGCGGCAGCCAGGCCTTGAACGCCTCGGTCATCGCCGCCACCGCCGTGCCGCGATCGCCCGAGGCGATTCCCGCCGACCCTCTCGGCGAAGCAAGCGCGATCTCCTGCGGGCTGACGTCGCCGCCGGCGCTGCGGCCCGAGGTCGAGAGGTCGACGAGGCGGGTGCGCAGGCCCTCGGCCCGGATCAGGTCGCGGATGAAGCGCAGCTCCTCGCCCTTGGTGTCGAGCGTGCCGGCGATCACGACATAAGGCTCGCTGCTCGCCGCAGCGGCAAGCGGCCGGACCGGCTGGCCGTCGCGCGTCGCCAATGTCGGGCGCGAGATGGTGCGGGCCTGCGCCTCGATCCGCGCCGCGGGCACCGCTTGCGACCAGCGGTTCGGGATGACCGGGTTGGAGATGTAGACGCGGGTCGGTCCGGCCGGCACCGGCACGGCAGGCCGGGAGGTTCCGGCTGCCGGGGCCGCGTCCGCCGCCGCATCGGTTTCGTCATGGCCATGGCGGCCGACGCCGAGCAGGCGCTGCTGCAGGTCGCGGTCGCCGGCCAAGGTCGCCGAGGCGATGATCCGGTTGATCCGGCCATTGACCATGATCGCGACGGGATCGGACATCTGCGTGGCGACGCCGATGTTCTGCTCGATCACCAAGATCGCGACATCGCCCTGCTCGGCGAGGCGGACCAGCATCTCCTCGACATGGGCGACGATGACTGGCGCGAGCCCCTCGGTCGGCTCGTCCATGATGAGGAGGCGCGGATTGAGCAGCAGCGCCCGGCTGATCGCCAGCATCTGCTGCTCGCCGCCGGAGAGCTGGCCGCCGCCATTGTTGCGGCGCTCGGCGAGACGCGGAAAGACTTCGTAGATGCGCTCGGGCGTCCAGGGCCCGCGCTTGCCGCGCTGCATCAGCCGCAGATGCTCGTCGACCGTCAGCGAGCGCCAGAGCCGGCGGCCCTGCGGCACGTAGCCGATGCCGAGCCGCGCCACCTCGGCCGGCGAGTGGCCGGCGATCTCCTCGCCGAAGAAGCGGATCGAGCCCGAGGCGATCGGCACCAGCCCCATGATCGCCTTGCACATGGTGGTCTTGCCCATGCCGTTGCGACCGACGACCGAGAGGACGCCGTGCTGCAGCGTGAGATCGACGCCCTGGACGGCGTGCGAGCGGCCATAGAAGACGTTGAGACCGGCGATCTGCAGGACGGGTATGCCGGAGGCGGGCGGGGCTTTCAGGCGCTCAGCCATGGCCGCCCCCGAGATAGAGTTCCTGCACCTCGGGATCGGACTCGATCTCGTCCGGCCGCCCCTCTTTGAAGATGCGGCCATTGTGCATCATCGTCACGCTCTCGACGACGCGTAGCGCCACGTCCATGTCGTGCTCGATGATGATGTAGCCGATATGGGCCGGCAGCGAGGTCAGGATCTGGACGAGGTCGGCCCGCTCGGTCGGCGACAGGCCTGCCGCCGGCTCGTCGAACAGGATGAAGCGCGGCGCGCCCGACAGAGCGAGGGCGATCTCGAGCTGGCGTTGCTGGCCATAGGCGAGCTCGCCGACCAGCCGGTCCTTCACCGCCGTGAGATGAACGGCATCGACCAGGCTTTCGGCGGCATGCCGGAGCGTGTCGTCGCGGCGCGGCCGGCGCAACGAGAAGCGGTTCCGCGAGACCCCGCGACAGGCGAGATAGACATTGTCGATCACCGTCAGCCCGGTGAAGAGCGAGGAGATCTGGTAGGTGCGCCTGAGGCCGCGGCGAATGCGTTCATGCGGCGGGAAGGCCGTCACATCTTCGCCAAAGAAGCGGATGACGCCGGAGCTCGGCGAAAAATCGCCGGTGACGCAGTTGAACAAAGTGGTCTTGCCGGCACCGTTCGAGCCGAGCACGGCACGCCGCTCGCCGGGGCGGACCGAGAGCGTGACGTCGGACAGGGCCGCGAGCGCCCCGAACAGGCGCGAGACGCCGCGCAGTTCGAGCGCATTGCCCGAGCTGCCCGTACTAAGCCGCTCCAGGCTCGGAACGGCGCTCATGGCGCGCCTCCGCCGGTCCGCATCTGCGCATCCTGCGCCTCGCGGCTCTTGCGATAACGCTCGCGCAGGCGCTGCCAGATGCCGATCAGCCCGTCCGGCGAGAACAGCACGATGATGAGGAAGCCGAAGCCGATCAGCAATTGATAGCGCTTGCCTTCGAGCCCGACCCAGTCGAGCAGATCGAGGGCGAAGGTGCGCAGCAGGACATAGACTAGCGCGCCGATGAAGGGGCCGATCGGCCGGCTCAAGCCCCCGACCACGGCGATGATCAGCATGTCGACCACCGGGCCGACGCCGCCGGTGCCCGGCGAGACCTGGCGCTGGTACCAGACCAGAAGCACGCCGGCGAAGGCGGCGATCACCGCAGCGAAGGCATAGGCGGCGATGCGATGGGCGACGACATCGAAGCCGAGCGCCGCCATGCGGCGCGGATTATCGCGCGTGCCCTGCAGGGCAAGGCCGAAAGGCGCCCGCGAGACATAGACGACCACGCCATACGCCAGCGCAGCGCAGCCCAGCGTCAGGTAATAGAACGGCACGGTGCTGCCCCAGTCGATGCCGAGGAAGACCGGCGGCATCACGCCGTTGAAGCCGCTGAAGCCGTTGAAGATCGTGTAGTTCTGCAGCGTCAGGTAATAGAAGGCCGAGCCGATCGCGAGCGTGATCATGATCGTGTAGATGCCCTCGGTCCTGACCGAGAGCGCGCCGCCCAGCGTGCCGAACAAGGTGGCGAGCAGGATCGCGACAGGCACCGCCGTCCACCACGGCCATTTCAGGCTGATCTGGGTGATGGCGCTCTCGCCGAAGATCGCGACGAGATAGGCGGCGAAGGCCGCGACGGTCATCTGGATCAGGCTGACGATGCCGCCATAGCCGGCGAGGAACATCAGGCTGAGCGCGATCATGCCGAGGATCATCGCATAGGCGAGGATCTGGACGAGCCAGAACGGGCTGGCGATCAGCGGCATCACCAGCAGCAGGGCGGCGGCGATCCAGAAGCCCGTGCCCTGCCGGGCGATCACCTCGGCGAGGCCCTCGCGGGGACGCGGGGTCGCGATCGCAAGGCGGGGTTCGGCCAGCGCCATCTCAGCGCCTCACCGCGGCGAGGCCTTGCGGCCGGATCGCCAGCACCACGACCATGATGACGAAGGTCAGCATCACCGCATAGGTCGGCATGTAGACCGAGCCGAACTGCTCGGCGAGGCCCACGATCAGCGCACCCATCGCCGCGCCGGGGATCGAGCCCATGCCGCCGACGATGACGACCACGAGCGAGGAGAGCAGGATCTTGGTGTCCTCGCCCGGCTGAAGCGACTGGAAGGTGCCGCCGACGACGCCGGCGAGCCCCGCCAGACCGGCGCCGAAGGCGAAGACCATGATGAAGACGAGTTGCACGCGCACGCCGGTCGCCGAGAGCATGTCGCGGTCGTCGACGCCGGCGCGCACCAGCATGCCGATGCGGGTGCGGTTGAGCGCGAGCCACATCGCGACGCCCAGGATGATCGCGCCGACCAGGATCGCGATGCGGACCAGCGGATAGGTCATCATCACCGCCTCGCCATTGCTGCGCAGCGCCACGACGAAGGGCAGTTGGATCGGCCCGGAGAGCCAGTCGGGCGTCGTGACCTGGAAGGTGTCGCCGCCATAGCCCCAGAGCAAGAGGTCGGCGACGATGATCGAGAGGCCAATCGTGACCAGCGTCTGGCGCAGGTCCTGGCCCTCCATCCAGCGGAAGAGCAGCACCTGCATCAGCATGCCGGAGAGGGCGACGATCACGAAGGCGCCGATCAGCGCGGCGAACCAGGATCCGGTCAGGTTGCCGATGCTGTAGCCGACATAGCCACCGAACAGATAGAGCGAGCCATGCGCCAGGTTGACGTTGCGCATCAGGCCGAAGATCAGCGTGAAGCCGCTGGCGACTAGGAAATACAGCCCGCCGAGGGTGATGCCGTTGAAGAGCGCGCTGAGGAAGACGCGCTTCCTGCCGAAGGTCAGCTCCATCCACGGCGTCCAGACCGCGAAGATCAGGAAGGCGAGCAAAGCGACTGCGATCAGGATCACCAGCGACCAGATCGGGCGGCGGCCGATGAAGTCAGACATGGCTCGCCTGCGCTTGCGGGAGGCTGACAGTGCGCAGCACCCGGCGATAGTCGCGGGGGGCCATGCCGACATGAGCGGTGAAGAAGCGCGTGAACACGCTCTGGCCGGAGAAGCCGAGGCGGTGGCTGATACTGGTCACCGGCTCGCTCGACAGCACGATCCTCTCGAGCGCTGCGTCGATTCGGGCGGTATTGGCGAAGATGGTCGGGGTCACGCCGACCTGTTGCCGGAAGAGCTTGAAGAAGTGGGCGCGCGACAGCCCGGCCGCGCGTGCGATCTGGGCGAGCGCGCCTTCGGACGAGGTATGCTGTTCCAGCAGCCGGCAGGCGCGCAGCACCCGCCGATCGAGGGCGCCTGCCGAGGTGTCGTGTAACAGCGAAGAGACCAGCTCGGGCCCGATCGGCTCGCTGGAAGCCTGCGCCAGCGCCATCAGCACCGGGGCGAGATTGAGATCGCGATGCTGCGACAGCAGCATCTCGACTGCCTGATCGCGCCAGGCCGCGAGCTCGCGGGTCACGACCAGCTCGGATGACGGGAAGACCAGCGACCCGGCCGACGGCATGGTCTGCGCCGCCAGCCATTCCGGCTTGAGGTAGATGACGAGGAAAAGCCCGAAGGAGCCCGGCTGCTCCGGCTGGAAATTGTGGGGCTCCCAGGGATTGACCGCAACGCCCATGAAGGGATCGACACGGACCATGTGGTCATTGACGGTCACAAGGCCCCGCGAGCCCTCGAGAAAGAAGATCAAATGCGCTTCGCGGTGGGCATGCACCACCATCGGGCGATCGAGATTGTAGATCGACACCCGTCCGAACGGACCGTGGCAGACCGCGACTGCGCGACTCATGGCTCCTCGCGTAGCAATGCCCGGTGGGCCTAAGGCTGCCTCATCAGGTGAGCCTTGCCCGACGGCGCAGGCTGATCGCGCGCGACGTCGTTGACCGAAGCGGGACGGCTGGCCGGACAGGACGCGATCCTTGTCGCGTCCTGTCCAGGGAATCAGTCAGTGGGGGTCAGGGCTTGCATTCCGGATTGGTCCGGGACGGTAGCCCAACGGCCTTGAAGGCTTCCGGTGACAGGCCCATCGTCTTCGAGACATTCGGGACGGTCCGGACGAACTTGTTGGTGAGTTCGCCGTTCGGCGTCTCGACGACCTCGGTGATGAAGGTCGTCGCGATCGCCTGCCGGTCGTCGTCGAGCTTGATCGGCCCGTTCGGGGCATCGAGCTCGACCTTGGCGAGTTCCGCCCGGAACTTGGCGCCGCCGTCGGAGAGGTCGGCGTTGACCTTCTCCAGACCCGTCGCCATGCCGTTGAAGGCATTGTAGTAATTGGTCGCGAAGAGCGACGGGCTGGCGAAGCGCTTGTCCGCCGGGAAGGCGTCCTGATAGGCCTTCACCCATGCCTTCCATTTCGGGTCGTCCCAAGCATCGGCGACGCCGCCCGAAGACGGGGTGCCGACCAGCAGGCGCTTGGCGGCGCCACGCGAGGACAGCACGGTCTGGTCGACCATAATCGAGCCGCCGACGAACTTCGCCTTGCCGCCGGTCTGACCGTACTGGTTGAGGAAGTTGACGGAGTCGCCGCCGCCAAGGCCGAGGAAGACGGCGTCGACGTCATCGGGGATATTGGCGATGACCGAACCGAAATCCTTGGTTCCGAGCGGCACCCATTGACGCTGCACGATCTGGCCGCCGGCCTTGCAGTAGCCGAGCGCGAAGCCGAAGACCTGCGTGTAGGGGAATGAGTAGTCTTCGGCGATGACCGCGAGCTTCTTGTAGCCCTTGTCCTTGAAGACGTATTCGCCGAGGCCGGCCATCCACATCGCGCCGTTGCTGTTGAAGCGGAAATAGTTCGGCGACGGATTGACATAGGTGGTTTCGAGCGCGCCCGACGACGCATCGACCACCGTGACGTTCGGCACCGTCTTCGAGTAGTCGCGCATCGCGATGCCCTCGGAGCCCGAGAGCGGGCCGAGGATGAGCTGGACCTTGTCCTGCTCGACCAGCTTTCGCGCCGCCCGCAGCGCCGAGTCCGGGCTGGCGTCGGTCGCCGCGATGATGAACTCGACCTCGCGCCCGGCGATCTTGCCGCCGCGCTGCTTCAGAGCGATCTGCGCTCCGCGAACGCCGTCCTCGCCGCCCGAGGTCAGCGCGCCCGAGAGCGTCGCCAGCACGCCGATCCTGAGTTTTTCCTGAGCCTGGCCGGTGCCTCCGGCCGCAATCAAAGCGCACGCCGCGACGGCGGCCATCAGTGCCTTCCGCATTGCATTCACCTCCCTGCGTGGACGGCCGCGCCGAAGGTGTCCAACGGCGGAGCCGATGGCGGATTTTTTATCCCGCTCTAAATCTAGGCTAGCACAGCCCGATCTACTGCCAAGGTCGTAGATATTGCCGAGGGTCTGCTTTTCAGCGCCAGCCGCGGCGCCACAATGTGAAGACACCGCATGCAGCCAGCTGGCCGGCGACCAGCAGATAGGGCCAGTCGAAGCTCCCCGTCCGGCTGGCGATGAGCGCGAAGACGAGCGGGCCACAGAACGAGCCGGCGAAGCCGAAGAGGTTCGCGGCCGAGGTGACATCGCCGATCCGCGCGGGAGGCGCGAGCCGCGCCAGCTCCGCCATATAGACCCCGTTCCAGCCCAGGGACGTCGCTCCGATCAAGGCGACGCAGCCATACAGGGCCCAGGGCGGCCCCGCCGCTGACCAGACGAACAGGATCAGCGCTGCGCTCGTGACCAGCAGGAGCAGGCACAGCAGCAGCAGACCCCGGCGCCAGCGGTCCGCCAGCCAGCCCAGGACGATCCGCGAGAACGTGCTGGCGACGAGCAGGACAGCCACGAAATACCCCGCTTCGGCGAGCCCTTTGCCATGTTGCGTCACCAGATAGGTAGCGGTGAAGGCCTGGACGCTCGCTTGCGCGATCGAGAACGAGATGCCCATGCCTGTTACCAGCGGCAGTAAAGGGTGGGACCGGATGACTTCGGCCGACCGGCGCAGCGCCGAAGGCGACAGGAACATCCGGGGCCAGCGCCGGTTTGCAGGCCCTCTCTCCAGGTCGAGCGGCCTCCGAAACGGCTGGACGGCGAGCAGGCTAAGCCCGACGATGGCAGCGACCAGCCAGAGCGTCTGGGTGAGCCCCTGCGCGACGACGACCGGCGCCACCGAGACGCCGGCGATCGCGCCGCCGAGCGGGACGCCGGCTTGCCGGATCGAGAAGATCAGATTGCGATGCCGGGGCGGCGCCGTGCGCATCAGCATCGTGCTGCCCGCCGGATTGTTCGGCGCGGTGCCGAGGCCGAGCACCAGGGCGCCGACGAAGCCGAGCGTGGCGGCAGGCTGCGACAGAAGGAGCAGGCCCAGGCAAATCGCCGCGAGGCCGAGCTGCAAGGTGCGGATCGGGCCGTGATGGTCGAGCATCGGGCCGCCACAAGCCAGGCACCAGCAGATGCCCAGCGAAACGGCCGCGGAGACATAGCCGATGCTTTCCGGCGGCAGGTTCCAGCGTTGCATCAGGATCGGGCCGAGCAGCGGAACGGCTGCGGCGGCGAAGGAACTCACGACCTGCACGAGGAGCGTCGCGCTCAGCGCGCTCCCCCATAAAGGCAGCTTCAAAACCAGATCCTCCCAGCGCCTTCGCCGCATGGTCACGTCGGTGCAGCAGTCTTCGGCTGCGCCATCGGCTTGCGCTGGTCTTCGGAGAATATGCCGGCTTGGTCGAGGTCAGGCCCGAACTGCCCGACCTGCAGGATTTGCATGTGGCCGAGGAAGCGAACCTCGTTGTCTCGCTGATTCAACTCACGACGCCGCCTCGCGGCTCACGCCCGCCTCGGGCAGCTCGAGATCGAGCATCGCCGAGCTCAGGCTCTTGCCGTGCGGATCGAGGGCGAGCGAGCGAGTGACGCCACCACCAAGCGCCTGCTTCAGCACGAAGTTCAGCGCGCCGAGGCTCGGAATCTCATAGCGCGTCACCTCGCCGCCGACGATCGCGCCGAAATGCGCCTTCACCCGCACGGCAGTGACATAGTCGCGCAGGAGCGCGTAATCGCGCGGATCATAGGCGATCACCGAGATGTTCGAAGTGTCGCCCTTGTCGCCCGTGCGGGAATGGGCCAGTTCGCGCAGCTTCATGGCCGGCACTCCATGAGATGGACGGCCGGGCGAAGCAGCTCCTGCGGCAGATAGGCCGCTTGGATGCTGATGATTTCCCGGATGGATTTGGTGGCGCCGCCGCCGCCGGCAGGGCCGTTGGTGTAGAGGGCCTCGACCTCGTTCCCGATCTTGCGGGCCTCGTCGATGCCGCCGGTGCGCCCGGCGACGCGGACCCTGACCTCATAAGGCTCGCCGGCCGGTTTCGACAGGCCTGCGCCATGCAAGGCATCCACCCCGATCAGGCCGAAGGACAGTTCGGCGGCATCGACACCGGCGATCGCCAGCCGCTCGCGGACGATCTCCAGCGCGAGTGCGCCCCGGCTGCGGGCGCCCGGCCCGGCATAGGAAATCTGGCCTTCGCCGATGAAGCCTTCGGCGACGCCGACCGAGACCTTCAGCGTCGGCGGCCTCGGCGAGCCGGATGCGCCGCGGACCAACACGCGATCGAGCCCGACCTCCTCGACGGCGACCTGCGAGAAATCGGCCACTACGTCGGGCGTCAGATAGCGCGCCGGATCGTGGATCTCGTAGAGGATCTGTTCCTTGCAGGTGGCAGGGGTGACTCGCCCGCCCGAGCCCGCGACCTTGGTGACGACGACCGACCCGTCGGCATGCACCTCGCCGATCGGAAAGCCGAGGCGCGCCAGGTCCGCGACATCCTTGTAGCCGGGATCGGCGAAATAGCCGCCGGTGACTTGGCCGGCGCATTCGAGCAGATGGCCGATCAGCGTCGCTTGCCCCAGCCGCGGCCAGTCGTCCCAGCGCCAGCCGAAGTCATGCACCAGCGGTCCGACGAAGAGCGACGGATCGGACGCCCGGCCGGTGATGACGATGTCGGCGCCCACGGCCAATGCCTCGGCGATCGGCCGGGCGCCGATATAGGCATTGGCGCAGACCAGCGCCTCGCCAAGGTTCGAGATCGGCGCGCCGCTCTCCTCCAGCGGGGTCGCGCTACCGGCCAGATGCGCGTACACGTCGTCTCCGGTGATCGCGGCGATCGTCAGCCCGGACAGGCCGAGGTCCCGCGCGATCTCCCGTACGCGGTTCGCGGCCGCGAGCGGATTGGCCGCCCCCATATTGGTGACAACACGGACGCCGTTCCTGCGGCAGATCGGCAGGACCGCGCGGAGGCGCTCCGCGAGCAGCGGATCATAGCCGGCGTTCGGGTCCTTGCGGCGGGCCTGTTGCGCCAGCGCGATCGTCCGCTCAGCCAAGCATTCGAAGACGAGATAGTCGAGCGCACCCTTCTGAGCGAGCTCGATGGCCGGCTCGATCCGATCGCCGGAATAGCCCGCTCCCGCGCCGATGCGAACCACTCTCACGCCTCGTCTCCATCGGTTCGGCCGTCGGCTCGATGCCCTCGTTCCGTCTGATCCTCCTGATCTTGGGCCGATCTCATTGATTATACAATTGAATTTATTAGATATCAGTAATAGTACTGAACTATGAACATCGATTTCCGGCAGATTCGCGCCTTTCTGGCTGTGGCGCGGTATGAGAGCTTCACCAGGGCCGCGCAGGTGCTGAACCTGTCGCAGCCGGCGCTGACCGTTCAGATCCGCAATCTGGAAGCGGCGCTCGGGCTCAAGCTGCTGGACCGCAACACGCGGACGGTCGGGCTGACGCGGATGGGGCGGGAGCTCCTACCGGCGCTGCAGCGGATCATCGGCGATCTCGACGCGGTCCTGTCGGAGGCGCGCGATCTGGCAGGCGAGCGCCATGGCGTGGTGCGCCTCGCCGCCTTGCCATCGCAGGCCTCCGGCTTCCTGCCCGAGGTGATCGCACGCTTCCGCAAGGCCAATCCGCGGATGTCGTTCGTAATCAACGACACCGTCGCCAGCGGCATCGTCCGGCAGGTCAGGGAGGAAACCGTCGATCTCGGACTGACAGGCGGGCGCATCTTCGACGACGAGCTCGACATACTGCATGTCTCGCAGGACCGGATGCATGTTGTCTTTCCGAAGGAACATCCGCTCGCGCAGGTCGGACAGGTCACCTCGGACGCCCTTGGCCGGCATCCGCTGGTGCTCATGCACCCCAGCACCAGCGTGCGCGCCCTTGTCGACGCGGCCTTCGCCGCCGCGGGCCTGACCGTGGTCATCGCCGCCGAGCCGACCTACATGACGACGGCCGTGGGCATGGTCCGCGCCGGGCTCGGCGTTGCCATTCTCCCGGGCTCGGCGATGGAGGTGCGGGCAGAAACGGGGCTTGCCTCGCGGCCGATCGACGGCGCCGCCTTCGTTCGCGACGTCTCGCTGATCAAGCGATCGGGCCGGACGCTGCCGCCGGCCAGCGAGAGCTTCGCGCATGCTCTGATCGACGCCATGCAGGCCGAGCTTGGCTAAGCCCCTTGACCCGGTCGGCGCGGTCGGTCGGCGCCGTGATAGCTTGATCCAGGTCAATCCCGCTGCGATCAGCCATGCGAAGGCACGGTGAATTGGACTGCGGATGTGAAATCTTAATCCTGGCTCTTCCACAGCTCCTCACATCGACCGCGCGAGAGCGGCGATGCGTTGAGGAAAGAACCGATGTCTGCATCTGACGATCTCGCCCGGCGGCTTGAATTCCTGCAACTCGATGGACCCGCCCGGCAACGGATCCGCGATCTTGAGTCGACGATCACCGCGGCGCTTCCAGGCGCGCTTGACGCTTTTTATGCGCAGATCAAGGCCTTTCCGGAGACCATGGCCCTGTTCCGCAATCAGGAGCAGCTCGGCGGCGCCAAGACGAGGCAGGCCGCGCATTGGGCTGCGATCGCCAAGGGCCAGTTCGACGAGACCTATGTCGCGGCCGTCACCCGCGTCGGCCAGGTCCATGCCCGGATCGGGCTCGAGCCGCGCTGGTATATCGGCGGCTATGGGCTGCTGCTCTCGCAGCTGATCGGCAAGGTGCTGGAAGCCCGCTGGCCGAAGAGCCGTTTCGGCGCCAAATTGCCGGGGGCAGATGAGCGGACGGCCGAGATCGGCGCCATCGTCAAGGCCTGCCTACTCGACATGGATTATGCCATCTCGGTCTATCTGGAAGCCTCGGAGGCGGCGCGTCTTAAAGCGGAGGCCGGCGCGCGCGCCAGCGAGCAGGCCAAGGCGGCCGAGCGCGACAAGGCGATCGGCCTGATGAGCGAAGGCATGGCGGCGCTGGCGAAGGGCGATCTCACCGTCCGCATCGCCGAGGACATGCCGGCCGAGTATGCCGAGATCGGCACGCATTTCGACGACGCCATGGCCCGCCTCGGCGAAATGATCACGACGATCAAGACGAGCTCGACCGCCATCGCCGCCTCCTCGCAGGAGATCAGCGACGGCGCGGCCGATCTCGCCGAGCGCACCGAGGAGCAGGCTTCCGCCTTGGAGCAGACTGCGGCGACGACAGAGGAGCTCGCGGCTTCTGTAAAGAGCTCGGCCCAGGCCTCGCGCGCCTCGACGGCCCTCGCCGATGAGGCGACGGCGGTCGCGCGTAACGGCGGCGGCATCATCCGCGAGGCCATTGCGGCGATGGCGCGGATCGAGGATGCCTCGAAGAAAATCTCGGAGATCACGGGGGTGATCGATGGCATCGCCTTTCAGACAAACCTGCTGGCGCTCAACGCCGCGGTCGAGGCGGCGCGGGCCGGCGATGCCGGACGCGGCTTTGCCGTCGTCGCCGCCGAGGTCCGGGCCCTTGCCCAGCGCTCGGCCGAGGCCGCCAAGGACATCACCGGTCTGATCGGCACCTCCGGTACCGAGGTGACCGAAGGCGTGCGGCTGGTCGGGCTAGCGGGCGACACGCTTGAGCAGATCGTCGGCGCGTCCGGGCGAGTTTCGGCGACGGTCGGCGAGATCGCGACTGCGGCCGGCGAGCAGGCCAGCGGCATCGAGGAGATGAGCCAGGCCGTCAGCCATATGGACGAGATCACGCAGCGCAATTCCGTGCTCGCCGAGCAGAGCGCGACCTCGGCACGCATGCTGCTGACGCAGATCGAACGCCTCAACCAGCTCGTCGCCACCTTCCGCACGCGAGGCGATCACAGGCCATCCGCCATGGCCCCCGCGCACCGCAGCCGGGCGGCATAAGCCCCATTCCGGCTGGGTCACATCCGGCCGGCGTCAACCTTGAGGCGCTCCGCGGTGATCGAGGGTGATTGGTCGCTCGCCAGGAACGGGGCGGCGCGCGCCACGCGCTGCTTCAATTCGCCATCGACTGCGCCAGGGCAGAGCGCATTGACCCGGATGCGGTGGGTGCCGACCGGCCGCGACGGCCTCGGTGATGCCGATCACCGCGAATTTCGTCGCGGTGTAGGCGCTGCGCATCGGACAGCGGTGCAGGCCCATTAGCGACGACATGTTGATGATCGAGCCGCCGCCGCGCGCCCGCATCAACGGCACGCAATGCTTGATGCACAGGATCGTGCCACGGATGTTGATCGCCATGGCCTCGTCCCGTTGGGCGATGCCTCGCGACATCGGTCTCTTGCGAGACATCGGCGGCGATGGCCGGCGCGCCGAGGCCGACGGCGGCCTTGTCGAGCGAAGCCTGGGAGCGGCCGGCGATCACGACCTGCGCTCCCTCGTCCACGAACATCCTGGCGATCGCCAGGCCGATGCCGGTGCCGCCGCCGGTGACGATCGCGACCTTGTCGAAGAGGGCTGGAGCACGGGGCGATCGCCATGTCATGATGCAGCCTTCTCCTCACGGCAGCGCCTGATCGGCAGGCATGCGGCGGAGCTGCGGGGGCTGGAGGCCGGCGCCTGCTAAAGCAGCCAGAGACCGGCGGGACGGTCCGCTCGCGCCCCATCGTGGGCATGTGCAGTGCCCGGACTCGAGCGTCCGGCTGGCAAACAGCCTGACGTTATGGATGGCGTTTCGCGATCGACCAGCGCCGACGCCGGACGCGCATGCCCCGCGTCGCAATGATCAGCCTCTCGCGTCTCGTCACCTTGAACTCAATCGCGAGCGGACCGTGAGGCGGCCAGGACGATGTGTTCAGCGCAGGGGGGTCGGGGGCAATGGCGGCTCTTCATTAAGTAGAGTGATCCTCACCCGCCGGTTTGGCGAGATATAGGGATTGTCGGGGAAGACCGGCTCGGTGTCGGCGCGCCCCACCACGGAAGCGAAGCGGTCATTGGGGAATCCAGCCCCCGACAGGATCTCGCGCACGGCGAGCGCGCGTCCGGTGGTAAGGCTCCAGGGATCGACGCCCGCCGCCGAGCCCGGGCGCGCGGCGGCCGTATGGCCGGTGATCGCCAAGCGGTTGGGCAGGCGGCGCAGAGTGGGCGCGAGCGTCTCCAGCACGCGACGGGTGCTCGGATAGGGCTGGACCGAGCCCTCGGGGAACATGGAGCGGCCGGACTCGTCCATGAGCGCAACGTCCAGCCCCTCCTTGGTCGGCTCGATCACAATGTTGCGCGACATATCGGCAATCTCGGGCATGCTCTGAAGCGCCTGCCGGAGGCTGGCTATCGCGCTGTGGCTCGCCTGCTGGCCGGCAGCCGAGCGGTTGATCTCGCGGTCGCCGGTGCGGCCCGAGTTCGTCTGCTGCGCGCTGTCCTCCGGCTTGGCGGCCCCCCTCGCCACCTCGCGTGGCGCCAACGGCTTGCCGCCTGATTTGTCGAGGGAGGTACCCCACAGCATGCCGCCAGCGCCACTGGTGCTGGGGCTAACAGAGCCCGGCGCGAAATATTCCGCCAGGCCTTCCTTCTGCTCCTGGGTCGTCATGCTGATCAGCCACATCAGCAAAAAGAACGCCATCATCGCGGTTACGAAGTCCGCATAGGCGATCTTCCAGGCGCCGCCATGATGCGCATGCGCGGCCTTCTTGACCTTCTTGACGATGATCGTCTGGGCGGGCTTGGTCATCTAAGTCCCTGCGGGAGATTGGGCCGGGTTAGGCGGCGAGTTTGGCGGTCGCCGCTTCCACTTCGCTGAAGGTCGGGCGAACGTCGCTCATCAGAGCCTTGCGGGCAAATTCGACCGCCATCACCGGCGGCTGGCCGCTGATGTGAGCGAGGAGACCCGCCTTGAGTGACAGGAAGTATTTGGCCTCCGCCTCGAAGGTGCTTTTGAGCGACGCCGCCATGGGCGCGAAGAAGCCGTAGGCGACGAAGACGCCGAAGAAGGTGCCGACGAGCGCGCCGCCGATCAGGTGTCCCAGCACCTCCGGCGGCTCCTTGATCGCCCCCATCGTCTTGATCACGCCGAGCACGGCGGCGACGATGCCGAGCGCCGGTGTTCCGTCGGCGATCGACTGCATGGCCGAAACCAGCCGCTCCTGCTCCTGGTGGTGCGTCTCCAGTTCCTCGTCCATGAGAGCGTCGATCTCGTGAGCGTTGTTGGCGCCCAGCGTCAACATGCGCATGTAGTCGCAGACGAACTCGACCGCATGATGGTTCGCAGCAAACGTCGGGAAGGCATTGAACAGCGTCGACTCGCTCGGATTTTCAATGTGCTGCTCGACCGCGAGCATGCCCTTCTGCTTCACGAGCTTGTACAATGAATACTGCATCCCCAACAGCTCGACATAGCATTCCTGCTTATACTTCGAGCCCTTCAGGATTGTGCCGAGCATGGACGGCACGGCCTTGAGCACCGGCGGGGGATTGCCGATGACGAAGGCGCCGATCGCTGCACCGAGGATGATGACGAACTCGAACGGCTGCCAGAGGACCTCGAGGTGGCCACCCATGGCCGCGTAGCTGCCAAAGACGCAGACGAAGACAATGATTGCGCCGACGATCAGCCGCATGGCTTGCTACCCTCGCACCACAGCAGCTACAGCCTGCGCGAAGCCACTACCCATCCAACGAAATGACGGATCAAGGTTAAGGGCGAGTTAGAGACATGGCAGGCCTGGGGCGACAAATTAGCCCAGGGGAAGAAATCGGAGTGCAATGACCAGCCCGCGGATCGTCTAGTGAGCAGCGACGCTTGCGCATGCCCGCTGAGGGCCCATCGCGGCTAGTAGGCACCGGTCGCCCGGTTATGCGTGAATTCCGGCCCAGAGCTCCGTGGCCCTGCGTCGCTCCGCTCCTCGCAGGGACGGATGCGCGCTTCAATCAGGCCGAAATCGATCGAGTCTTCACGCCCCAGCCGCATAGCCGCCACGGTCGAGTGCGTTGACCGCGCGGACCTCGCCGCAGGGCTCACTGCTGGTGCCGGGGCGCCGATGCAGGCGGACCCGCCGCGGCTCGCCGGGCGCGAGATGGAACCAGCTGTGTTCCGGCCGCCAACCGTGATCGACGATCTCGACCGATTGCGCGAAGCGCCGGGTCGAGAGGACGAGGCTCCAATCGTCGCCTTCGCGCTCCAGCTTTGCGGCAAGCCCGCAATGATGGCGTTCATGGCCGCGCCCGAGCGGGAAATGAAAAGCCTCGGCCAAGACCTTGCCGCTCACAGCATCGCGCAGCACCGCGGAGGTCACGTCATGGCCGGGCGGGCCGAAGCGATAAGCATAGGCGATGTCGAAGAAGCGACCGATCAGATTGAAGGCCGACAGCGTCGTCTCCGAACGCGGAGCAAGCGCGACCTCCCGCTTCGCCTGGACCACGGCGACCTCGCCGGAGCGCCAGCAAGTCAGCTCGACGGTCGCAGCCAGCGGCTCGGGGCGCTCGTTCAGGACATGCAGGCCGAGCCCGTTGACGCCCTCGTCCGTGAGCGTGAGCTGGACCGGACGGAAGGCGCGGGCGAGCCCGTGCCAGGCGGATTTCGGTTCGCCGTCGCTGGCGATCACGCCCCAACCGGCGCCGGGTTGCAGGTCCTGCAGGAGCCAGACCAGCGCACCACGCGTGGGCGAGGCCGGCCGGCGCCATTCGGCGAACGTCTCCTCCATCACCTCAGCGACGACCGCGCGCGACAGGGCGAAATAGCGCTCGGGATCCTCGCGGCGCAAACGCGCCGGTTCAAGCCCGTAGAGCCGTTCGAGATAGTGGTCGCGCACATCCTCGAAATCCCAGGAGGCGCCGGCATCGCGCGGCACGGCGCGCTTCCAGTCGGGATGATGGGTGATGGCCGGCGGCTTGCCTGACCGAAGCGAGACCTCCTCCGGCACATTGGCGAAGGCGAGGCTCTCGGCGGCGAAGCGGACATGGGCGCGACGGGCATCGTCGAGCCCGCGCATATAGGCGCCGACGCCGTAATAATGCGTCACGCCCTTGTCGGCGACGAAGGGAAGCGGCCCGCCCGAGGGCGAGTTCGGGACATAGGCGATGTCCGGCCTGAAAGTGGCGACCGCCTGCGGCAACACCTCGTCGAAGACCGGGCCGGACCAGGCCTCGGGCGGCGCGCCCAGCATCGCCGATTGCTGGAAGACCTCGCTGCCGCCGCAGAGCACGGCGAGGCTCGGCGAGCCCTGCGCGCGGCTGAGCAGCGCCTCGGCCTCCGCCGCGATCGCGGCGCGAAAGCCGGCATCGCCCTGCGGATAGTCGAAATTGGCCAGCATCATCTCCTGCCAGACCATGATGCCGAGTTCGTCGCAAAGCGCGAAGAAGGCCTCGTCCTCATAGGTCATCACGCCGGGCAGGCGGATCATGTTCATGCCGGCTTCGCGCGCCAGCCGGAGCCAGGGCTCGTAAGCCGCGCGGCCGCCGGCCAGCGTGGTGACGTCGGCATTGCTCCAGCAGGCGCCGCGGCAGAACACCGGCACGCCGTTGACGATCAGGCCGAAACCCTCGCCATCCTCGCCGCGATCGACTTCGAGCGAGCGAAAGCCGATGCGCCCGAGACCGATCGTCTCGCCGTCGAGCGTCACGGTGAGATCGTGCAGCGCCGGTTCGCCATGGGTATGCGGGAACCAGGGTGTGACATTCCGCAAGGACAATGTGCCGGCTAATTTTCCTTCGCCGTCCGCGTGCAGAGCGGTCTCGCCACCCGCACAATGCATAATCCCGCGATCTGGCAGCAGCGCATTCGCGGCCAGTGACAGGCTGAGCGCAACGGTGCCGGTCTGTCCGTCGTAGCTCGTGCGCAGATCGGCGGCCTCGATCCTTGCAGCGCCCGCCTCGCTCTCGATCCGCAGCACCGGCCGATACGGCCCCGTCGGCAGGCCGGGCGGGCACCAGCCCGGCATCGAGCCGAGCGCGCTGGTGCGGAACCAGCGCAAGCCATTGGGCTGGATCATCGCCGGCCGCCAACGGGACCGGCGCGGGGCAGCGGCAAGCTTCGGGGCGAGTGCGCGGAAGCACAGCGCGATCTCGGTTCCGGCCGGGCAATCGACGGCAAGCTCGACGGGCACGAACATCGAGGCGCTATCGGCCTGCTTGACGCCACCGACCCAGATTTCCGTGACGGTCGCCAGCCCCTCGAAGCGCAGGCGTCCGTTCAGCGGTTCGATCAGCTGCGTGCGGTACCAGTGATCCTGCCGGTCGATCGCATCCGCCCTGGCATCGTCGAGCCGGCCGAGCGCGCGCAGCGTACCGGCGACCGTGCCGGGCACCGCAGCCTCCCGCCAATCCCCGCCTTCCGGCAGATCGGCCGGCGTCGTGGCGGCATCGGCAGCCGTCGCGAGCCAGGACCAGCCTGCGAGCGGCTCTACCCGTTGACCGCTACGCGCGACGATGCGGGCCATGGCTCAGCCGGGGAAGCGCTGCCCGAGCGCCTCGCTGACCTGATCGTGCTCACCGACGAGGCCGGCGAGAGTCGCGTCGAAGCGTTCGAAGCGCTTCTGCTTCATCGCCCGCGCCAGATGGAACTGCGCCACCTTGGCACCCTCGGCGATGCGCAGCGAGCCGTCACGCGCCGCGTCCAGCCCTTCGACGCTCTGGCCGAGCCAGGTCAGATGGCTGGCGAGCAGCTCGAAATTAGCGCCGAGCTGGCGCAGCGTGTTGAAGGCGTAATGGTGGAAGGCCGCACCCGACCGCTCGGCCAGCGCCTCGGCCTGTGCGGTCGCTACCGCCCGGAAGGCCGCGACCGGATTCTCCACTGGTCGGCGTGCGACATGGCGGGCGAGTAGTTTCAGCGCGATGGCGCGCAGCGCTGCCTCATCCGGCCGGCGCTGCGGCAGGCGCACCATCTCGGCATAGGGGAAGAGCGTGTCCTCGCGCATCTGCCCGGGCAGCAGCCGGAACAAGCCGTCGAAATCCTCACCCTCAGCGCGGTGGAGACCGTCATTGTGGAAGTAATCGAGCTCGCGGGCGGCGCGGTCGAGCCGGTTCACCGCGATCGTCGTCTTGCCGTGGCTGTCGCGATAGGAGACGCCGCGGGTGTCGGGCATGTAGAAGGAATCGAGTTCGAGCAGGACGAGGCGGCCGAGCGCGATCTGTTGCTCGATATGACCGATCAGATCGTCATAGAGCGCAAGCTCCGTCACCTTGAGGCCGTAGAGCGCCTCGAGGTCGTCGAGCGGCGGCTTGAAGAAGGTGAACTGGTCGCCCTCGAAATCCTGGGCGATCGTGAAGCCGAAGGCCGCCGCCGGCTCCAGGCCGAGCGCATGCAGGATCTCGATCCAGAGATCGGCATAGCAATTGGTCTGCGGCCAGTGCCGCTCGCCGGCATGCATGGCATGCCGGTCATAGGCGAGCGGATCGACCGGCAGGAGCCGGCCCGCCATGGCGGTGGGCGCGGCGATCTTGTGCTGGGCCGTCATCGCGCTCACGGCCAGAGCACGTCGCGGACCGAAGCGGGCCAGCGCTCGACATCGTAGCCATGGTGCTTGAAGAGAGCGAGGGCGACGCGCTCCATGCCGAAGCCGACGCAGGCGGTGTGGGCGGTCTCTCCGGCGGCGGTCTGAATGCCCCAAGTCGTGCCGAAATGGTCCTGATGGTAGTTGAAGGAGAGGCAGGCGGTCGGCTTCTCCTCGCTCTCGATCGGGATCAGCAGCTCGAATTTCAGGCGCTGGTCGCGCTGGTTGTTGGCGAGCATGCGCCCGGCGCGGCCGAAGAACGGATCGTTGGCGACGTCGAGATTGAGCGGCACGCCGAGCGAGGCCATCATCGCCTGGCCGCGTTCCAGCCAGGTCGCACGGAACTCCGTGACCTGCTCGGGCGTGCCGAAGCGGACATATTCGCGCATCCGGAAGAGCTGCATCCGGGCCGGGTCCTTCGAGGGCTCGTGCCGGAAGCAATAGGACTGGAGATCGAACAGCGCGCCCTCGGTCTTGAGCGGGCCGCGCTTGGCGACGACCGGATAGAGGGGGTAGCAGGCGGCCGGGGTCAGCACGACCTCGGTCGAGATCTGCCCGTCGGTCCAGTCGACGCCGTCAGCCACATTGTGCAGCAACTGGGCATGGGCACGCTCGTCGCCGGCAAAGGAATGCACGGTGCCGGCGAGCTGCGGGAAGCTCTTGAGATAGCCGCTCTTCTCGAAATGCTTGCGGCTCATCGCCGGCGGAAAGCGCACGATCTCGGCGCCGTCCTGGCCGCCATGGCGGGTGATCAGGTCGTCGAAGCGGGCGATGACCTCCTCGAACAAGCCGCTGCGGCCATAGAGGCCGTCGACGCCGGTGTCGATCAGCAGGCCGCTATCGATCAGTTCCGCGAGGAAACCCTGCGGCTGGGGGCAGTTCTGGCACATGCGATCACCTGGAGAGGCTGGGGTCGTGCTTGTAGACGGCCAGCAGGTTGGAGGTGTTGCCGAGGATCCGGTCGTTGTTGATCATGATCGGCGCCGAGAGCGCATCGCGCATCAGGCGCGCCAGGCTGGCCGGGCTGTCATTGCGATAGCCCTGGATGCCGCAGATCAGGAAGGCCTGCATCACGATCTCGCCGACGCTCTGCGAGGCCACGACCTTGATGCTGTTCATCGCCACGACGAAGCCCATCGATAAGAGCTCGTCGGCATCGCCGCGGGCGCGCTCATAGCGGTCGAGCCCGGCGACGACGAGCGCCTTGAACTGCTGCAGGCGGGCGAGCAATTCGGCCAGACGCAGCGCGCTCGGCGGGGTCGAACCCGGGCGCTTGCGGGCCTCGCTGCGCACGAAGCCCTCGGCACGGGCGACGGCCTCGGCCGCGATGCCGTACCAGACCGAGGCCCAGAGCAGATGCGCGTTGGGCAGCATCGACTGCGCTGCGATCTCGGCGAAGGAGACCGGGATGATCTGCTCGGCAGGCGCGCGCCCGGAAAAGGTGAAGTTGTCGGAGCAGGTGCCGCGCATGCCCATTGTGTCCCAGGCGGCGCTGCGCTCCAGCGTGTACTGGTCCTTGGTCAGGACGGACATGACCTGGTCGGAGGGCGGGGCCTCGGGCGTGCGCCTGGAGGTGATCAGGATGGCGTCGGCCTGCGCGCCGTAGGAGATCAGGCAGCCTTCCTTGTCGAGGGTGAAGTCGTCGCCTTCGCGCACCACGCCGCAGATCGACGAGCGCAGATCGCCACCGACCCCGCCGCCCTCGGTTGTGGCCGAGGCGAGCAGCAATTGCTCGCGGGCGATGCGGGCCATGAAGGAGGCGTGCCAGGGATCGTCGTTGCAATGCACGGTGAGGCTCGACGCCTTGATCTGGTGCATCGCATAGATCATGCCCGTCGAAGCACAGGCCTGGGCCAGCACCGAGCAGATCTCGGCGATGGTCGCAAGGCTCGCTTCCTCGCCGCCATGGGCGGCCGGGATCATGATTCCCAGCAGGCGCTCGCGCTTCAGCGCCTCGAAGGCCTCATGCGGGAAACGCGATTTGGCATCGACGTCGCCGGCGTGCTCGGCTGCGACCTTCGCGATCTTGCGCGCCTTGGCGATCATCGCCTTCTGCGCCTCGGCGCTGGCGCCTGATGTTTCCGAGGTGAGCTGGTAGCCGGCTTCGGCCAGGCGGGCGAGGGTCGTCATCAGACGTGCTCGCTCTGGATGGTGCGGATCGCGTTCTCGATCGCGGCGATCGAGGCGAAGTTGCGCCGGTTCATCATGTTGTCGGGGAACTCGACCTCGAACGCCTCCTCGAGCGCCATCATCAGCTCGACGGTACCGAAGGAGGTGAGGCCGGCATTGTAGAGATCGGCCTCGTCGGCGAGGGTTGCGACATCGACCGGCAGCTTGCCGGTGGTCTTGAGGATTTCGCGGATCCTGGTCTTCATCGTTCGGTCCTGCCCTGTCTGATCGACCGGTGCCGCCTAGCGGCCCCGTCATGGTGCGACTTTGCCATGCTGCGGGAGACGCTTGCGCCAGGGCGCTCGCGATCGCCGTCAGAGGGCTTCGGTCGGCTGATTTGACGCCGTTTTGTTCGTTGCGTCAGGGCTAACGCATAAAATTTAAAGTTACCTTGCACCCGCAGCAGAAAGACTGGCTGATGTGCTTCAGGTCCTGGCGTCTGGAGATGTGGTAAACAGCAGATTGCGACGAATACTCGATTTCTAGAGTATTTTTCGATCATCCTGTTGAGTCATTCCGGCCGCAGCGAAGCGGCACAGCTCCGGGATGACGAGCTGATCCGATCAGAAAGATCCGGGGTTCAACCAGCCGCGGCAGCAGAAAAGCTTGGGGCCGGGTTAGGCCGCGCAGCCGGTTCAGACTCGGTTCCCGGATCGCCATCGCTCGATCCGGTCATGAACCAGAGGAGGGCCGCCGTCTTGATCGAATAGACGGAGTCGCTGACGATCATCAAAAGGCAGATATAGGTCGCGACGCAGACCTTGAAGCGCCAAGCCCGCGGCGACTTTTCCGGCGCGAAGATGAACAGGCTCCAGAAGCCGATGACGCCGAGCAGCCCGATCTGGTTCAGCGAATAGGCGTAGCCGGAATCCGCCAGGAACGGCTTGTCCGGCGACAGGCCGAAGACCGCGGCGGGCGAGAGCGAGGTGATCAGCCGCGCCGTCCAGAGCATGCGGCCGGCGAAATTGTTCTCCCATTTCACCTCGGCGCTGATGAAGCCGTAGACCGCAAAGCCGCTCAACAGGATGAAAGGCGCAGCCAGCCAGACGAAGCGCGGCGTGATCGGCGCCGCGAAATAGGCGACGGTCGCAACGATGCAGACATTGGCGCCGAAGCGGGAGTCGCTGAGCACGATCGCCGCCAGGCCTGCCGCCATGGTCAGCCAGCGCTTCGCCATCTCCGGGCGGTTGAGCGCCCAGATATAGAGGATCGCGCCGAAATTACCGGTCGAGACCGGCTCGAGAAAGACCGAGGAGGCCCGATGCGGCCCGAGGAAAGGCAGCAGCGTGCGCGCATCCGGACGCAGGCCGCTGGTGAAGAGCGCACCGGTCTGGTTGCTGATGTCGCCCGGCGCCACCGATCCGCGCGCGACATAGTATTTGATGATGTTGAAATATTTCACGTAGACGTCGAGCGCGACGAACTCGAACAGGCCGAAGGCGACGACGATGACCCCGCAGAGCCAGGCGGCGCGGTCGGCGACGCGCGGGTCGTCGCAGCTCTTGCCGAGCAGATAGAAGGCGACCGGGATCAGGAAGTCGCGGACGGCCTTGGGGTCGATCAGCGGCCGCATCGCCATCAGCATGGCGGCGTAGGACAGGAAGATCGCCAGGAGCAGATAGGGCGCGGCGTTGCGGCCGAGGCCGAGGTAAAGCGCGGTCGCCACCAGCACCACCTCGCAGCCCATCACCATGGTGTCGTTGATGCCCACGACGTTGGTGTTGATGAAGCACAACGCCAAGTTGAAGGTGAGCGCGCCGATCAGCAGCGCCAGTGGCAGGATCGGCATCGGGCGAGCCGGGTCGATGCCGCCCGCGCTGCCCGCCCGCGGGGTCACGCCGCGGCCCGCGCCGGGCGCCGCAGCCAGCGCGACGCCAGGCCGCGCGCACCGCCCCCCGTATCCTCGGGAACGACCAGCGCGATGATGTGCTCGCCGACCGGATCGATCGCTGCCGCTTGGTCCACCAGGCTGCGCGGAGTCTCGCCGGTGAGCGAAGAGGCGAGCACGATCGCGTCCGGTCGCGCACCTGCCTTACCGTCCGATGGCGAGGCCTGCCGCATGACGATGAAGTTGCGCCGCCGTCCCGGTCGGGCCGTAGCCGCGGCAGCCGGCTCGATCCGGCGGATGTTCATGTCGCGGCCGGAGCCGTCCTGGCAGAGCAGCACGCTTTCGCCATGCGCCGCCAGGCTGTTGGCGAGATGCTCGGCGAGGGCTTTCTGCGTGGCCTCGTCGACGGAGCCGGCGATCATCACCGAGGCCGGCAGATGTGGACCGAGCGTCTTCTGCAGCAGGCGCGTCACCGGTATGAGCGCATCCTCGCGGCGCGCTGCCGCGGCGGGCAGCGAGACCACAGTGCCGACACCGATCGCCTGGCCGGCCGCCTCCGGCGTCAGCGGCGCCAACGGCTTCAGCCGCTCGGGCAGGATGCGCGAGGACGGCAGCCACTCCAGCAGATAGGCGATGCCGAGTCCGGCACAGGCGCCGAAGAGCAGGGCCGCAGCCAGCACCAGTGGCGCGGGCGGCTTGGTCGGCGCGCCCGGCGCCACCGCTTCCGAGAGCATGCGCGAATTGTTGGTTTCGATCCGCTTCTGCTGCTCCAGCTCCTTGGCGCGCTGCAGCGAGGCGTTGTAGACCACGCGCACCGCCTCCGCCTCGCTCTCGAGCTGGCGCAGCTTGATCTGCGCGGCGCCGCTGACCTCCTGTGACTTGGTCAGCTCGGTCGCCCGCTTCCTGAGATTGGCGAGATTGGCCTCGGCCTGGCGATAGCTCTCCTGCACCGTGGCTCGCAGGCGGGCCAGCTCTCCGGTGAGAAGCCGTCGCGTCTCGGCAAGCTCGGCCCGGATCTCGATCAGGCGCGGATGCTGCGGCGCCAATGTCTGGGCCAGGCTCGCCGCCTCGCGCGCGCTCTGCGCATATTGTCCTCTGAGCGAGGTCACCACCGACGAGGTGAGCGCCTCCGGCAGCGTGTCGGACAGCGGATCGCCATTGCGATAGCGGGCGAGCTGGTCGCGCCGCGCCTGCTGGCGCGCCATCTCGGCCTCCGCCAGGCTGATCTGGCCGTAGAGGTCACGCAATTGCTGCGAGATGATCAGCCCGCCCTCGCCGGTGCTGACCAGGCTGTGCTGGCTGCGGAAGGCCTGGACGGCCCGCTCGGCCGTGTCGAGCTGCGTCCTCAAGCCGGCGATCTGCTCGATCAGCGTCGTGTTGGCGCGCTCGACCACAGCGCGCCGTCCGTCATTACCCTGGCGGAAATAGACCTGGGCCAGAGCATTGGCTACATCTGCGGCCTTCTGGGCCTGCGGATGCGAGACGGTGATGCGGAAGACCAGCGAGTTGTCGACGCGCTGGATCACGATCGCTTTCTTCAGCGTGTCGACCGCCTGCGCCAGGCGCTGCTCCGACGTCGGCTGCGCCAGCTTGCCGAGCAGCCGCGAGACCAGCCCCGGCGGCCTGACGAAAGCGGGGTCGTTCTCGAGGTTGAGTTCCTCGATCACTTGCCGCAGCACGCCGGTGGAGGTCATCACCAGCGCCTGGCTGTCGACATTGGCGAAGTCGATCGAGGCCGAGGTGTCGGTGCGCACGATGTCCTTGCCGACGACCTGGAGCGCCTGCGGGTCGACCAGCAATTCGGCGGTGGCGCGGTAGACCGGCACCTGCACCGAGAGATAGGCGAGCGCCAGCAGCAGGCAGACGCCGGCGCTAGCGATCACCAGCCAGCGGCGGCGTTGCAGCAGCTGGAGCAGTTCGGACAGGCTGAAAGCAGCGGAGGCGCGGCCTTGCGCCGACGCCTCTTCCCGTCCTCCCGCCTCCAACGCAGCCGACACACTAGCCTCCTCGATCCGGCCCGGCACGGCGCATCCGCGGCCGGACGCGCCGACGGACTCGGCTGGAATTCCACCGCGCATCCTGCCGGTGCGTGGTTAACATTTCGGCAACGGAATAATTACAATTCTATTCAAATATTCAAGTGAATAACTCCTCAAAAATTAACTAATCGATCAAAGAGCAGCAAAGAAACATTTCACTCGAAACGAGTCAATGATAGTTCAATATTGACGAAAATTGGCCTGATCGGCCTCGCCTTGCGCCGAGACGCCGGCGATCCGGTTCACCGCGTTCATGTCTCGTTTACAACAGGAAGAAGTTCCCAGGTCACGCCAACCATTGCTTAGCTCGTGCCCGCTATTCCTGCCCTCGCGAAGGCCGGTTCTGCAGGCACGCGGTGACGAGGAACAGGTCCAGACAGCATGCGTGGACATCTGATGCGCAATGCGCGAGCACGGCTACGGCTTTCTGGTCCATTTGCCGCGGCTTTTACGTCCCCTGGCAGGCGTGGCTGTCCACGCCTTGACCGGTCGGTTGACGATGGCGAGGCGCTCCGGCCGCGGGTCCGGCTGGACAAGCGGCCCGCTGCCTGAATCGAGCAAGACATGAGGACGGACCTGGCGAACATTGACACATCGCGCGGCGCTGACGGCCAGATGCAGGATGGACCGGTGTCTCGATGACCCGCGGTAGCAGCATCATGTCGAACTCGGTCATGAATGCAGCAGCTGGCTTGCTGCTGCTGGTGAGCGGGTTCGGCTCATCGGTGATCGTGGCGCGCCTGCTGGGACCGGAGGCGAACGGAACGATCGCCTTCGCATTGTGGATCGCTGCAACGGGGGCGCTGATAGCCGAGTTCGGTACCGGCGTCCTGCTGTTGCGTCTGCTGCCGCAGCTGAAGGCCCAAGGCGCGGACGACAGGGCGCGGCGCGGATTTGCCGCCTATCTCGCCTTGCCGGTCGCGCTCGCCACCACGATTCTCGTCGGGCTCTTCTGGAGCTTCTGTTGGTTTGGCGGCACGCAGTGGATCGCTTCCACGCCAGCGGCGATCGCGCTCACGGGAGTGTTGCTGTTTGTCCAATCAATAGGCTCGCTCACCAAGAATTACCTCATCGGCGAGCAGCGCCTGCGCACATTCTTCTATTTCACCGGCATCGTCTCCGCGCTTCAGATCAGCGTCGTGCTCGCAGGCGCCTATCTCCATGGCGTGGAGGGCGCACTGATCGGCTATATAGCCGGGCAATCCGTCTTATTTCTGTATTCGATTCGAATCCTGCTGACGGCGCCCAACAACGCCGGCCACAGCCCGCGGACGCTGGCGGGAAGCTCGATGATCCTGTTCTTCGAGTTTGTGCTCACCTCCGTGTTCCTGACCCGGCCCGAGCTGGTTTTCCTCCAGAATTTCCATGGAGCGCAGCTGGTCGGCTTCTATGCGGTGGCGCTGACCCTTACCAACCTGGCGCTGCAACTACCGATCCAGCTGACCGGCAGCCTCATACCCTTCTATGTCGAGAGGCAACACACCGGGGAGGAGGATGCGTCGGCAGAGATCTTCGCCTGTGTCGTGCGGAATTTCGCCTACATCACGTTTCCGCTTTGCTTTGGTCTAGCCGCCATCTCCACCCCGCTCGTCCTTTCCGTTTACGGCCCGGCCTTCGAGCCGGCCGGCGTCATCGTCGCGATTATGGCTGTCGGCGCTCCTGCGGCCGTCTTCATTCAGCTCGTCACGCAATATCTCTACGCAATGGACCGGATGAAGTACCGCCTTGCGATCAGCGGCCTCGGGGCATTCCTGATGGTCTGCGGCTGCTTCCTGATCGTCCCGCAATGGGGCGGCATCGGCGCCGCCGTGATCCGTGATCTGGTGTTCCTGGCCATGAGCCTGGCTCTGCTGTGGAGCATCAAACTGAGGAGAGAATCGCGCGGGCTGACGGTGGTGATCGTCAAGATCGCCGCGGCAGGCGCTCTCTGCGGCCTCGCAGCGCTGGCCGCGACGCGGATGCTGCCAGGGGCGAGCGGCCTGATTGCCGGCATTGTCGCCGGGGCCGTCGTTTATGGCGCGATGCTGCGCCTGCTGGCGGCAGTGCCGAAACAGGATGCCGAAATGCTCGACCATCTGCTGGAGCGCCTTCCATCCGAGCCCGGGCGACTAGCCAGGCGGTTCTTGGGCCTTGTCGCGCCCGGCGCGGTGACTTCGGAAGCGGCGAAATGACATCTCAGCCCACTTTCGCTTACGCCGAAGCAGCTCCATCATCGATGCAGACATCGGTTCGGAGCGCGCTGCATCCCGTCTTGGACCCCGACGCCACGACCTCGCCTTTTGGCGAGCCCGTCACCTTCGGTAGCAGCATGGGCGTCTTCCATTCCGGCCACGCCCCGGTCGCCGTGCTGATGCTCAGCGCCATCGGCTATGAAGAATTCTGCCTGCGCGCGACCTGGCGCAGCCTGGCGCAAGCGCTCTCGGACAAGGGCATCGCCTGCCTGCGCTTCGACTACCCCGGCCAGGGCGACGCCCATGAAGCCGCCGATCCGCAGGGGCTTGACGACTGGTTCGAGACGATCCGCGCCGCCGCCGACCTTCTGCGCCGCGCCAGCGGCTGCGAGCGCCTCGTCCTGCTCGGCCAAGGACTTGGCGGCGCCCTGGCGCTCAAGCTCGCCGAGGACCTCGCGCCTGTCGCGGCAAGCGTGTTGCTGGCGCCCGTCGGCAACGGCAAGCGCTATGTGCGGGAACTCTCGGTCTGGTCGCGCATCGTCTCGGACCGGATCGGCATGGGTATCGATCCCGACGATGAAACGCACTGCGCCGTGGCCGGCCTGCGCATCGCACCCGGCCGCCTGTCTGCGTTCGCCACGCTCGATACAGGTACGCTGCGACAGGCGCCATCCAAGCAAGTGCTGCTGTTGTCGCGACCCGGCCATGGTGGCGACGCGACCCTGGCCGAAATGCTCTCCGGCCTCGGCGCCACCGTCACGCAGCGCGACTACGAGGGCTACGACACGCTGACCACAGATTCGGTCACGGCTCGCCCGCCCAAGGCGACGATCGCCGGTATCGTCGACTGGATCGTCGCGCGCGCTCAGGCGGCGGGCTCCGCGCCCGATGCCAGGACGCCACAGCCGCCAGGCCCGGCACAAGGCCTCCTCGGCGACGGCTTCGTCGAGCGGCCGATCCGCTTTGGCCCGGAGGGGCGCCTGTTCGGCGTGCTCTGCGAACCGCTCGGGCCGGCGGCGCGGGAACTCGTCCTCTTCGTCAATGCCGGCCGCGACTACCATATCGGCTGGGCCCGGGTCACCCTGAACCAGGCGCGCGCCTTCGCGGCGCGCGGCATCGCCTCGCTGCGCTTCGATGCCAGCAGCGTCGGCGATAGCGGCACGGCTCCCGACGAACCGGAAGAGACCCTCTATTCGCAGGCGCAGATCGATGATGTCCGCCTCGCCATCGACGCCATGCAGGCGCGCGGCTTCGACGCGCCCGTCCTGATCGGGCGTTGCAGCGGCGCCTACGCCGCCTTCCACGCCGCCGTGGTCGACGAGCGCATACGCCGCCTCGTCATCGTCAACAATGAGCGCTTCGTCTGGGATCCCGACGAGAGTGTCGAGGACGCGATCCGCTATGCCCATCGCAGCACGGGCGATCTCGGCGCGACGCTGGCTCGCAAGGACGGCCTGCGCCGCCTGCTCACCGGCAAGCTGCGCGTCGGATCGGCGGGACGCTATCTGATCTATCGCTACCGCAAGCAGCTCTCGATCAAGCTCGCGCCCGTGCTCGGGCGACTGACCAAGCATGGCCGGCTCTACCACCAATGCCATCGCCATTTTGCCAAGCTCGCCGCGCGCGAGGTCGACGTGTCGCTGATCTATGCCGATGGCGATGTCGGCATCGCAGAATTCCAAACCTATTTTGATGAGGGCGGGAAACGCCTCGCCACCTATCCCAACGCCTCGCTGACGATCATTCCGAACGCCGACCACAACTTCACCCATCTCGCCGCCGGGCGCCGGCTGCTCGATGCGCTCTTGCGGATCGTCGCGCCATGAGGCTGGCCGCACTCGCTCTGGCCTTGCTCACCGCCTTGCCGGCGCAGGCGGAAACGTGCCTGCGCGGCGTCAACCTGTCGGGCGCCGAATTCGGCGAGACGCCCGGCAAGATCGACACCGACTACACCTATCCCGGCGAACAGACGATCCAGCGGCTCGGCAAGCTCGGCGCGAGCGCCATCCGCCTGCCCTTCCGCTGGGAACGCATCCAGCCCCGGCTCAATGGTGGCCTCGACATCATGGAGTTGGCCTATCTCGACCAGACGGTGCGCCGGATCAACGAGGCTGGGCTGATCGCCATCATCGACCTGCACAATTACGGCTACTACGCCAAGAAGCAGCTCGGCTCGAAGGATCTCCCGGCCGAAGCGCTCGCCGATGTCTGGCGCCGGCTCGCCGAGCACTATCGCGACCGCCCCAAGCTCGCCTTCTCGCTGATGAACGAGCCCCACGACATCCACAGCGCCGACTGGGCGAAGATCCAGAACGCCGCCATCGCCGCGATCCGCAAGGCGGGCGCCAAGCAGCTTCTGCTGGTCACCGGCACGGCCTATGGCGGCGCCCATAGCTGGACCTCCGACCTGCCGGTCGGCAACAACGGCCGCGACCTCCTCGGCGTCGTCGACCCGCTCGATCGCTACGCCTACGATTTCCATCAATATCTCGATGCCGACTATTCCGGCCGCGCCCCGGAATGCTCGGCCGCCGCCAATGCGCTCAAGGCGATCGACGACGTCACCGCCTGGCTCAAGACCAATGGCCGCCGCGGCTTCCTCGGCGAGTTCGCCGCCTCGAACAGGCCGGAATGCCTGACTGCGCTCAGGCAGATGGCGGCGAAGGTCGACGCCAATCCGCAGCAATGGCTCGGCTGGACCGCCTGGGGCGCCGGACCCTGGTGGCCGGCGGACTACATCTTCAACCTCGAGCCGACCAAGGCCGGTGAGCGCCCGCAGATGAAGGTGCTGCTGGAACGCTTGAAGACCAAGCGGCCGAGCGCCATTTGCGGCCGGGAGGCCAAACCGTGACCGCCCCCTTCTCCCATCGCGCCGCGCCCATTCTGCCGGCCGGCACGCGGATCGTCCATGTCGTGCGCCAATTCCTGCCCAATCGCGGCGGGCTGGAAGACGTCGTCGCCAATCTCTGTCGGGCGCAGCTGGCGCTCGGCCTCAAGCCCTCTGTGGTGACGCTCGATCGGCTGTTCTCCCGGCCCGAGCTCATCCTGCCTGCGAGCGAGCAGATCGACGGCATCCCCATCACCCGCATCCCGTTCCGTGGCTCGACGCGCTATCCGCTCGCGCCCAAGGTCTTCAAGCATCTGCGCGAGGCCGATCTCGTCCATGTCCACGCGATCGACTTCTTCTTCGACGCGCTCGCTGTGGGGTGGCTGCTCCACCGCAAGCCGCTCGTCGCCACCACCCATGGCGGCTTCTTCCACACCGCCGATTTCGCCGGTCTGAAGAAGCTCTGGTTCAACGGCCCGACCCGGCTCTCGGCCCAGGTCTATCGCGGCATCGCCGGCTGCAGCACGAGCGATGCCCGCATGTTCGAGCGGCTCGCGCCCGGCAAGGTCCGGGTGATCGAGAACGGCGTCGACCTCGACAAATTCGCCGGCGCCTCCAGTCCCGACCCGCAGCGGCGCCTGGTCAGCATCGGCCGCTTCTCCAAGAACAAGCGGCCGGACCGGCTGATCGCGACGATGGCGGCCCTGGCGCGGCGCGATCCGTCCTGGCATCTCGACATGCTCGGCGTCGCCTCGGACTGGACCGAGGAGGCGCTGCGCAAGGCGATCGCCGATGCCGGCATGGCGCAGAACGTCACCCTGCATCTCGGCCTCGACGATACCGCCGCAAGGCAGGTGATGAGCCGCGCCTCGTTCTTCGTCTCGGCCTCCGAATTCGAGGGCTTCGGCCTGGCGCTGGTCGAGGCGATGAGCGCCGGCCTCGTGCCGGTCGTCCAGCCCAATGCCGCCTTCGCTGGCCTCGCCAGCAAGTTCCCGGTCGTCCGCACCGTCGATTTCGCCGATGCGGACGAGTCTGCCCTGGCCGTCGAGCAGGCTCATGCCGATCTGGTCCGCTATCCCGGCAATACGCGTCCGCGTCTTTCGAACCTCGCATCCTATTCCTGGCACGAAGTCGCCCGCCGCTATCTCGAATTCTACATCGCCGCGCTCTGACCCTCCGACGCTATCGCGCTGCCCCACGCTAGGAAACCCTTGCGCGACGCTGAGTTCTGGCTTTGTAATAGTGGATACACTCATACAGAGCACGTGACCGAGTGCAGACGGCTTGCGGGGAAACGGGATGGGCTTCGCCTCGAAAAGCATGGCCGCGACGGCGCAGGACGAGGCCTATCGCGCCATCCTCCAGGACATCCGCAGCGGCCGCTATCAGCCGGGCGAGCGCCTGATCCCGGAGACGATTGCGCGCGAGCTCGCCATGAGCCGGATGCCGGTGCGCGAAGCGTTCCAGCGCCTCGCCAATGAAGGCCTCGTCCTCATCCGCCCCAATCGCGGCTGCGTCGTCTCCGGCCTGACCATCGAGGAAATCTACGAGCTGTTCGAGATCCGCTCCGTGCTGGAGGGGCTCGCGGTTCGCTTGGCCATGCCGCGCTTCGATGCAGCGGCGCTGGCCGAACTCGACGACCATGTCGCCCGCATGCACCGTGCCGGTGCGGCCGGCGGCGCCGACTGGCTGACCAAGCACCAGGAATTCCACGCCTATATCTGCGGCCTCAGCCGGCGCCCCAAGCTGATCGCCCAGATCGCGGCGCTGCACATCGCCGTCGAGCCCTCTATGCGGGTCTGGCTCCATCATGTCGCCCAGCCCGCCCATGCCACCGAGCGCCAGGACGAGGTCGTCGAGGCGATCAGGACTGGCGATGCCGAGCATGCCGAGGCGGTGATGCGCGACCACGTTCTGCGCACCGCGCCGCGCCTCGCGGAGTTCCTGCGCAGCCGCGATCAGGCGGCAGGCATGTCATCGACCCGGTCTGTCAGCGCCCAGATCTGAACGTGAACACAGAGCGGCCCGACAGAAGGCCGCACTGCCGGGGACGCCCGAGGGCCAGCCAGAACAATGAGGGGATCAACCATGGATCGACGCCAGTTCCTGAAAGCCTCGGCCGCGGCCGCCTTCCTGCCGGCCGCGCCGCATCTCGCTACGGCGCAGGATGCCAAGACCCTGCGCTTCGTGCCCTATTCCGACGTCGCGATCATCGATCCGATCTGGACCAACGGCTATTCGACCCGCACCCACGCGCTGCTGGTCTGGGACACGCTCTACGGGCTCGACGACCAGTTCCAGCCGCAGCCGCAAATGGTCGAGGGCCATGTCGTCGAGGAGGACGGCAAGCGCTGGACGCTGACGCTGCGGCCCGGCCTCGTCTTCCATGATGGCAGCAAGGTGCTGGCGCGCGACGCCGTCGCCTCGATCAGGCGCTGGGGCGCCCGCGACACCTTCGGCCAGGCACTGATGGCGGTGACCGACGAACTTTCCGCGCCCGATGACCGCACTATCGTCTTCCGCCTGAAAACGCCCTTCCCACAGCTGCCGGCGGCGCTCGCCCGCCCAAGCGCGCTCGTCGCCGCGATCATGCCGGAGCGCCTCGCCGCAACCGACCCGTTCAAGCAGATACCGGAAGCGATCGGCAGCGGCCCCTATCGCTATCTCACCGCCGAGCGCATCGCCGGCGCCCGCCATGTCTATGCCAGGCACGAGGGTTACGTTCCGCGTCAGGGCACGCCGAGCTTCACCGCCGGCCCGCGCACGCCCTATCTCGACCGCATCGAGTTCACCGTCATGCCCGATGCCGCGACCGCGGTTTCGGCCTTGCAGACCGGCGCGGTCGACTGGGTCGAGCAGCCGATCATCGACCTGCTGCCGCTGCTGCGGAAGGACCCGAACATCACGGTCGAGGTCAAGGACCGGACCGGAATGGCCGGGCAACTGCGGCTCAACCATCTGCAGCCGCCCTTCAACAATCCGGCGATCCGCCGCGTCATCCTCCAGGCGATCGACCAGGAGGAGTGCATGAACGCGGTCTGCGGCGGCGATCCTCAGGTCGAGCGCGGCAGCATCGGCTTCTTCCCGAACAACTCGCCGATGGCATCCGACGTCGCGGCCAAGGTCCTGAAGGGCCCGAAGGACTTCGGCAAGCTCAAGCAGGAGCTCACCGCGGCCGGCTACAAGGGCGAGCGCGCCGTCTTCCTTGCGGCGCAGGACGTGCCGCGCATCGCCCTGGTCTGCGACGTCGCGGCGGATGCGCTGCGCAAGATCGGCGTCAATGTCGACTTCGTCGCCGCCGACTGGGGCACCGTCCTGCAACGCATCAGCAGCCGCAACCCGGTCGAGCAGGGCGGCTGGAGCTGCTACGTCACTTATTGGGCCGGGCTCGATCTCGGCTCGCCGGCGACGAGCTCGCCTTTGCGTGGCAACGGCGCCAAGGGCAGCCCCGGCTGGCCCGACAGCCCCCAGATCGAGGCACTGCGCGCCCGCTTCCTGACCGCGGCTGACTCGGCACAGCAGAAGGAAATCGCCCGCGAGATCGAGCTGCAGGCGATGCAGGACGTGCCTTACGTCCCCGCCGGGCAGTACCTCCAGCCGGTCGCCTATCGCAAGAACCTGACGGGCATGCTGAACGGCGTCCCGGTCTTCACCAATCTGCGCAAGGGCTGAGCGCCCTTCGCTTCATTCCGCATGGCCGGCGACGAGCGCCGGCCCCTATCTCCACGAAAGCTAGCCTATGCGTGATCTCGAGCTTCCCGGCCGTTCCCTCGCCATCAGCCGCAATGCGATGGCGGCGACCTCGCATCCTGCCTCGACGCTCGCGGCGCTCGACATCATGAAGGCCGGCGGCAACGCGATCGATGCGGCGATTGCCGCCTGCGCCGTGCAATGCGTCGTCGAGGCCGGCTCGACCGGCGTCGGCGGCGACTGCTTCGTGCTCTATTCGCAGGGCGGATCGACCGATCTCATCGCCTATAACGGCTCGGGCCGCACGCCCGCCGCCGCGACGCTGGATTGGTACGCGAAGGCCGGCATCACCACGCTGGAGCGGCACTCCCCGCATGTCGTCACAGTGCCTGGTGCAATCGACGCCTGGACCCGGCTCGTCAAGGATCATGGCCGCCTGCCGCTGGCCGAGGTCCTCGCGCCCGCCATCGCCTATGCCCGCGACGGCTATGCGCTGACGCCGCGCGTCGCCTATGACCTCGCCGCCCAGCACGAGACCCTGATCCAGGACGCCAACGCCACCGCGACCTTCCTCGTCGACGGCAAGGCTCCGTTGGCCGGCACGGTCCAGCGTCAGCCGGCTCTCGCCGAGACGCTCGAAGCGATCGGCCGCGAGGGCCGCGACGCCTTCTATCGTGGCGCGATCGCCCGCGAGATGGTCGACTATCTCCAGGCCGCGGGCGGCCTGCACACGGCGGACGATTTCGCCGCCGCCGAGGGCGAATACGTCACGCCCGTCAGCGCGACCTTCCGCGGCCGCACCGTCTATGAGTGCCCGCCGAACGGCCAGGGCGTGATCGCACTGCTGATCATGAAGATCCTCGAGCGCTTCCAGCCCAAGGGCGGCCCGCTCGCGGCCGAGAACCTGCATATCGAGCTGGAAGCCACCCGTCTCGCCTATGCCGCCCGTGACCGCTTCCTCGCCGACCCCGACAAGGCCGAGGTGCCGGTCGAGCATCTGCTCTCGGACAAGCTAGCCGACGAACTCGCCGGGATGATCGATCCCAATCGCGCACTCGATCCGCTGCCGGTCATTCCCGGCGGGGCCGAGCACAAGGACACCGTCTATATCAGCGTCGTCGACAAGGACCGCAACGCCGTCTCCTTCATCAACTCGATCTTCTCGCCCTATGGCAGCGGGCTGATGACCAAGAAGTCCGGCGTGCTCTTCCACAATCGCGGCCAGAGCTTCGTGCTGCAGCAGGGTCACCCGAACGCGATCGCCCCGCGCAAGCGCCCGATGCATACCATCATCCCCGGCATGCTCGCCGAGAACGGCCGCGTCGTCATGCCCTTCGGCGTGATGGGCGGGCACTACCAGGCGATGGGCCATGCCCATTTCCTGGCGAAGCTGTTCGACCACGGCCTCGACCTGCAGGAGGCGATCGACCTGCCGCGCCTCTTCCCGCTGCCGGGCACGAACACGGTCGAGACGGAAAAGCGCCTGCGCGACAGCGTCGGCGCGGCCCTGACCGGACGCGGCTTCAAGGTCGAGATGCCGAAATCGCCGATGGGCGGCGCCCAGGCGATCTGGATCGACTGGGAGAAGGGCACGCTGACCGGCGGCTCCGACCCGCGCAAGGACGGCTGCGCCCTCGGCTACTGAGTGTCCAGTGCGAGACCGCCCTGCATGAGGCGGCCTCGACAGCGCCGGCGATCCCGGCAAGCTTCTTCTTCAGAACAAGTCGAGGGAGAAGCGGGCATGGCAGGCGACAAGCCTAAGGGGCGCGGCATCGCCGGGGGGCTGACCAATTACGGCGACCCGGACTTCGCAGCGTATCTGCGCCGCTCCTTCGCCCGCTCGATGGGCTATTCCGACGAGGCCCTGGCGCGGCCGATCGTCGGCATCGCCAACACCTATAGCGGCTTCAACAATTGCCACCGCCACTTCCCAGAATTGCTGGAGGCGGTGAAGCGCGGCGTGCTGATGGCCGGCGGCCTGCCCGTCGAGTTCCCGACCATCTCGCTCGGCGAGGTCTTCCTCAACCCGACCAGCCTGAAGTTCCGCAACCTGATGGCGATGGGCACGGAGGAGATGATCCGGGCCCAGCCGATCGACGCCGTCGTGCTGATGGGCGGTTGCGACAAGACCGTGCCGGCCCAGTTGATGGCGGCGCTCTCGGCCAATGTCCCAACCGTTCAGCTCGTCGCCGGGCCGATGTCGACCGGCCGCCACAAGGGCGAGCGGCTGGGCGCCTGCACCGATTGCCGCCGCTTTTGGGCGCGCTTCCGCGCCGGCGAGATCGACCAGAAAGAGATCGACGTGGTCGAAGGCCGGCTCGCGACCACGGCCGGCACCTGCGCGGTGATGGGCACCGCCTCGACCATGGCCTGCATCGCCGAGACTCTGGGGCTCGCTTTGCCACGCTCGGCCGCGATCCCGGCCGTCCATGCCGACCGCCTGCGCTGCGCCGAGGCAAGCGGCAAGCGCGCCGTCGAACTGATCGGCACGCAAACGCTGCTGCCGCGCCGGATCGTCACCGAGCAGGCGATCGAGAACGCCTGGCGCGTGCTGCTCGCCATTTCCGGCTCGACCAATGCCGTCGTCCACCTCACCGCGATCGCCCGCCGCGCCGAGATCAAGGTCGACCTCAACCGCCTCAACCGGCTCTCCGACGAGACGCCGGTTCTGGTGAACCTGAAGCCAGTCGGGAACAACTACATGGAGGATTTCTTCGCCGGTGGCGGCGTGCCGGCCGTGCTGAAGGAACTCCGCGATCTGCTCCATCTCGACTGCCTGACGATCACCGGCCAGACACTGCGCGAGCTGATCGACTTGCCCCTCGCCGACCAGGTCGACCGCGCCATCATCCGCTCGCGGGCGGAGCCGGTCGATCCCGATGGCGGGCTCGTCGCCGTGTTCGGCTCGCTCGCCCCACGCGGTGCGATCGTCAAGCGGGCAGCGGCCGAGAAGCGCCTGCTGGAGCATGAGGGTCGCGCCGTCGTCTTCTCCTCGCTGGAAGATCTCGCCGCCCGCATCGACGATCCCGATCTCGATGTCGGTCCGGACGATATCCTCGTCCTGCAGAACGCCGGCCCGAAGAGTGCCGCCGCCATGCCGGAAGCCGGCTATTTGCCGATCCCGCGCAAGCTCGCCGCCAAGGGCGTCAAGGACATGGTCCGCATCTCCGATGCCCGCATGTCCGGCACCGCCTATGGCGCGATCGTGCTGCATGTCGCGCCGGAGGCGGCGGTCGGCGGCCCGCTGGCGCTGGTCCGGGATGGCGACCGCATCCGGCTCAGCGTCGCCGAGCGGAAGCTCGACCTTCTGGTCGACGAGGCCGAGCTCGCAGCGCGGCGGGCTGCCTTGCCGCAGCCGCCGGCCAGAGAACGCCGCGGCTATGATCGGCTCTATGACGAGCACGTGCTCCAGGCCGACGAAGGCGTCGATTTCGACTTCTGCTGAGCGCTGTCGTCATCGCGAGCGCAGCGAAGCGATCTATGGGGAACAAGCCACTTCGCCCTGCCGCTCCTGGGTTGCTTCGCTGCGCTCGCCATGACGGGAACGTTCAAGCCAAATGGCAGGCGATCTCCAGCTCGCCCTCGCGCCGCAGCGCCGGCGCCTCGGTGCGACAGCGCTCGACCGCCTGTACGCAGCGCGGATGGAAGGCGCAGCCCGGCGGTGGCGCGATCGGGCTCGGCACCTCGCCCGACATCGGCCGCCGCTCTCGGTTCGGCCTCTCGACATCGGGGATCGTGTCGAGGAGGAGCCGCGTATAGGGATGGCGCGGCCGGCCAAACACGTCCTCCGCTGGCCCGCTCTCGACGAAGCGGCCGAGATACATGATGGCGAGATGGTCCGACATATGCCGGACCACCGAGAGATTATGGCTGATGAAGAGATAGGTCAGCCCGAACTCCTTTTGCAGCCGGACCATCAGGTTGAGGATCTGCGCCTGAACTGACACGTCGAGCGCCGAGGTCGGCTCGTCGCAGACCAGGAAGTCCGCCTCGGTCGCCAGCGCGCGGGCGATCGAGATGCGCTGGCGCTGGCCGCCGGAGAATTCATGCGGGAAGCGGCTCGCATCCGCGCGCGACAGGCCGACGATCTCTAGGAGATCGCCGACACGGGTCGCCGTCTCGCTCTCGTCCTTGCGCAGCTTCAATTCGCGGATCGGCTCGGCGATGATGTCGCCGACGCGCCAGCGCGGATTGAGCGAGGCGTAAGGGTCTTGGAAGATCATCTGCACGCGCGGCGGCCCGACCGAGCCGTCGGCGCGCTTGATGTCCTTGAAGTCGAGCATGCCCTGCGTTGGCCTTTGCAGGCCGACGACCATGCGCGCCAGCGTCGACTTCCCGCAGCCGGATTCGCCGACAATGCTGAAAGTGGTGCCGCGTTCGACGCTGAACGAGACGTTCTCGACCGCGCGCAGGATGCGGCGCGGCTCAGCTGAGAACAGCCGCGACAGCGCCGGCGCCGAGACGTCAAAGCGGCAGGAGGCGGCGGTAACCTCGAGGATGGTGTTCGCCTCAGCCATGGGCGATCTCCCGCAGCGGGAAATGGCAGGCCGCGGCATGGCCGGATGCCGGCAGGCCGGGCTTGTGCTCGCGGCAGAGATCGGTGGCAAAGCCGCAGCGCGGATTGAAGGCGCAGCCGGTCGGGATCGCGTTCAGCCGCGGCATCGAGCCGTCGATCTGGTTGAGATGGGCATTGCGGCGGTGGACGCTGGGGATCGAGGCCATCAAACCAGCGGTGTAAGGATGGCGCGGCCGGCGCGTCACCTCCTCGACCGGGCCGATCTCGACGACGCGCCCGGCATACATCACCGCGACCCGGTCGGCCGTCTCGGCGATCACGCCCATATCATGCGTCACCAGCATGATCGCGGTGCCATGCTCGCGGCAGAGGCGCTTCAGCAGCGTGGTGATCTGCGCCTGGATGGAGACGTCGAGCGCCGTCGTCGGCTCGTCGGCGATGATCAATATCGGCTCGGCGCAAAGCGCGAGCGCGATGACGACGCGCTGGCGCATGCCGCCGGAGAACTGGTGCGGGTAGTGGTCGATCCGCGTCTCGGCGGCGGGGATGCCGACCTCCTTGAGCAGGTCGAGCGCGCGCTTGCGCGCCTCACTCTTGCTCACCGGCAGATGCGTGGTGATGGTCTCGACCAGCTGCTCGCCGACGGTCAGGAGCGGATGCAGCGAGGTCAGCGGGTCCTGGAAGATCGCGCCGATCCGACGGCCGCGCAGCTTGCGCATCGCTTCGCCCGGTAAATTGTCGATGCGCTGGCCGGAGAGCTTGATCTCGCCGCCGGCCAGCCGTCCTGGCGGATCGAGCAGGCCGATCACCGCCGTGCCGGTCAGCGACTTGCCGGCGCCGGACTCGCCGACGACGCCCAAAATCTCACCCGGCGCGATCTCGAAGGAGACGCCGTCGAGCGCCGTCAGCGGGCCGCGCCGCCCGTCGAAGACGATGCGCAGATCCTGCACCGAAAGCAGCGCTGACTGGGCGTTCACGCGCCGTCCTCCTTGCGTTCGATCGGGTAGCTCGACGAGAAGATCTCGCTCATCGGCGGATGGCCCAAGGTGCGCTCCGGATAGCGCGCCATCACGCCTTCGAACTGCTTCTGGGCGCGGATGTTGTCGGCGGCCTCGTCCTGGCCGGGGATGGCCCGGTCCTCCATGACGAAGCGGCCGTCGATCACCACGGTCGAAAAATCGCGGCCATGGCCGGTCAGCATCATCGTCTGGATGGGATCGATGACCTGGCCGCTATGGGGCCGGTCCAACGCGAAGACCGTGATGTCGGCGCGCGAGCCGGGCTGGAGGCGGCCGAGATCGGGCCGCCGCAGCGCATTGGCGCCACCGATCGTGGCAGCGTCGTAGTAATCCTCGGAGCGCACGGCGCCGAGATTGCCGGCCATGGTGCGGGAAAGGATCATGCCGACCTGCAGGTTCATCACCATGTCCGGCGGGGCGGTATCGGTCCCCATGGCGATATTGAGGCCCATGGCACGGTAGCTGCCGAAATGGTTGATGGCATTGCCGTGCCGGCCCGAGACGAGCGGGCAATGCACGATGCTGGCGCCGGAATCGCGGATGATCTCGAGGTCGCGGCCAGGACGGTCGATCAGGCGGCTGCCGGAAACCACCGTGCCATGCGGCAGCAGGCAGCGCTGGTCGAGGAAGCCGAGGCTTTCCAGCCATTCCGGCGGGCTCATGCCGTGCTGGGCGAGAACGAGATCGTACTCGATCTTCGACTGGCAGCAGTGCAGGCGGACGGGGATATCGACCTCGCGCGCCGCGGCGGCGGTGCGGCGCAGCAGCTCGGCCGTCGAGGTCTCGATGCGGTCGGGCGCGAGCATCGCCCGGATCAGCCCACCGGCCGCGCCGTCGTGACGCCGGGCGAAATCGATGGCGGCGTCGAGCTCGGCGAGGCCGCGCGGCTCGTCGTAATGCGTGACGATACGACCGTCGGTCTCGACCAGCTGGTTACCGGTGCGATAGGCCGGACCGAGATAGGCGCGCAGGCCGAGATCGGCGGCGGCTTCGGCGGCATCCTCGAATTCCTGCACCGTCTCGCCCCAGGCGCGGTAGAACAGCGAGGCGATCGGCAGCGCCGTGGTGATGCCGTTGCGGATCAGCTGGGAGAAGGCATAGCGCTTCTGGAAGGCCAGTTCCTCGCGCGTATACATCTCGTAGGGGCCAGCCTCGAGATAGCTGCGCGGCCAGACGCGGCCCTTCTTCCAGGCCGGCTGGTTGTCATAGCCGAGGATGGTGGTGTCGAGGTCCGAAAGCGCGTCGCAATCGATGAAGCCCGGCCCGATCAGGGCGTGGCCGTAATCGAGGCGCCGGGCGACCTCGCCCGGGAAGGCGTGACCGACGAAAACGACCTCGCCGTTCTCGAACACGACCTCGCCGTTCTCATAGAGGCGATGGCGGCCGTCCTTGTGGCCGACCACCCAGCGCGCGGTCATCAGGATGCGGCCTTGCGGCCGCTGCTTGGCTTGCAGGCTCACGGCGCGGTCCTGATCGAAACGCCGTCGCGGGCGACGATCTTGCCGCGCTTGATCACGCGGCGTTGCGGCGGACGGGTCGCGACGGCTTCGGCAATCGACTCGGCCGGCAGCAGGACGAGATCGGCGACGCAGCCGACCTCGAGCCCGTAGTCCTCGATCTCCATCACCTTGGCGCCTTCGATGGTGCAGACGTCGAGCGCCAGCCTGACCTCATCGTCACGGCGGAAATTGTTGCGCAGCCCAACGAACATCGCCCGCTCCAGCATGTCGGCGTTGCCGTAAGGGCTCCAGGTGTCGCGGATGCCGTCGGAGCCGGAGCAGATGCGCACGCCCGCCTGCAGCAGCTTCTTCACCGGCGGAGCCGGGCGGCTCGCCGGCGCCGTCGTCATGATCGCGATGTCGAGCTCGGCGAGCTCCTCGATCAACGGATCGATCAGGGCCGGGTCGGGTGTGCCCAGGCAGAAGGCGTGGCTGACGGTGACCTTGCCGGTCATGCCGAGCACGCGGGTGCGCTCGATGATCAGGTCGAGCGAGAAGGCGCCGACTTCGCCCGGCTCGTGCAGATGGATGTCGAGCGGCTTGCCATAGCGCTGGCAGAGCCCGAAGACGGCGTCGAGATGGCCCTTGGGGTCGCGATCGATCGTGCAGGGGTCGAGCCCGCCGACGATCTCGCAGCCGGCCTGCATCGCCTGATCCATCAGTTCGAGCGTGCCTGGCCGGCGCAGCAGGCCCGATTGCGGGAAGGCGACGAGCTCGATGTCGACGATGTCGCGATAGGCGTCACGCGTCTGCATCACGCCTTCGACGCCCCACAGGCCGTGCTCGGTGTCGACATCGACATGGCTGCGGATATGGGTCGTGCCCTTGAGCGAGGAGAGGATGCTCTGACGGGCGGACTGGCGCTCGGGATTGATGTCGAGCCGCTTCTTGTTCTCCCGCTCATTGTCGATCTTGTCGAGCAGCTTGGGGCCGACCTCGTTGGTGTACCAGGGCAGGCCGAGCAGGCTCTTGTCGAGATGGGTGTGGGCCTCGACCAGGCCGGGGATGACGATATCACCCTTGCCGTCCTCGATCGCGACGCCGGCGGGCGCGGAAAGGTTCGTACCGAGCTGCGCGATCTTGCCGTTCTCGATCAGGAGGTCGACGGCCTTGCCGGCATAGGGGCGGACATTGCGGAGCAGCAGGGAGGCGGTCATCGCAAGCGTATCCTCGTTTGTGCTTGTTCTAGGTTCGGAACCTCCCCGTCATTCCGGGGCGGCCCAAAGGGCCGAGCCCGGAACCCATGAACACGGGGCCAAGAGGGTAGGCGCGGCGATGGCAGCGAAGATTCTGCGCCGCCAGCGTTCATAGATTCCGGGCTCTTCGCTTCGCGAAGCCCCGGAAAGACGGAGAGGTTCATCCGTCTCATCCCCATCACCTCAGCTTCGGGTTCAGCGCATCGCGCAGCCAGTCGCCGAGCAGGTTGACCGAGAGCACGATCAATCCGAGCTGCAGCGAGGGGAAGACGACGAGCCACCAGGAGCCGGAGAAAAGATACTGGTTGCCGATGCGGATCAGCGTGCCCAGCGAGGGCTGGGTGATCGGCATGCCCACCCCGAGGAAGGACAAAGTCGCTTCCGAGAGGATGGCGAGGCCGAGATTGAGCGTGGCTGCGACCATCACCGGGGTCAGCGTGTTCGGCAGGATGTGCCGACGCATGATCCTCCCCGCCGGCACCTTGATGATTCGCGCCGCCAGCACATACTCCTTGCGCCGCTCGACCATGGTCGAGGCGCGCACGGTGCGGGCGTATTGCACCCAGCTGGTCAGCGAGATCGAGAGAACGAGCACTGCCGCGGCGAAGGGGTCGCGCAGGCTGGGCGGCAGCAATTCGCGGAAGATCGCCGAAACCAGGATCGCCATCAGCAGCGTTGGGATCGACAACACGGTGTCGCCGAGCCGCATCAAGAGGTTGTCGATGCGCCCGCCATAGAAGCCGGCGATCAGACCGAGCGAGACGCCGATCGCCATCGAGACCATGACGGCCGAGAAGCCGATGATCAGCGAGACCCGTGTGCCGTAGAGGATGGCGGAGAGCACGTCGCGCCCCTGCGGATCGGTGCCGAGCAGGAAGGGCCATTCGCCGTCCGCCGACCAGATCGGCGGGATCTCGGCCTTGTCGATGAAGATCTGGGCGAGGTCGTGCGGGTTCTGCGGCGCGATCAGCGGGCAGAACAGTGCGGTCAGGATCAGCAGCGCCAGCACCAGCGCCGAGAGCCAGGCCGCCGGTGTGCGCCGGAAGCTCCAGCCGATATCGCTGTCGAGGAAGCGGCGCAGGCGGCCGGGCTTGGCGGCTTCAGCGGGCATTGGCGCCTCCCGAGAGCGCGTCCTCGCGCAGGCGTGGATCGACCCAGGCATAGGTCAGGTCGACCAGTGTGTTGAGCGAGACGAAGATGAAGGAGACGACGATCAGATAGGCCGCCATCACCGGGATATCGACGAAGGTGACGGCCTGGACGAAGAGCATGCCCATGCCCGGCCATTGGAACACCGTCTCGGTGACCAGTGCGAACGCGATGAGATTGCCGATCTGCAGGCCTGTCACCGTGATCACCGGCATCAGGCAGTTGCGCAAAGCGTGGCGGAAGTTCACGGCCCGGGCCGGCAGGCCGCGCGCCCGGGCGAAGCGGATGAAATCGGTCCGCATCGTCTCCAGCATCTCGGCCCGCACCAGCCGCATCACCAGCGTGATCTGGAACAGCGAGAGCGTGATGCCGGGCAGGATCAGCGCCTTGCGGCCGGAGGAAGTCAGCAGCCCTGTGCTCCACCAGCCGATCTGGACGACTTCGCCGCGGCCGAAGGCCGGCAGCCATTGCAGGTTCACCGAGAACACCAGGATGAACAGGATGCCGAGCGCGAAGCTCGGCAGGGAGACGCCGAGCACCGAGACGAACTGCAGCGCCTTGGCGAGGACGCTCTCTCGTCGGATCGCGGTGTAGACGCCAAGGGGTATGCCGACCGCCAGCGACAGGAAGGTCGCGACCAGCACAAGCTCGAAGGTCGCCGGGAAACGCTCGGCGATCAGCGTGAACACTTCCTGCTGGTTGCGATAGGAGATGCCGAAATCGCCGCGCAGCGCATTGCCGACGAAGGTCGCGAACTGGAGGACAAAGCCCTTGTCGAGCCCGAGCCTTGTGCGCAGTTCGTCGCGCTGCGCCTGGCTCGCCTGCTCGTTCAGCATCAGCTCGACGGGGTCGCCGACGAAGCGGAAGGTCAGGAAGGCGAGGAACGCCACCGCCAGCATGACGCCGGCGGCGTTGACGAAGCGCTTGAACAGGAAGGCGGGCATTGGGGGACTCCGCTGCCGACTTGATGTCTGGTCATCCCGGGCGACCGAAGGGAGACCCGGGATCCATTCCGGAACGGTTCAGGCATGGGTCCCGGCTCTGCGCCGCTACGCGGCTCCGGCCGGGACGACCTCACACCAGAAGCGCTATGCGCGCCTTCACTTCATCATGGTGAGCCACAGCCGCGGCTTGTTGTCCGAAGCCTGCACGGTGGAGGCGACGGTGCTGCGCATCGCCCAGGCCATCGGCTGCTGGTGCAGCGGGATGAAGAGCTGCTCGGCCTTGGCGATCTTCAGCGCCTCCTTCATCAGCGCGATGCGCTTGGGCGTATCGAGCTCGACGCCGGCCTTGTCGACCAGCGCGTCGATGCGCGGATCGCCCCAATTACCCCAGTTGAACACGCCGCCCGTGCCGCTCTTCGAGCGCAGCACCTGGACCAGCAGCGAATAGGCGTCGATCATCGGCTCATTGGCCCAGCCGAAGGAGATCAGGTCGAAATCGCCCTTCACACGCTTGGGCGCCTGCTGGCTGCGCGGGGCGAGGCTGAGATTGGGCTTCAACCCGGCGCGCGACCACATCGCCGCCACCGCCTGGCAGAACTCCTCCTCGTTGACGAGCGAGTCGCTCTGGCAGTTCATCAGGAAGGAGAAGCCGTTGGGGTAGCCGGCCTCCGCGAGAAGCTTCTTGGCGCCGGCGAGATCGAAGGGCAGGCGCTGGTCCTGCGACGGCTCGTAGCCGGGGATCGCCGGGGCGACGAGCGCGCCGGTGTTGCGCGACAGGCCGCGCATCGCCCGCTTCTGCACCGCATCGATGTCGATGGCGCGATAGAGCGCCTCGCGCACCTTGATGTCCTTGAAGGGGTTCTTGTCCTTGACGTCGCTCTCGATGAGCTTGTCGGTCAGGTTGAAGGCGAAGAAGACCGAGCGCAGTTCGTTGGTCTGCAGCACCTTGACCTCGGTCGAGGCCGTGAGGCGCGGCAGGTCCTGCAGCGGCGCGACATTGGTGAAGTCGATCTCGCCGGAGAGCATCGCCGCCACCCGGGTCGAGGACGAGGTGATCGGCACGAACTCGATCACGTCGATATTGTGCTGCGGCTTATCCCACCACGCCGTGTTCCTGGCGAAGACCGTCTTGGCGTCGGCACGCCGGCTCTCGACCTTGAACGGGCCGGTGCCGTTGGCGTTGTCGGTGGCGTAGCCCTTCACGCCCTTGCCGGAATCGGTAGGCAGGAGCGAGTTGTTCGCCTCCATCCACTCCTTGTCGAAGATGAAGATGTTGGTGAGATCGTTGAGCAGCAGCGGATAGGGACCGTTGACCTCGATCTCGACGGTGTAGTCGTCGATCTTCTTCGAGCTCTTATAGGCCGGCAGATTGCCCTTGAGCGGCGAGGTGTCGTGGGTGACGCGCGCCAGCGAGGCGATGACGTCGTCGGCCGTGAACGGGTTGCCGTTGTGGAACTTGACGCCCTGGCGCAGCTTGAAGCGCCACACGGTCGGGCTCACCGTTTCCCAGGACTCGGCCAGCGCCGGCTCGATCTTGAGATCGCCGGTATAGCGGACCAGCCCCTCATAGACATGGTTCAGCACCGACAGCGTGAAGGTTTCGCCGAAGGAATAGGGATCGAGCGAGGCGATCTCGCGGGCCGAGCCCCATTTCAGCGTCTTCGCCTCGACTGCGCCGTTGAGCGCAAGCGCGGCAACCGCCGCCAACAACCAGGCCTTCGTCATCGATCTCTCCCCTTCTCGTTGCTCGCCGGCCCGCGTGGCGCGCCGGGGAATGCCGTTCCGTTGCCACCTCTGCGATCACCGTGACGCTTTGCGCGCCATCTCGTGTGCGATAATTCAGCAAACTTGCATACGATAGAAGAACCGTATTGTATGCGATTATTGAAGACAAGCGGAAACTCGATTCATGCCGCGCCCTGCCCGCCCGCTCGCTGCGAACAAGCCTAGACCCGACGGCAAGACGGCCGAGGCGAGCGCGCCGGTGCCGCGTGCCCAGGCTGTCTACAAGGCGCTGCGGCGCGCGATCATCGAGCAGGCGCTGAAGCCGGGCGTGAAGCTGCCGGAGGATGCGATCGGCGAGCAGCTCGGCGTCAGCCGCACTTTGGTGCGCGAGGCGTTCGGGCGGCTCGCCGTCGAGGGTCTGGTCGAGCTCAAGCCCAATCGCGGCGCCAATGTCGCCTACCCGACGCTGGAGGAAGCGCGCGACGTCTTCGAGGTCCGGCGCGGGCTGGAGCGCCTCGTCGCCGAGAACCTCGCCGGCCGATTGACGCCGGCGCAATCGGCCGAGCTCGAAGCCCATGTCCGGCTGGAGGAAAAGGCGCATGAGCGGGACGGGCCGGAGTCGATCCGCCTCTCCGGCGAGTTCCACATCAAGCTCGCCGAGATGACCGGTAATGCGCTGCTTCTGCGCTATGTCCAGGAGGCCTCGTCGCGCTGCTCGCTGATCCTCGCCATCTATGGCCGGCCGCACTCCTCCGAATGCGCCGTCTCCGAGCATCGCCGATTGATCGAGGCGCTGCGCGCCGGTGACGCCGCCCGCGCCGCCGCGCTGATGGACGACCACCTGCAATCGGTCGTCACCCGCGCCTTGCTGGCGCCGCGCGGCGAACGCGACATCCGCGACGTGCTCGCACCCTATGCCTTGAGCGAAGGATTGACCCCATCGTGACCCAGCCCCTGACGCAGGACCGGCCGGCTGCCGCCGAGATCGTCACCTTCGACTTTGCCGCGCTGACCCCGCGCGAGCGCTACAAGCTGCTGATCGGCGCGGTGGTGCCGCGTCCGATCGCGCTGGTGACCACGATCGACGCCAATGGCGTCGTCAACGCCGCGCCGTTCTCCTTCTTCAACTGCCTCTCGGCCGATCCGGCGATCCTGGCGCTTGGCGTCGAATATCGCCAGACCGGCGGGCAGAAGGACACCGGCCGAAATGTCCGCGAGACACTGGCGTTCACCGTCAATATCGTCTCCGACGCGCTGCTCGACGGCATGAATGCCTGTGCCGTGCCGTTCGAGCCGGGCACGGACGAACTGGCCGAGGCCGGCCTCACCGCCATGCCCGGGGTCAAGGTGCCCTGCCCCTGGATCGGCCAGGCGCCGGCCGCCTTCGAATGCCGCCACCACACCACGCTCGGCATCGGCAATTCGCGCGAGATCATTCTGGGCGAGGTCGTCTATGCGCATTTCCGCGCCGACACGGTCGATCAGGTCAAGCACTACGTCGATCCGGTCGCGCTCGATGCGATCGGCCGCATGGGCGGGCATGGCTATGCCACGACACGCGACTATTTCGACCTGCCGACCATGTCCGTCGCCGATTGGCGCGGCGACCGCTCCAAGGCAAGGCGCACCCGGCCCGACCGGCGCTGAGCGAATGCGTCATCTGCTCAGGAAAGGTTGACCCGGACAGGATTTCCGCCAGCAATGCGGCCTCTCAAAAATCAGTTCGACGAGGCCTCCATGAACAAGCACGTCTCCGGCATCGATGCCGCCAAGCTCGATAAGCTGGCACAGGTCGCGGTCAAGGTCGGCCTCAATCTGCAGCCGGGACAGGATCTCTTCCTGACCGCCCCGGTCGCGGCGCTTCCGCTGGTCCGGCGCATCGCCGAGCACGCCTACCAGGCCGGCGCCGGTCTGGTCACGCCGATCCTCTCCGACGAGGCGCTGACGCTGGCGCGCTATCGTTTTGGGCAGGATGCGAGCTTCGACCGCGCCCCGTCCTGGCTCTATGAGGGTGTCGGCAAGGCCTTCGCCGCTAACACGGCCCGCCTCGCCATCGTCGGCGACAATCCGATGCTGCTCGCCGAGCAGGACCCGGCCAAGGTCGCGCGCGCCAACAAGGCGAACTCGATCGCCTACCAGCCGGCGCTGGAGAAGATCGCCAATTTCGACATCAACTGGAACATCGTCTCCTATCCCGGCGCGGCCTGGGCCCAGCAGGTTTTCCCTGACGATGCCGAGGAGGTCGCGGTCGCCCGTCTCGCCGAGGCGATCTTCGCGGCATCGCGGGTCGACCGCGACGACCCGATCGCCGCCTGGGCGGAGCATAATGCCGCTTTGGCGCAGCGGACCAAATGGCTGAACGGCCAGCGCTTCTCGGCGCTGCATTTCACCGGTCCGGGCACCAATCTCACGATCGGGCTCGCCGACGGCCATGAATGGGAAGGCGGCGCCTCGACCGCCAAGAACGGCGTCACCTGCAACGCCAACATCCCGACCGAGGAGGTCTTCACCACCCCGCATGCCCGCCGCGTCGAGGGCCATGTCTCCTCGACCAAGCCGCTCTCCTATCAGGGTACCTTGATCGACAATATCCAGGTGCGCTTCGAGGAAGGCCGGATCGTCGAAGCCAAGGCGAGCCGCGGCGAAGAGGTGCTGAACAAGGTGCTCGACACCGACGAGGGCGCGCGCCGGCTCGGCGAAGTCGCGCTGGTGCCGCACTCATCGCCGATCTCGCAGAGCGGTATCCTGTTCTACAACACGCTCTTCGACGAGAACGCCTCCTGCCACATCGCGCTCGGCCAGTGCTATTCGAAGTGCTTCATCGACGGCACCACGCTGACGCCGGAGCAGATCGCGGCGCAGGGCGGCAACAAGAGCCTGATCCATATCGACTGGATGATCGGCTCGGGCGAGGTTGATATCGACGGCATCAAGCCGGACGGCAGCCGCGTAGCGGTCTTCCGCAAGGGCGAGTGGGCCTGAGGAAAGCTCGTCTTTCCGGGGCTTCGCGGAGCGAAGAGCCCGGAATCCAGAGCCGAGGCGGCATCCGGAAAAGCGCTGCCATGGCCGCGCCCTAGTACAGACACGCGTCGGTTCTGGATTCCGGGCTCGCTGCTGTGCAGCGCCCCGGAAAGACGGCGAGGTTCGGGAGCGCAGGCTTTAGTCGATCTGCCCCAGCGCCCCTTCGATCGCGGCGAAGATTTCTTCGACCTCCTCCGGCGCAATCACCAGTGGCGGCGACAGCACCAGCGTGTCGCCGGCATTGCGGATCAGCACGCCGGCATCGAGGCAGAGCGCATTCGCCTCCCCGCCTCTGGCGCCATCGGCGCCGGGACGCGGCGCAAGATCGATCGCGCAGAGCAGGCCCGCGGTGCGGATGTCGACGACATGGGCCGCGCCCTTCAGCCGGTGCGCCCGCTCGTCCCAGAGCGGCAGCACTTTGGCGAGGCTACCCAGGATGTCCTGCTCGGCAAAGACGTCGAGCGTCGCGAGGCCGGCTGCACAGGCGAGCGGATGGGCCGAATAGGTGTAGCCGTGCAGGAGCTCGATCGCCTCGGGCGGGCCGGGCATGAAGGCCTCGTAGACAGGACCGGCGACGAGGACGCCGCCCATCGGCACCGCGCCATTGGTCATGCCCTTGGCGCAGCTCATCAGATCGGGCCTGACGCCATAGGCTTGCGCCGCGAAGGGCGCGCCGAGGCGGCCGAAACCGGTGATCACCTCGTCGAAAATCAAGAGGATGCCGTACCGGTCGCAGATCGCGCGCAGGCGTTCGAGATAGCCCTGCGGCGGCGGATAGACCCCGCCGGAACCCGTCACCGGCTCGACGATGACAGCCGCGACCGTCGCGGGATCATGGACCTGCAGCAGGGTCTCCAGCGCCTCCGCCGCAGCGAGCCCGCCTTCCGGCCGGCCGCGCGAGAACGCCATACTGGCGCGATCATAGGGCAACGGCAGATGCGCGACATCGGGCAGCAAAGGCCCGAAGACGGCTTTGTGCCGGCCAATGCCGGAGACCGAGAGCCCGCCCCAGCCCATGCCGTGATAGCCCTTGGCCCGGCCGATCAGCTTGGTGCGCGAGGCTTGGCCGCGGGCCTGATGATAGGCGCGGGCGATCTTCAGGGCGGTGTCGACCGCCTCCGAGCCGGAATTGACGAAGAAGACGTGGTCGATGCCCTCCGGCGCGAAGTCGCAGAGCCTGGCAGCATAGGCCTGCGCGTCGGGATGGCTCATCTTGAACGACGAGACGAAATCGAGCCGGCCGGCGGCCGCGCGGATCGCCTCGGTGATCGTCGCCTGGCCGTGCCCGGCATTGACGCACCAGAGCCCGGCCATGCCGTCGAGCACGCGCCGTCCGTCCGGGGTGACGTAGTGCATGCCCTCGGCTCGCTCGAACAGCAGCGGCGCCTGCCGGAAAGCGCGCATCGGCGTGAACGGCATCCAGAATGCGTCGGGAGCGTTGTCGCGGCGGCTTTCGGCGGCAAAGGTATGCGCGGTCATCAGCGGGTCCTCGCTAGGGATCGCCGTATGATGTCTTTCTTGAATTTAAAAGACAATAGCGAGAATGCCGATCCGCCTCAGTCCAGCCCGTCCGGCCGGCGCAATTGCATGGCGCGCTGGAGATGGCTGCGCATCAGCGCGCTGGCGAGCTCGAGATCGCCGGCCTCGATCGTCGCGAGCATCTGCAGGTGTTCGCGGCTGTTCACCACGACGCGCTCATAGCCATAGGTCCAGTCGTAATTGGAAAGCCGGCGCATCTGGTTCTGGCGGCGGATGGCGGAGTGGATGAAGCGATTGCCCGAGGCCGCCGCCAGGCCCTCGTGGAAATCGGCGTTCATCTCATAGAAGCCGATCGCCGAGCTTTCCTTCCAGGGCTGCGACAGGGTCAGCTCGTGCCTGGCGCGCATCTCGTCGATCCAGCTTTGATCGAGCGCAAAGCCGGGCTCGAGAAAGACCATCGGCTCGATCAGCAGGCGAAAGCGATAGCGTTCGTCATGCGCCGACTGGTCCCGCGCCTCGTGCAGGAAACGCCAGCCATAGCCGCGCTTGCGCTCGACCATGTCGAGATCGGCGAGCCGCGCCATCAGGCGCTGCACCTCGGGCCGGCCGAGCTCGTAGCGCCGCATCAGTTCGAGCTCGGAGATCTCATCGGGCAGGCGCCCGCCATGGCGGTCCTGCGCCACCTTGACCATGGCGAGCTCGGTCGCATCGGAGCCGGCACCAAGATCGGCTGATGGCTCGGGCGCGCTCAGCAGCTCGACGCCCTTGTTCGGATGCCGTCGCACCAGCCCCTGCCGGGCGAGATGATCGATCGCGGCGCGCACCGGCGTGCGCGAGACGTTGAGGCGCCGCGCCGCGCTGTTCTCGTTGAGCCAGGCGCCGGCTTCGAGCCCGTCCTCGCGGACCATCCGGAGGATCCGCTCGGCGATCTCCTGCTGCAATCGTGTCGGCGTCGTCATCGAAAGGCTCTTGATTGTCTTAGTTTGAAATGAAATACATTATAGCCCAATACAGCACCAGCGCGAACCTGCGGAGACCCGGCCATGGTCGAGCCCTTTCCCTTCGTCGATGTCTCCGGCACGCCCTATGAGCGCGGCCGCCAGCATGGTGCGGCGGTGCCAGGGCGCGTCAAGCGCTCGATCGAGCTTTATGGCGGACAGCTCGGCGATCTCGGCTATGACGCCCTCGCCAAGTCGCGCCTGATCGGCGAGTTCGCCCGCGAAATCGAGGCCTTCGGCAAGCACTATGTCGAGGAGATGCGCGGCATCGCCGACGGCGCCGGCGTCACCCTCGAAGACGTTATCATGATCAACGCCCGCACCGAGGTGATCGCCAAGGCAAAGCTGGAGAAGAGCAAGTCGGTCGGGGCTGAAGAGGAGCTCGACGATGGCTGCACCGGCGCGATCATCCTGCCCGAGCGCAGCGCCTCGGGCGAATTGATCCACGGCCAGAACTGGGACTGGAAGGCCGAATGCGCTCAGACGGCGATCGTGCTGCGCGTGCGCCGCGAGGACGGTCCGGACTTCCTGACCTTCGTCGAGGCCGGCGGCCTCGCCCGTTGCGGCATGAACGCGGCCGGCATCTCGATCACCGCCAATTATCTCGAAAGCGAGCGCGACTTCAGGCAAACCGGCGTGCCGCTCGCCCTGATCCGCCGCAAGGTGCTGGAGCAGGAGCATCTCGCCTACGCGATCAAGGCGGTGGCGACGACGCCGAAGGCCTGCTCGAACAACATGATGCTCTCGACGGTCGCCGGCTTCGGCATCGACTTCGAATGCGCACCCGACGCCGCCTTCCCGCTCTATCCGGAAGACGGGCTGATCGTGCACGCCAATCACTGGATCGGCCAGGTCGCGCTGACCAAGATCACCGACACCGGCATCCCGCGCGTGCCCGAGAGCTTCTATCGCGACTGGCGGGTCAGGAAGCTGCTGAACGAGGCCGGCCGCAAGCTCACGGTCGATGATCTGAAAGAGGCCTTCTTCGACGATTTCCTGACCCCGCATTCGGTCTGCCGGCCGCCGCGCCTCAACGACACCGGCAATCTCTCGGCCACCGTCGCGATGGTGATCATGCAGCCGGCCAAGGGCACGATGGAGGTGGCACCGCTGCCGGCGCTCAACCGCATCTTCACCCGCTACAGCCTCACCGACGAGCCGGTGACGCTGGCGCAGGCCGCCGAATAGGCGGCTGGTACAGCTCAGCTTTCAAGCCAATCATAAAACCAGGGGAACCCGCCGATGCACAGCCGACGCCGCCTTTCCCTCGCCCTCGCCGGACTGGGCCTTGCGACCATAGCCGCCTTGCCGGCCGCGGCTGCAACGCTGCGGGTGCACCTCAATGCCGACATCCGCAGCATCAATCCGGGCGTCAACCGCGACGATAACACCGACGCCGTGATGCTGCACGTCGTCGAGGGGCTCGTCGCCTATGGCGAGGATTCGGAGGTGAAGCCGCTGCTGGCCGAAAAGGTCGAGGTCTCGCCGGACGGGCTCAGAGTCCGTCCCGGAACTCATGACGCTCGCGCGATGCGGCGGATAAGAACCATGGCGGCGGCTGCGTAGAGGAAGGCCGTCGCGGAGGCGATGGTGG
>NZ_JBHSLW010000008.1:0-218427 GCF_042657265.1 Allobosea eneae
CGCGAACTCAGCCGACCGACCCGACCAGACGCCTTTGGCAGAGATTCAATCTGTTGCCATTTGATTGTTCGTTCATTGCCATTTGAAAGTTCGCGCTACACGAACCGAACCAGCTGATTGCTCTAAGTCCGAGCGTTTCCGCTCCTAACTCCCGCAAACAGCCAGGCGATCTACTGTGCTGGAGCACCGTCATGGAGCACGACAGAATTCTGCAGGCTCAGGTCCTGCGCGTGAAGGCGTTGAAGTGTCGCCGCTGGGCCGACATCGCCTGCGACAGCGAGAGCGCCGCCCGCCTGGCAGCGATGGCGAGCGATTACGACGGGCAGGCGGACGCCCTGGAACGGGATGTAGCCGCGCTCGGCCGCGTACAGCCGGGACGATAGGCGCAGGCTTCCAAACGCCTCGCGGCCCCAGCCTATTCGCCGTAGAGCGCCGAGTGCCGCGCCGCGGCGAGGCCGTCGACCTCGCCCTTGCCGACCTTCGCGGGATCGTAGAGCCAGCAGATCTCCTCGCCCCCGTTCAGCATCCGGCCCTGGACGAGCTCGGGGCCGGCATAGCCGGCCTCGCGCAGGTCGCGCCTGAGCCGGCGGGCATCCCATCTGATCGCGGCATAGCCGAAAGCGTCATTGTCGAGGACGAACCCGTCCTCCTTGATGCGAAGGAGGGCATTCGTGATGTCATGCGCTGAATATGTCATGGCCTGTTCTGGGCGTTGATCACACTCCCTTAGACCGCGGCCCGTTTGCCGACCGATACGGATTTGGCTCGCATTTTAGCAATCGGTGCGATTTTCAGTACGGAACACCCATTTCCGAGCCGAAACCGGTTTTTCGCGAACAATTCCGCCGCCGGTGCGTTGTCTCAGCACACCATTCACGAACAGGAGGAGTGTCCGATGGACTGGAATCGTGTCGAAGGGAACTGGAAGCAGCTCAAGGGCAAGGTCAAGGAGCAGTGGGGCAAGCTGACCGATGACGATCTCGACGTCATCGCCGGCAAGCGCGACCAGCTCGAAGGCAAGATCCAGGAACGCTACGGGATCGAGAAGGACAAGGTCCGGACCGATGTCGACGCCTGGTACGGCCGTCAGACCTGGCAGTGACCATTCACGGTCATCGCACGCTGCAAAGCAGGCATGGCCATTGAAAGAAGGCCCCGTCGGCTCACCCCGGCGGGGCCTTTCGTTTGCCGAACCAGCGTCATCGCAACGTCACTGCGCCGCCCTAGCGTCAACTCGTTGATCTTGGCCCCTTGCGGGCGCTACAGGGTGGGTGGACGCATGAAGCTCCTGGTCAAGCTGGCTGTGGCCGGCGCTCTTCTTGCCTCGTTCGCAGCACCTGCCCATGCCGAGCCGATCACCGGCGCTGGATCGAGCTTCGCCTTCCCGATCATCGGCAAATGGGCGCAGAACTACCGCGTCGCCAAGTCGGACGGCGCCGAGATGACCCCGCTCGACATCGGCGTCGACTACGAGCCGATCGGTTCGCTCGGCGGCGAGGTCCGGGTCACCCAGCGCGCCACCGAGTTCGGCGCCTCCGACCGGCCGCTCTCCTCCGAAGAGTTACAGCGCTCGGCGCTGATTCAGTTCCCGATCGTGATGGGCGGCATCGTCCCGGTGGTGAACATCGACGGCGTCGGGCCCGGCCAGATCCGCTTGACCGGCCCCCTCCTTGCCGACATCTATCTCGGCAAGGTCAAGCTTTGGTCCGATCCGGTGATCAAGGCGGCCAATCCCGAGCTGAAGCTGCCGGACGCCCCGATCAGCGTGATCTACCGCTCCGACGGCTCGGGCACAACCTTCAACTGGACCGACTACCTCGCCAAGGCGAGCCCGGAATGGCGCGACAAGGTTGGCGTCAACACGCAGGTTCCCTGGCCGGTCGGCGCCGGCGCCGAGCGCACGCAGGGCGTCGCCGAGACGGTGAAGCGGACCAAGAACGCGATCGGCTATGTCGAGTTCGGCCAGGTCGTGCGCGCCGGTCTCGCCTACGCCCAAGTGCAGAACAAGGCCGGTAACTTCGTCAAGCCGGATCCGGCGAGCTTCAGCGCCGCGGCTGCCAGCGCCGAATGGGCCAAGGCCAAGGATTTCTCGCTGATGCTGACCGATGCGCCCGGCGCCGAGGCCTATCCGATCGTCGCCACCACCTTCGCTCTGGTGCCGAAGCCGCGCACGCGCCGCACCCAGGAGGTCCTCGACTTCTTCCGGCTGTCCTTCGAGGCCGGCGCCGCCGACGCGACGACGCTCGGCTATGTCCCGCTGCCGGAGACTCTGGTGAAGCAGGTGAAGGACTACTGGGCCGTCAGCATGAAGGCCGGCAGCTGAGCTTGTCGCAAGCATAGCGCCGACCCGCTCATTCTCTTGGCGCTGTGACGCGACTCCCTCGCTTCGCAGCTAGTCCGGATGCCGCTCAGGTACCGTTCATAGACCGGCCCTTATTCTGGCCTCCAATGGATTCGCACCCGGCTGCGGCTGGGAGATCAGGAGGACAGATATGATCAGGACGCTCGCCCTTGCCGCTCTCGTCGGCGTGGCCATCTCGTCCGCGACCGGCGCGAGCGCCCAGTATTACGATCCCTATTATCGGCAAGCGCCGCGCTACGACTATGATGACGATCGGCCGCCGCCGCGCTACGATTACGACCGACCGCGCTATCGCGACGGCGGCCAGCGCTATGGTAATGACCGGCCCTATCGCCAGCGCTACAGCAACATCTGCGTGACCTCGCGCGGCTCGTGTGCCGCCCCGCCGGCGCCGCCGATCTCAGCCTGCCGCTGCTATATCGAAGGCTTCGGCATGAAGCGGGGCGTGACCCAGTGAGGCAGGCCGGATGGCCGCGCCCTGCACCGAGCCAGGGCCGGCTATCCCCTTTGGCCGCGATCCCGGCCAACCGGAAACGACGCTGAACACCTGACGATCCGCACGACGTGTCAGTCGCGGAAGGACAGCATCCGGCAGAGCCGAACTGGTTAATTTTACCTTGTTTTGCAGTTAACCTTGTCTTCATAGATCAGTTCGGGCTTCCTGACCCCAACGACGCAGCGGCAGCGTTGCGCAACGCAGGGTTGGGGTCAGCTATGACGTTCAGGCTTCTTTCGCTTTCGGCACTCGCCACAACGGCCTTGATGGGCCTTGCCGCTCCGGCAGTCGCCGGCGGCTGCACCACCTCCTCCTGCTACCGGGCTCCGGTCAGCTCGTGCGGCGGCGGCTCCTGCTACAAGCTGGTCACGGCACCGCCGGTCTACGACACCGTCAACGAGAGCTATATCGTGCGCCCCGAGCGCACCTTCTCCAAGGTCATCCCGGCTCAGTACGATACCGTCATCGAGAAGGTGGTGATCCAGCCGGAGCGCCGCATCGCCCGTCAGATCCCGGCCCAGTACAAGACCGTCTCCGAGAAGGTCCTGATCTCGCCGGCGACCAAGCGCTGGGAGGTCAGCCGCGACGCCTACGGCCAGACAACCGGCTGCTGGGTTCATGTTCCGGCGCAGTACGGCTATCAGCAGCGCACCGTCGAGGTCTCGCCGGCCTCGGTCGAGTATGATGTCGTCCCGGCCGTCTATGGCGAGCGCAGCCGCCGCGTCATGGTCAGCGCCTCGCGGGTCGAGCACCAGACCATTCCAGCCGAGTATGCGACGCGCCAGCGCCAGGTCATGGTCAGCGCCGGCTCGCAATACTGGGCCAAGAGCGGCTACTGAGTTTTCCAAGTTCTCTTCGTAGTACCTGTCACCACGTAACACGTACCTCTCGCCCCGGCTTCGGCCGGGGCTTTTTTCTTGCCTGCGGGAGGTTGTGCGTCATGCTCAGGCCTCCCCCGAGCATCTCGGGCCGGAGAGCGCCCTGGTTCGGCGCGTTCTGGTCAAGAGATTCTCGGCTCTCCGCTTCACTGCGGCCGAGAATGACGGCGGTGGCTCAAGCCAAACTACCGGTCAACAACAGAAGCACGCCGACGCCGAGCGCGAAAGCGAGGATGCGGGCCGGCATCGAGAACAGGGTGCCGGGCGGCTGCTTCGTCGCGAAGCCGGCGACGACCTCGACCACAGCGAGCGCCAGCAGCACGTAGACGAAGGGCGGGAAGGTCCCGCCTCTGGCAATCCAGCCGGTGTTGACCGCGAGCGAGGCGAGCGCGCCGAGCCCGGCGCCAGCCGCGATGAAGAATTGCTCGGGCCGGCTGAAGCGCATCGCTGGGCTCAGCGCCGACGGAAATTCTGCGGCCGCGGCGGCATCGGGCCGGGGCTGGCGGTCTTCTGGCGGAAATTGATGCGGCCGCGATCGAGATCGTAAGGCGACATCTCCACGACCACGCGGTCGCCGGCGATGGTGCGAATGCGGTTCTTCTTCATCTTGCCGGCCGCATAGGCCAGGATGACGTGGTCATTGTCGAGCTTCACCCGGTAATTGCCATCCGGGAGCACCTCGACCACGGTGCCGTCGAATTCGAGCAGTTCTTCTTTCGCCATTCGCTGATCCTTCGTCTTGTCCTCGGCGCGGGGCCAAGCCTTTCCGGCTCGGCCCCAGCAGTTACGGCGCCTGTCAGTTCGGGCGCCGCCCGCCGCCGCCGGTGCGTCGTTGTCCCGTTCTTTGCTGCAAGAACGCGACGCCGCCAAGCCCTTCCTTGCCGGAACTTACGTCTTTTCGTGCACCAGCCGCCTCATGGCGCTGGGCCGGGCGCTCGTGACGCGGCTGCTCCGGACGGGCCTGCTGCTGGCGCGGCTGGTTCGGGCGCGACTGCTCGCGATGCGGCTGGCCCTGGCGTTCGCCCTGCTCCTGACGCTGGCCACCACGGCCATGGGACGGAGCGCCGCGACCGTCGCGGCGCTGGCCCTGCCCTTGCGGCTGCCCGTTCTGCGGGCGACCCTGACCGCGGCCGCCACGGTTCTGCGGCGGCTTCTTGGGGGTGCGGCCATCCCAATGCGGCACGTCGCCGACCGGGGTGAGCGCGACCTTGGTCAGTTTCTCGATCGCGGCGAGATCGCCGCGCTCTTCCGGCGTGCAGAAGGCGATGGCGAGGCCCGACGCGCCGGCGCGTGCAGTGCGGCCGATGCGGTGGACATAGGTCTCGGGCACGTTCGGCAGGTCGAAATTGACGACATGGCTGATGCCGTCGACATCGATGCCGCGCGCGGCGATGTCGGTCGCGACCAGAATGCGCAGCTCGCCGTCGCGGAAGGCGCCCAGCGCCCGCTCGCGCTGGCCCTGGCTCTTGTTGCCATGGATCGCGGCCGACTTGATGCCGGCCTGCTCGAGCTGGCGCACGACCTTGTCGGCACCGTGCTTGGTGCGGGTGAAGACGATGGCGCGTTCCATCTCCGGAACGCTCAAGGTCCTTGCCAGCAAGGCCGGCTTCTGGCCGGCTTCCGTAAAGATGACGCGCTGGTCGATCTTCTCGGCCGTGGTCGCGACGGGCGCGACCGCGACCTCGACCGGATCGGTCAGGTAGGCGGAGGCGATCTCGCGGATCGCCTTCGGCATGGTCGCCGAGAACAGCAGGGTCTGGCGCTGCTTCGGGATCAGCGTCGCGATCTTGCGCAACGCATGGATGAAGCCGAGGTCGAGCATCTGGTCGGCTTCGTCCAGCACCAGGAACTCGATCTCGCGCAGCGAGACGGCGCGCTGATCGACGAGGTCGAGCAGGCGGCCGGGCGTGGCGACGAGGATGTCGACATGCTGGCCGAGAGCGCGGATCTGCTTGCCGACCGGCACGCCACCGAAGATCACCGTCGACTTCAGCGAGGTGAACTGGGCATAAGTGCGGATGCTCGTCTCGATCTGGGCCGAGAGCTCACGCGTCGGCGACAGGATCAAAGCGCGCACCGAGCGCGGCTGCATGCGCCGCGGCTGGTTGAGCAGCCGGTGCAGCATGGGCAGCGAGAACGCAGCCGTCTTGCCGGTGCCGGTCTGGGCGGCTCCGAGCAGGTCACGGCCATCGCGAATCGAAGGGATCGCCTGCGCCTGGATCGGCGTCGGCGTCTCATAACCTTCGGCGGCGAGCGCTTTGAGAAGCGGCTCGGCCAGGCCGAGGTCGGTAAATTTGGTCAAATCAGGTCTTTCTGAGCCGAACGGCATGGGGCGCACGTGGTGAACGGAAGCGCCTCGGCATGCAGTCTCGGTCTACGCATGGTCTCTTTCCGCCCGGCGAACCGCTAGCCACTGCGCCGGGGGATGTCGTGTATCGCAGGCTGTGGCCTGCGTCTGGAAACGGGCGGACGCTGATGGCCCGCCCGAAAGATGTCTTCAGTTGGCGACGAGATTGCCAGCCGAGGACTTGCCGGTCTTGCGATCGGCGATCAGCTCGTAGGAGACGACCTGGCCTTCGCGCAGCTCGCGCAGGCCGGCGCGCTCGACGGCGCTGATGTGGACGAAAACGTCGGGGCCGCCGGCCTCAGGGGTGATGAAGCCGTAGCCCTTGGTGGCGTTGAACCACTTGACGGTGCCCTTGTTCATAGCGGGACTAATCCTTGCACTTCAGATCCGCGTATTCGTGGAACCCATGACCGGACGCGCGGACGCCTCGCCATGGTCTTGTATCGACGTGTGGTGGATCTGAAGTGGCCCGCCGGTCGGAATACCCGCGCGGAGGATTGGCCAGAACCGGCCGCATCTCGTCTTACATCGGGGGACCTAGCATAAATTGCAAGGCGGGTCCAGTTTGCCGGCCGAAGCGCCTGCCTTCAGCCGATCTCGCGCACCAGATCGACCAGCCCACCGAGATCTGGCAGCTTTCGGAAACGCGCCTCTGCGATCGGCTCCTCGGCGTGCTCCAGCGCCCAGGTCAGCTCATGCGGCACATGCGCGGCCCAGGACCCGGCGGCGAGCGCCGGGACGATGTCGGACTTCAGCGAGTTGCCGACCATCAGCGCCCGCCCCGGCCCGTCGCCATGGCGGGTGAACAGCTTCTCATAGGTCGCAGCGCTCTTGTCGCTGACGATCTCGACCGCGTCGAAGAAGTCGCCGAGGCCGGACTGGGCCAGCTTGCGTTCCTGATCGAAGAGGTCGCCCTTGGTGATCAATATCAGCCGGTAGCGGCCAGCGAGCGCGCCGAGCGTGTCCTGCGCATGCGGCAGGGTCTCGACTGGATGAGTCAGCATCTCGCGGCCGGCCGCCAGGATCTCGCCGATCACCGCCGGCGGGACCTGGCCGCGCGTGACCTCGAGCGCGGTCTCGATCATCGAGAGGGTGAAGCCCTTGATGCCGAAGCCGTAGAAGGTAAGGTTGCGCTTCTCGGACTCGAGCAGCTTGCCGGAGATCTCGGCCGCCTCGCCATGCTCGCCGAGCAGCGCGACGAAGCGCTCCTCCGTCAGCCGAAAAAACTGCTCGTTCTGCCAGAGCGTGTCGTCGGCATCGAAGCCGATGGTGGTGAGTGTCTTCACGACTGCTTCCCGTCATTGCGAGCGGAGCGAAGCAATCCAGGAGGACGTAGAACTCTGCCACTCCTGGATTGCTTCGTCGCTCTGCTCCTCGCAATGACGAGGAGCGTGTCACGCGTCCTTGGCCTTGATAGCACCCAAGGCCGCCTGAGCGGCAGCGAGGCGCGCGATCGGCACGCGGAAGGGCGAGCAGGAGACGTAATCCAGCCCGACGCTCTCGCAGAAGCCGATCGAGGCGGGGTCGCCGCCATGCTCGCCGCAGATGCCGAGCTTGAGGTTCGGCCGCGCCTTGCGCCCGCGCTCGACGGCGATCCTGACCAGCTCGCCGACGCCGTCCTGGTCGATCGTCACGAACGGATCGGATTCGAGCAGGCCCCGGGCCGTGTAGGAGCCGAGGAAGGAGCCAGCGTCGTCGCGGCTGATACCGAGCGCGGTCTGGGTCAGGTCGTTGGTGCCGAAGGAGAAGAATTCGGCGCTCTGCGCGATCTCCTCCGCCCGCAGCGCGGCACGCGGCAGTTCGATCATGGTGCCGACCTGATAGGTAAACTCGGTCCCGCTCTCCTTCTTCACCGCCTGCGCCATCGCGTCGATCCGGCCCTTGACCAGGTCGAGCTCGGGCGCGCCCATGACGAGCGGCACCATCACCTCCGGGATGACCGGGTGGCCGGTCTCCTTGGCGGCGATCACCGCCGCCTCGAAGATGGCCCTGGCCTGCATCTCGGCGATCTCGGGATAGGCGACGGCGAGACGCACGCCGCGGAAACCGAGCATCGGGTTGACCTCATGCAGCTCGGCGGCGCGGCGCTTCAGCTTGTCGGAGGTCGTGCCCATGGCCGCGGCGACCTCGGCGATCTCGTCGTCGGTCTGCGGCAGGAACTCGTGCAGCGGCGGATCGAGCAGGCGGATCGTCACCGGCAGGCCCTGCATGATGGTGAAGAGCTCGACGAAGTCCTGGCGCTGCATCGGCAGGAGCTTGGCGAGCGCGGCGCGCCGGCCCTTCTCGTCCTCCGCCAGGATCATCTCGCGCACGGAGAGGATGCGGCCGGCATCGAAGAACATGTGCTCGGTGCGGCAAAGGCCGATGCCTTCGGCGCCGAACTCGCGCGCCGTCTTGGCGTCGCGCGGGGTCTCGGCATTGGCGCGGATCTTGAGGCGCCGCACCTTGTCGGCCCAGCCCATCAGCGTCCGGAAATCGCCGGAGAGCTCCGGCTGCTGCATCTTGACCTCGCCGAGCAGCACCTGGCCGTTGCTGCCGTCGATGGTGACGAAGTCGCCGGCCTTCAGCGTGGTCGGCCCGACGGTCATCGTGCCCTTGGCGTAGTCGACGCGGATCTGGCCGGCGCCCGAAACGCAGGGCTTGCCCATGCCGCGCGCCACCACCGCCGCATGCGAGGTCATGCCGCCGCGCGTGGTCAGGATGCCCTCGGCGGCGTGCATGCCGTGAATGTCCTCCGGCGAGGTCTCGACGCGGACGAGAATGACCTTCTTGCCGGCCTTCTTGCCGGCCTCGGCCGCCTCGGAGGTGAAAACGATCTCGCCGGCGGCGGCGCCGGGCGAGGCCGGCAGGCCGGCCGTCAGCACGCGCCGCTCGGCCTTGGTGTCGATCGTCGGATGCAGGAGCTGGTCGAGCGCGCCGGGCTCGACGCGGCCGACCGCCTCCTGCTCGGTGATCAGGCCCTCGCGGGCGAGATCGACTGCGATTTTGAGCGCCGCCTTGGCGGTGCGCTTGCCGGAGCGGGTCTGCAGCATCCAGAGCTTGCCTTCCTGGATGGTGAACTCCATGTCCTGCATGTCGCGATAGTGCTTCTCGAGGATGCCGTAGATGCGGCAGAGCTCGGCATAGGCCTCCGGCATCGTCTTCTCCATCGAAGGCTTGTCGGATTTGGCGGCGAGCTTGGCCGCCTCGGTGATGTCCTGCGGGGTACGGATACCGGCGACGACGTCCTCGCCCTGGGCATTGATCAGGAACTCGCCATAGAGCGCGTTCTCCCCGGTCGAGGGATTGCGGGTGAAGGCGACGCCGGTCGCCGAGGTCTCGCCCATATTGCCGAAGACCATCGACTGGACGTTGACCGCAGTGCCCCAGGAGGCCGGGATGCCGTTGAGCTCGCGATACTTGATGGCGCGGGCGTTCATCCAGGACGAGAAGACGGCGCCCACTGCGCCCCAGAGCTGCTGCTGCGGGTCCTGCGGGAAATCGGAGCCGAGCTCCTTCTTCACGATATCCTTGTACTTGCCGACCAGCACCTTCCAGTCGTCGGCCGAGAGGTCGGTGTCGAGGTTGAGGCCCTTGCGCTCCTTATAGTCCTCGAGCGCCTCCTCGAAATGGCCGTGGTCGATGTCGAGCACGACGTTCGAATACATGGTGATGAAGCGGCGATAGCTGTCATAGGCGAAGCGGGCATCGCCCGAGGCCTTGGCCACCGCCTCGACGGTGACGTCGTTGAGGCCGAGATTGAGGACGGTGTCCATCATGCCCGGCATCGAGGCACGCGCGCCGGAGCGGACCGAGACCAGCAGCGGATTGGCCGGATCGCCGAAGGTCTTGCCGGTCAATTTGGCCATGCCGGCCAGCGCATCCTTGACCTCAGCGTCGAGCTCGGCCGGGAAATTCTTTCCGTTGTCGTAATACCAGGTGCAGACCTCGGTGGTGATGGTGAAGCCCGGAGGCACCGGAAGTCCCAGATTGCTCATCTCGGCCAGGTTCGCGCCCTTGCCGCCGAGCAGGTTCTTCATGCCTGCCTCGCCTTCGGCCTTGCCGTCGCCGAAGGTGTAGACCCACTTCTGCCCTGCCATAGCCTGCCTTTCCCAATGTTGTCGCCGGCATCATCAACGCCGGCGCGCCCACATGGTTCGCATTTGCGGTGCCCGCTGCTGCAGCGCACCGGGTGCGGCGTGGTCATGCCGAAAACCGGATGAACAATCAATGATCATGCACAGCGCCGCTGCGTCATCCACCGATCTCGGACGCCTGGCGACCGGCGGCGCAATATGGCCAAGGCCGGCGCTGCGCGATAGGGTTCAGCCCCGCCTTGAATTGCGACCACTGCCGATCAAACGGCGGCCGGCGCAGCCCCCTTCCCGAACCACGTCGAAGCGACCGATGCGCCTGAACGACTGCCACAACTTCCACGACTTCCGCACCCTCGCGAGGAAGCGGCTGCCGGGCCCGATCTTCAACTATATCGATGGCGGCGCTGACGACGAGGTCACCCTCAGGCGCAATTCCGAGAGCTTCGAGCGCTGCGATCTCGTTCCGAGCGTCCTGCGTGGCGTGAGCAGCGTCGACACCTCCGTCACGGTGATGGGCCAGACGCTCGCGGTGCCGTTCTATTGCTCGCCGACGGCGCTGCAGCGGCTGTTCCATCATCAGGGCGAGCGTGCGGTTGCTGCCGCGGCGGCCCGCTATGGTACGATGTTCGGCGTCTCCTCGCTCGGCACGGTCAGCCTCGAGGAACTGCGCAAGGCGCATAGCGGCCCGCAGGTCTACCAGTTCTACTTCCACAAGGATCGCGGCCTGAACCGGGCGATGATGGCGCGCGCCAAGGAGGCCGGAGTGAACGTTATGATGCTGACCGTCGACAGCATCACCGGCGGCAATCGCGAGCGCGACCTGCGCACAGGCTTCTCGATCCCGTTCCGGCTCAACCTCGCCGGCATCACCCAGTTCGCGATCAAGCCGCAATGGGCGCTGAACTACCTCACCCATGAGAAGTTCAGCCTGCCGCAGCTCGATAGCCATGTCGACATGGGCGGCGGCGTGATGTCGATCAGCCGTTATTTCACCGAGATGCTCGACCCATCCATGACCTGGGACGATGTCGCCGAGATGGTCAGGCTGTGGTCCGGGCAGTTCTGCCTCAAGGGCATCATGTCGGTCGCCGACGCCCGGCGCGCGGTCGAGATCGGTTGCACCGGCATCATCCTCTCCAACCATGGCGGGCGGCAGCTCGACGGTTCGCGCGCCGCCTTCGACCAGCTCGCCGAGATCGTCGACGCGGTCGGCGACAAGATCGACGTGATCATGGATGGCGGCATCCAGCGCGGCACACATGTGCTGAAAGCCCTGTCGCTCGGCGCCAAGGCCGTCGGCGTCGGACGCTACTATCTGTACCCGCTTGCGGCGGCCGGGCAGCCGGGCGTGGAGCGGGCGCTCGGCCAACTGAAGACAGAAGTCGAGCGCGGCATGAAGTTGATGGGCGTGACCACGCTCGACCAGCTCTCGCGCGAGAATTTGCGGTTTCGGTAATCAAGCGACGCAACGAGTGATTTGCGCTCAGCCAGCCCGCTTGCCCCGCGCCGCCTTCGGCCAGCGCAGCGGCCAGGCGACGATGCGCTCGACGATCTCCTCCTCGGCGACCTCGTCCTCATTGGCGTAGACCTTGCCCCGGACAGACACGCCTGCCGCGATCACGGTCTCAGGGTCGCCGGAGACGAGCGGGTGCCACCAGGGCAGGTCCTTGCCCTCGCTGAGCAAACGGTAGGCGCAAGTCGGCGGCAGCCACGGCAAGGTGCGCACCGCATCCGGCGTCAGCGTGACGCAATCGGGCACCGTCTTCGAACGGTTGGCGTAGTCATGGCAGCGGCAGGTGCCGGCATCGAACAGCCGGCAGCCGATATCTGTCGCGTGGATGCGACCGTTATCCTCGTCTTCGAGCTTGACCAGGCAGCAGCGGCCGCAGCCGTCGCAGAGCGATTCCCACTCCGCCTCGGTCATCTCCTCGAGCGTCTTACTGCGCCAGAAAGGCGTGCTGTCGGTCGTCGCGTCGGCCATGGCCGCTTATGCACCCAGGGATGCCAGTCGGCAATCACTGGGTCCCGGCAGCCCGAGCACGGCTTGTATCCCACACGGTGGCAGGAAGCGCGGCGTCATTCTTTACATCGATTCTAATCTTTGTTTAGAGAGACTATAATCTATGAAAATTGACCGAATACTCGGATCGGCCTAACGGGAGGAAGAATTCCCTCGTTCCCGAGCTTTCCCGATGCTGACCCGTCGACACTTGCTGAGCGCCCTTGCGGTCACCGCAGGCCTCGCCACCACCGCCCTGCCCGCGCTGGCCGACAAGGTCACGGTGACCGACATCGTCGGGCGCAAGGTCGAGGTCGATGCGCCGGTCAAGCGGATCATCCTCGGCGAAGGCCGGCAGATGTATTTCGTCGGCGCGCTCGACAGGGACGAGCCGTTCAAGCGCGTCGTCGGCTGGCGCGACGACCTAGGCAAGGCCGATCCCGAAACCTTCCGCGCTTATGCGAAGCGCTATCCCGAGATCGCCAAGCTGCCGACCTTCGGCGGGATGAAGGAAGGCGCCTTCGACGTCGAGCAGGCGATCTCGCTGAAGCCCGACGTGCTCTTCCTCAACATCGAGGCCAAGATCGCCAGCGACGAGGCCAGGCTGGTCGAGAAGCTCGCCTCGGCCGGCATCCCCGCCGTCTATGTCGACTTCCGCGAGAAGCCTTTCGAGCACACCGAGCCGTCGATGCGCCTGATCGGCAAGCTCTTCGGCAAGGAGCAGGTCGCCGAGGACTTCATCACGTTCCGCGCCGAGCAGATCAAGGTCGTGACCGACCGGCTGGCGAAGGCGCCCGATCTCAAGCGCCCGCTGGTCATGATCGAGCGCGCCGGCGGCTATTCCGACGATTGCTGCATGTCCTTCGGCAACGAGAACTTCGGCAAGATGGTCGAGTTCGCCGGCGGCCGGAATCTGGCAGCGCCGCTGATCCCCGGCACCTTCGGCACGGTCAACGCCGAGCAGATCGTCGCTTCCAATCCCGATGTCGTGATCGTCACCGGCAGCAACTGGGACGGCTATGTGCCAGGCGGCAACTGGGTCGGGCTCGGCTACGGCGCCGACATGACCGAGGCACGCCGCAAGCTGACCAATCTGATGAAGCGCCCGGCCTTCACCCAGACCGCCGCCGTCAAGAACGGCCGCGTCCATGGCATCTGGCACCAGTTCTACAACAGCCCCTATCAGTTCGTGGCGATCCAGGAGATCGCCAAATGGCTGCATCCGGAGCTGTTCAAGGACGTCGATCCCGGCGCGACCATAAAGCTGCTGCACGAGCGCTTCCTGCCGCTGCCCTATGAACCCGGCCTGTGGGTCTCGCTCGAGGCGGGCAAATGAGCCTTGCCCCCGCCAGCGCGGACGATGTTGTGACGACGCCGGCGGAGGCGTCGCGGAGCACGGCCCAAGGGCGAGACGCCTATCGGGCCCTGTCGTTGCGCCGCAAGCTGATCCTGGTCGGCTTCGCCGCGGTGCTGCTGGCCTGCCTGATCGTCGACCTGATGCTCGGCCCGGCCCGCTACGGCGTGACAGAAGTGGTCAACGCGCTGATCTCGCCCTCGACGGCACCGGCTGCCGTCCGGGTCGTGATCTGGGACATCCGCCTGCCGGTCGCGCTGATGGCGGTCGTCACCGGCGCCTCGCTCGCCATCGCCGGCGCGCAGATGCAGACGGTGCTGAACAACCCGCTCGCCAGCCCGTTCACGCTCGGCATCTCGGCGGCGGCCAGCTTCGGCGCGGCGCTGGCGCTGGTCTTCGGCGTCGCCATCGTGCCGCTCGCCATCGACTATGTTGTGCCGCTCAACGCCTTCGTCATGGCGATGGGCGCCTCCCTGCTGATCCATCTGCTGAGCCAGCGCCGCGGCGTCACCACCGAGACGGTGGTGCTGCTCGGCATCGCGCTGGTCTTCACCTTCAACGCCCTGCTCTCCCTGCTGCAGTTCTTCGCCTCCGAGCAGGCGCTCGGGGCCGTCGTCTTCTGGATGATGGGTTCGCTGACAAAGGCGAACTGGCACAAGCTCGCGATCACCACGACCATCCTGCTGCTCTGCCTGCCGCTGTTCGCGCGCCGGGCCTGGGCGCTGACGACCTTGCGGCTCGGCGACGAGAAGGCGGCGAGCTTCGGCATCGACGTCAAGCGACTGCGACTCGAGACCATGCTGCTCGTCGCGCTCCTCGCGGCTGTGCCGGTCTCCTTCGTCGGCACGATCGGCTTCATCGGCCTGGTCGGCCCGCATATCGCCCGCATGGTGATCGGCGAGGACCAGCGCTTCTTCCTGCCGGCCTCGGCGCTGGCGGGGGCTGCGATCCTGTCGGCCTCGTCGGTGGTCAGCAAATCGCTGATACCCGGCCTGATCTTCCCGATCAGCATCGTCACGGCGCTGGTCGGCGGACCCTTCTTCTTCAGCCTGATCCTGACCAGCCGGAGGCGCTCATGGTGAAGCGCCTGACACTGACCGATGTCGGCGTCGCCTACGGCAAGCGCCGGATCCTCGACGGGATCACCACGCCGACCATGGCCGGTGGCGAGGTCGTCGCCGTGATCGGCCCCAACGCCGCCGGCAAGTCGACCCTGTTCCGCCGCATCGCCGGGCTGCTGGGGGGCTCCGGCACGGTTCAGGTCGAGAGCTCGGCCGGCAGGTCGCCCTGCTATCTGCCGCAGGACACGGCGGTGAACGCGGTGCTGACCGTCTACGAATCGATCCTGCTCGCGCGCAAGCAGGGCGGCTCCTGGGGCGTCGGCGACGACGAGCTCGCCGCGATCGACGAAGCCCTGCACGCCCTCGATATCGCCGATCTCGCCTTCCGCGGCCTCGGCGAGCTCTCGGGCGGCCAGCGCCAGCTCGTCTCGATCGCGCAGACGCTGGTGCGCCGGCCAGAGATCATGCTGCTCGACGAGCCGACCAGCGCGCTCGACCTGCATCGCCAGTTCGAGGTGCTGAGCCTCGTCGGCCGGCTGGCGCGCGAGCGGCAGATCTGCGTGCTGATCGCGATCCACGACCTCAACCAGGCGCTGCGCATCGCCGACAAGGTGATGGTGCTGTCGCAAGGGCGGCTCGCCGCCTTCGGCGATCCGCGCGAGATCATCACGCCGGCGCTGCTGGAAGAGGTCTACGGCGTGGTCGCCAGGGTCGAAGCGGCAGAGGGCGAGACGCCCTTCGTCGTCGTGCATGGCTCCGCCCGGCGGCGCGGCCAAGGCGAGGTGCAGTTTGCGCCTGCCCGTGCAGCGGAATAATACCCTCGCAAGTCGAGCTGGGCGAACGCCGATGTCAGACAGCAGCATCTCCAACGGTCTTTCGGAACCTGGCGCCAACTACTCCCTCAAGGAGGAGATCCGGACCTATTGGTCCGCTCGGGCCGCCAGCTTCGACAGCCAAGTCGGCCACGCCATCAAGTCGGCTGCCGAGCTCGCGGCCTTCCAGTCGCTGTTTCGGCAGTCCTTCGGCGCCGAGCCATGCGAGGTGCTCGACCTCGCCTGCGGCACCGGCGAGATCACCCGCGCGCTGCTCTCACTCGGCCACAAGGTCACGGCGATCGACTTCTCCGAGGAGATGCTGGCCCGCGCCCGCGCCAAGCATGGCGACCAGGCCCGCATCCTGGCCGGCGACGCCGAGCGGCTGCTCGACGACGACGGGACCTATGATGCGCTGGTGACGCGCCATCTGGTCTGGACATTGACCGATCCGGAAGCGGCCTTCGCCGAATGGTTCCGGGTGCTGAAGCCCGGCGGCAGACTGCTCGTCATCGACGGCGACTGGATCAACCGCTCATGGCTGCAGGGCCTCATCAACCGCGCCGCGACCTTCCTGCGCGAGCGCGCCGGCGCTGCTCCGCACGCAGCCGATCGCGCCGCCTTCGATTCGATCACCAAGCGCTTCTTCTTTCGCGACGGGCTGAGCTTCGAGCGGCTGGGCACGATGCTGCGCCAGGCCGGCTTCGCGCGCGTCGAGGCGGCCGACTATGCACAGGTGGTCAGGGCGCAGCAGCGCAGCGCGGCGCTACACGACGCACTCCGGCTGGCCTCCTCGACCCGTTTCGCGGTGCTGGCGACCAAAAGCTGACCCGTCGGCAACACCGCCTTTTTTGTCGGGCAACCCCGCCTTCGCATACTTCCGTTACAAGCCTGGAGCCCTTACCTTCTGAGATCGGGCTTGGCCTTCGTCGGCCGGTCCAAGACACCGCGGACGCGCCCCCGCGGCAGGCTCAGGATGCCGCACGACCGTGATCGAGTTCCGGAAAGCGAGCTGGACGACCCGTCTCAAGCGCCTCGCGCTGAGCGCCGACTCGTGGATCGACGCCTCGCTCTATGCTGCCGGCCACCGCGCCGGCGAGATCTATGAACGCATCCGCAGCATCACCGACCGTCTGACCGTCAGCGGCCCGAAGCGCCTCGCTGCCGAGTTCGCCAGCGAGGGTCTCAATGTCGGCATCGCCGGCGCGATCGTGATGCTGATGCTTGCGATCCCCGCCTTCCATGAAGGACGCGAAGAGGCGCTGAAGAACCAGGTCTTCGCCGTCACCTTCCTCGACCGCTACGGCTCCGAGATCGGCCATCGCGGCGCCCGCCATGACGATTCGCTGAAGCTCGAGGAATTCCCCGACCACCTGCTCAAGGCCGTTCTGGCGACCGAGGACCGGCGCTTCTACGACCATTTCGGCATCGACGTGATCGGTACCTTCCGGGCGCTCACCGTCAACGCCCGCGCCTCGGGCGTGGTTCAGGGCGGCTCCTCGATCACCCAGCAATTGGCGAAGAACCTCTTCCTCAGCAATGAGCGCTCGCTCGACCGTAAGATCAAGGAAGCCTTCCTCTCGCTCTGGCTGGAATACCGGCTGACCAAGAACGAGATCCTCAAGCTCTATCTCGACCGCGCCTATATGGGCGGCGGCACCTTCGGCGTCGCGGCGGCGGCCGAATACTATTTCGGCAAGTCGGTGAAGAACGTGACGCTGGCGGAGGCGGCGATGCTCGCCGGCCTGTTCAAGGCGCCGACCAAGTTCGCCCCGCATGTCAACCTGCCGGCGGCGCGAGCGCGCGCCAACGACGTACTCGGCGCCATGGTCGATGCCGGCTTCATGACCGCCGGCCAGGTCGATTCCGCCCGGCGCAATCCGGCAACACCGATCGACCGCCGGCGCGATTCCAGCCCGGACTACTATCTCGACTGGGCCTTCGACGAGGTCCGCAAGCTCGCCGAGGACGGCAAGCTCGGGCCCGAACGGGTGCTGACGGTCAAGACTCCGCACGATCCGGCGATCCAGAAGCGCGCCGACGAGGCGGTCGAGTCGATCCTGCGCCAGCACGGCCCGGCCTATCGCGCCCGGCAGGCGGCGGCGGTGATCATGGACCCGGACGGGGCGGTGCGCGCCATCGTCGGCGGGCGCGACTACGGCGCGAGCCAGTTCAACCGCGCCACGGCGAGCCTGCGCCAGCCCGGCTCGTCCTTCAAGCCTTACGTCTACGCGGCGGCGATGAGCGCCGGGCTCTACAAGCCCACAACGATCGTCACCGACCGACCGGTCTGCATCGGCAACTGGTGCCCGAACAATTACGGACGCTCCTATGCCGGCTCTATGCCGCTGACGGTGGCGCTGGCGAAGTCGATCAACACGATCCCGGTGCAGATGTCGATCGCGATCGGCAGGGCGACCGGTGAGACGCACGAGGCCCGCGCCGCCCGTATCGGCCGGATGAAGATCGTCGAGACCTGCCGGGCGATGGGCATGACCACGCCACTGACCGACACCGTCTCGCTGCCGATCGGCGCAGCCGAGGTCACAGTCATCGAGCAGGCCGCCGGCTATGCCGTGTTCGCCAACGGCGGCAAGCGGGCCAAGCCCTATGCCGCCTTCGACATCCGCAATTCGCTCGGCGAGGAGATCTATCGCCACGACCGCGACGAGCCTGCGCCGAGCCAGGTGCTGAGCACGCAGGTCGCCTTCGAGATGAACCAGATGCTCTCGACCGTGCCGACCGCCGGCACCGGCCGGCGCGCTGCGCTCGACGGCGTCGTCAGCGCCGGCAAGACAGGCACGACCAATGGCTACAAGGACGCCTGGTATGTCGGCTATACCGGCAACCTCGTCGGCGCCGTCTGGTTCGGCAACGACGATTCCTCCGAGACCAACAACATGACCGGCGGCTCGCTGCCGGCGATGACCTGGAAGGAGATCATGGCCTTCGCCCATCAGGGCATCGAGATCAAACCGATCCCGGGCGTGGCACCGCAGCCGGGAGACGCCAAGGCGGTAGTGGCGAAGGCGGCGGAGCCCTCGGGCGCGGCCGGCGCCAATGCCGGGCATATGCCGCGCAAATCCTTCGAGGTGCTCTCCGCGGTCGGCGCGATGTTCAAGGCGGTCGAGGTGCCGCGGACAGCCCGGGCTTCCGTACAGGCCGGCATCCGGGATGTTCCCGCCGGCCGCGGCGTCATTCGCTGAGCCCCCGGCCGATGCGAACCGAGATCCCCCCATGCGCGTCCTCCCGCTGGCTTATGTGATAGCGCTCGGCGCCGGCCTAGGCCTGGCCTCCGCCCGCTACGCGGTGGCGGAGCGGCCCTGGTTCGGCCGTGTCCAAGTCGGCGCCTGGACGAGCTGGCCGAACAGCGGCGCGCGCGACATCGACCCCTATATGCGGGCCTATCTGGCGCGCGGCGTGCACCTGCCGCTCGGCGCCGGCGAAGGGCTGGAGCTGATCGCCAAAGAGGACGACGCCGGACAGGCGCTCGATGCGCGCTGCCGCTATCTCGTCACCGGCGTGACGCCGCAGGCGCGCGGCTGGTCACTAGGCGTCTCCGATCCCCGAGGGCGTTCCCTGCAGTTGCCGATCGCGCGCGAGAGCTTCACCGATACCGAGATCGTCCGCGGCGAGCGCGGCGGCATGCGCATCGTCCTGGCGGCGACGCCCGAATCCGGCAACTGGCTGCCTCTGCCCGCCGGGGGGCGCTTCCAGTTGCGCCTGCGCCTCTACGACACGCCGATATCGAGCCATGCCGGCGAGCTCAGGCCGGATGCGCTGCCCCGTATCGCCAGGATCGACTGCCGGTGAGCGCGACCGAAGACACCCGGCCGATGGTGGCCATGGGACAACGCGCCTCGGATGCGCGAGGCTTCCTGCGCCGCTTTCTGTCGCGATTGGGGAACGGCCTGCTGCGGCTCGCCTTGCTGACCCTGGCAGGATTGCTGCTCGCAGGCATCGTCCACATCGTCACTGTGCTGCGCATCCCAATGCTGGCCACGCAAGACGCCGCCACCGTCTACGCCGCGCTGGGGGCGAGCGGCCATGCCGAACTGGTGACGCCGCCGCCGGCGGGCCTGCCCGCCATCCTCGATGGCGCCCCCAACAGCGTCGCGGCGGTCTGCAGCTACGACCTTGCGGCCGGGCCGCTGCGCGTGGTGGCCCGCACCGGCTCCTTGCCGCTCGGCCTCACCGTCCACCGGCGCGGCGGCGGCGTCGCCTATGCGATCACCGACCGCGCGGCGATCCGCGGCGTGCTCGAATTCGTGGTGATGACGCAGGAACAGCTCGACGAGCGGCTGGCGAACGACGAAGAGGGCGAGACGTCGCGGGAGTTGCGCGTGGTCTCGCCGTCGCTGCAGGGGCTGGTCGTCGCCAGGGTTGTTGTCCGCCGCGCCTTCGACCGCAGCGAGGCGGAGGCGATGGCGACCGGCGTCGCCTGCGGACTGGCGGACTGAACCAGATCTTTGTTTTATCGCATTCCTTCGTGCGAACCGATGTCCACTGTCGCTCGATCATGCTCTAGAGCCAGCCATTGCGCTTGAAGCGCCAGAACAGCGTCAGGCAGGCGCTGATGATGAAGGCCAGGACGACGTAGTAGCCATAATACGTCTTGAGCTCCGGCATGTTCTCGAAATTCATGCCGTAGATGCCGGCGACCGCGGTCGGCACGGCGAGGATGGCCGCCCAGGAGGCGAGCCGCTTGGTGATGGCATTCTCCTGGCTCTGGCCGACGAGCAGGCTCGCCTCGAAGGCGAAGGCGAGCACCTCGCGCAAGCTGTCGATCTTCTCCTGCACGGTGCGGATATGGTCGGTCACGTCGCGGAACATCGCAGCCAGCGTCGGGCGGACCTGAGGCACGCTGCCATTGGTCAGGCGCTGGCAGACCTCGACCAGCGGTCCGACTGCATTGCGCAGGCGCAAGAGGTCGCGCCTGAGCATGTAGAGCCGCTCAATGTCGGAGCGCGCCATCGGCTTGGCCAGAACCTTGTCCTCGATCTCCTCGACCTCGTCATGGATCGCCTCGAGCACCGGCATGTAGTTGTCGACGATGAAATCGAGGATCGCATAGAGGATGAAGTCCTCGCCCTTGGCCAGCGAGGTCGGGCAGGTCTCCCAATGCTGCCGGACCGAGGTATACGAGGTCGAAGCGCCATGACGGACGCTGACGATGTAGCCGTGCCCGACGAAGATGTGGGTCTCACCGAAGGCGATGCGCTTGTCGATCATCTGCGCGGTGCGGGCAACGACGAAGAGAGCGTCGCCATATTGTTCGAGCTTGGGCCGCTGGTGGGCGTTGGTCGCGTCCTCGACCGCCAGGGGATGCAGGTTGAACTGCTCCTGCACGCATTTCAGCAAGGCCGGCTCGGGCTCGAGCAGCCCGATCCAGACGACATGGCCGTCCTTGCGGGACCACTCGCCTGCTTCCTCGATCGGGATGTCGGCAATGCGCACGCCGTGGGCATAGACGCTCGAGGCGACGATGCCGGCCTCATGACGGTGCCCCTGATCGACGTTAAGGTCGGAGGGCGCCTCCGTCGCCGCAGAGGCAGCGAACCTGACGTGCGCGACTGACATGGGTCACTCCACCGTTCGTCAGCTCATCATCGGCAGGCTAGACCTTACAGCTGGGCGATGGAACCCTTTTCCGCAGTAAGCGCAGGCGCTTGAAGGAGACCGGCTACCCCTTGTAGACCACTGGGCCGCGCCCTGCCGGCGCGCCTTCGCCCTTGCCGCCGAAGACGCCGATCAGCGGCAGATTGCAGGCGGGGCCGAGCTCGCTCTCCAGCGCCATGATCGCGCGCTCGGCCCGCACCGCCTCGCGCGAGGGCATCTCGACCATCAGATTGTCGAGCGAAAAGCGATAGCTCTTCAGCCGGAAACGGGCCCTCTCGCAGACCCAGAGCATCAGCCCCTCATTCTCAACGACGCGCTGCCAGGCCGGATCGCGCTGCTCCGGCGGCACCTCTTGCGAGGCGTCGAGGGTGCGCAGGCGCGCCCGGTCGGCGTTGATGACCCGCAAGGCATTGGCGCGGAACTGGCCGAGCAGCAGCCGGTCGCCATTGGCGTCCTCGCTCAGCCGGTTGTAGCGCGAGGCCTGAGAGGCAAAGGCCCCCGAGGTCAGGGCGCGGTGATAGGCGGAGACATCGTTCGACTGGGCTTCGACCGGCAGGATGCGGGCATGGGCGAGCTTGGAGACCTCGCGGTCGAAATCGCTGCGCTCATGCGCGGGCAGGACGAGCCGCCAGGCGCGGTCGCGCAGGCGTTCCTCGTCGTCGGTCAGATGGAACCAGGACGAGGCCTCGCCGCGAAAGCGGGCGCTCCACTCGCCGATCATCGGTGCGATCTGGTCGGCGAAGATGTTGGGACGGGGCCGGCCGAGATCGCCGGTGGTCGAGCAGCCGGCGAGGAGAAGGCAGGACAGCGCCGCGATCGCGACCGAGTGGGATGCGAAACAGTGGGAACCGGTTTTTCGCATGAATCCCACTCGAACTCTGAAAGAACGGATCGTGATGTTTCTGGACGGGTCCGGATCATCGCGATCTGGCAGCTCTCACCCTGGACGCCTGCGCCGTGTCTCGCGCTCGCCGCGACCAGCGGGGCGCGGCCGGCGCGGTGGCTTGCTCGCGGCCGGCTCGTGCTGGCGCTCGTAGCGCACGCCGGTGAAGAACAGGATTTGGCCGAACGGCCCCTCGCCCAGAGGAGCCTGGCTGGCGAAGCGCCTGCGCGGCGCGAAAGGAATGACGTCTGCCATGATGCGCCTCCCTTGCTGGCGCCTGCGCCCAATTCGCAACAACACGGAAGCCCGGACGGCAGCTTGCTCAGGTCGCGCCAGCCATCCTCAAGATCATCAAGGCCCATCATGGTTAACGCCGTGCTAACGCATCGCGGATAAGTTTCGCGAAAGTGAAATTCGCCCGACGAGAATCGCCCATGCCGTCCCGCACCGCTACAGACCTCGCCGAGCTCGCCAGGCTGGCCAGCGATGGCGGGCTCGACCTGCGCCAGGTCGCCCTGCGGGTGAAGACCGACCTCATGCTGGCGACCCCCAGCCCGTCGGCCGAGGAGATGGAGGCTTTCCGGGCCATGGCCGAGGCTTTGGTCCCGGTCATCGACGAGCCGACGGCAACGATCATCGCCCGCAAGATCGCGAGCTGGCCGTATGCGCCGCGCGAGGTGCTCGCCAGCCTTCGCGCTCGCGGCGGCGAGGTTCTGGCCGCATTGATCAGCCACGGCATGCCACTGACCACGAGCGAGATCGAGGAGATCGCGGCTGATGGAGACGGCGAGGCACGGCTCGCTCTGGCGGCCCGGCCCGACCTCACCGGCAACGCCAGCATCGCGCTCGCCGGCTGGAACAGCGCCGAGATCGATGCGGCGCTGGTGGCGAACGGCGCAGCGAACCTGCCGCATGCGGCCCTCGATCTGCTGCTCCCGCGCGCGGTCGCGACGCCAGCTCTCGGTGCGAGCCTGCTGGCACGGGGCGATCTGCCGATATCCGACCTGACGCCGCTCTTCCTGCAGGCGAGCCTGGAAAAACGCCTCGCCATGATCGATGCCGCGACGGCGCGTGAAGCGCTGGCGCCTTCGCCACGTATGGCGACGCTCACCGCCGAGCAGATCTCCGGCCTGATCGCGACGGCGCTCTCTGACAGGCGCCGCGCCTTCACGGTGCTCGCGGAGGCCTTTGGTGGCGATGCGCGCTTCGTGACGATGCTGGCCAACGATCCATCGCGCCAGCTCGCAGCGTTGGCGCTGATCGGCTGCGGAGCGAGCCCGGAGGATGCCACGCGCTTCCTGATCGGGCTCGGCGACGACGCGGCTCGCTCGGTCGAGCGCATCTTCGCGCTGGTCGAGCTGATGCGGTCGCTGCAGCCGGCGGTGGCGCGGCGGCTGGCTCAGCAGATCGGCGGGATCGCCCCACGCAGCACGAGGCCCGGAGCGCTGCAGCCGGCGATGGATCCGAGCGGAACACCTGCGCGCGCCGGCGCCGAGCGGACGCCGTCTCGCAGCATCGTTCAGGAGGTCCGGCGCCGACTCGGCGGTGGCGAGTAAGATTTAGCTCTCGACGATGTCGAGGCGCGCATCGCCGGCGCGGTTCTCGATCTCGACCAGCCAGAGATCACTATCGAAGCGGAGTTCGCGTTCGACCCTGTCCTCGACGCCAAGCGGATCGGCGTCGAGCAGCAGCTGAAAGTGCCGTTCGCCGGCCTCGTCCGCGAGAGTCTGCGGCGCCGGCCCATAGAGCGCGGCCGTGCCGTCGAGCCGGTCGAGCTTGACGAAGATCGCGCCGGCTTCGCGCGCGCCGCGCCGACGCAGCACCGCGACGAGCCCATCATGGGCTGCCTGGCGCAAATAGGCCGAAACCCAGAGATCGCTGGTCAGGCGCGGCAAGGCCAGCGCTCCTGCGGCCTGCGCGACACGGCCGTCAGCGCCGTTGTCCCCGGATATCCGCCGGCGGGCGGATGTCGGCGCCGTTGATCAGATCCGCGATCGGATCACGCGCCGCCGGCGGGGCGGCCGGAGCGGGCCGCACGGGGGCTGGCGCCGCCTGAGCCTGCCGCTGCGGCGCGGGCGCGACGGGGGCCGGCGGGCGCGGCGCAGCGTCACGAGCGGCCGGCGCCAGGGTGCCCGGGCGTGCCGGCGGCATTACCGCCTGCGGGGCCGCTGCCGGGCTGGCCGGCTCGGCAACGGCCGGAGCTTCGACCCGGCGCTGCTCGGCCGGCCGGGCCGCCGATTGCGGTGGCGACAGCATCGGGGCGGGGTGGCGCCCTTTCTGGAACAGCACCGCGTTCAGGACGATCAACACCGACACCGCCGCGAAGAGGAGCACGAGAAGGCCACGGCCCGGCCGGCGGCCGAACCAGCGTAGCAGCCGCCCCGACATGGACGGCGCCGCGCGTCGGCCGGCTGGGCGGCGGACGGGCATCGACAGCGTCGCATCGGAACGGGCACGGGCGGCGAGCGTGGCTGACATGGGTCTCGAACTCTCGGGGTCAGGCGGTCAGGCGGACGGGTTGCTTGGTTTCGAGGCCGCGGCGGGGTGCGCGGGCAAAGGTCGCGATACGGGCCGGCTCGCTCGCTGCGACGACGCCGCCGATCGGCAAACGGACGCCGACGCGGGTGCCGACGCCCGGCGCGCTCTCGATGGTGAGCGTGCCGCCATGCAGGCCGACCAGGCCGCGCACCACCGAGAGGCCGAGCCCGGTCCCGTCATGGGCGCGCTCATATGAGGACTTGGCCTGGAAGAACGGGTCGCCCAGCCGCGGCAGGTCGGCGGCGGCAATGCCGATGCCGGTATCGGAGACCGAGAGGTCGATCATGCCGCCATCGCGCACCAGAGCCAGCGTGACGCGGCCGCCCGGCGGCGTGAACTTGATCGCATTCGAGAGCAGGTTGAGCATGACCTGCTTCAGGGCGCGCCGGTCGCCGAGCAGTTGCGGCAGGTCCGGGCCGACGACGCGTTCGAGCGCGACGCTGCCGCTGCCGGCCTTGAGCGCGACGACGTTGCAGCAGTCCTCGGCGACCTCCGCGATGTCGAGCGCGTCCTGCTCGATCGTCATCGCGCCGCTCTCGATCTTGGAAACGTTGAGCAGCGTGTTGACTACGTCGAGCAGATGCTGTCCGGAATCGTGGATGATCCGAGCATATTCCTCGCGCTGCGCCGCGCTGAAGGAGGCGCCGAGCTCGCCGCTCAGCATCTCCGAGAAGCCGATGATCGCGTTGAGCGGCGTGCGCAGCTCATGGCTGACCGTCGCCAGGAACCGGTCCTTGACATCGCTGGCCTTGAGCGCCTCGGCGCGATCACGCTCGCGCTTCTCGTCGATGGCGTGCCGGTCGGTAACGTCGCGGCTGACGCAGACCACGGCCGCGCCACCAGGCGCGCCGGATTGCTCGATGCGCCGGGCGCTGAGATCAAGCCAGCGCACGACCGGGCTCGCCGCGGCCTGTCCATCGGCGCAGGCAGGGACGAAGAGAACACGAAAACAGGCGCCGGCCCGGCCACTGCCATGCGCGGCATCGCTCAAAGCCTTGAGGAAGAGCGGCCTGTCGGCGATGTGAACGCGCTCGAAGAGGCCACGCCCGAAAAGCTGCGCCGGCTCCGCCCCGGTCAGTCCACGTGCAGCCTCGTTGGCGAAGACGACGGAGCCGGCCGCGTCGTGCCAGGTGACGAGATCGCCGACATGTTCGAGCATCAGCTGTGCCCGCGCATCGGAGGCGCGATGCTCGCGCAGCTCGTCGTCGCGACGATAGAGGAAGCCGATCGTGATCAGCGCTGCGTGCAGGATCGCGACGGCGGCGAAGACGGGCATTGCCTGCCAAGTCCAGGACGCCGGCTCCGCGATCGCACCCGCGCCCTGCAAAGCGACGACGGTTCCGAGACCAATCACGGCAAGCGCACTGGCGCGTGCCACATAGGGTCGGGAGCCGAAGAACATCGCTTCGGCCGGAACCGCGGCGAGCCAGAGCAGCAGCGGCGAAGCCGCCCCACCGGTCAGGCAGGCGAGCGTGGTGATCAACAAGGTCAGAGCTGCGCCGGACAAGAAATGCGCCAGGTCGAGCCGCCCCGTCCGCGAGAGCAGGAAAACCGCCACGAGCGGCAGCGCCAGCGCGACCAGCACGACCATTTCAAGGGCGCCGATACGGCCGCGCCAGGCGATGTAGGCTGGCATCAGGCTGAGCGCCGCGATCGACGCGACGAGCCTGCTCAGCATGAAGCGCTCATGACGCATGCGCTCGAGCGAATCGGCCAGCGCCGATGGATGGACCATCGCCGCGACCTGCGCCCTCACCGCCGTCATCAAACTGGAAAACCGCAAACGCGCACCTCTGCCGGCCTCGGCGCTTTCGCCTCGCCTTGTTGCTGCGATCCTCGCGGCCGCCGTTTAAGCGGGGCTTAAAGCGGCCGTGGCCAAAACCAGGACGCAATTCCATACCGGTCGAAATAGCTCTTGTTTTTCAACAAATTGCGCATGTCGCCGCAGGCTGCGCCAGACCAAGCGGTTGTTGGCGGCAAGGTGAACGGAAGCTGAAGACGACGTGCTGTCTTTGATTCAAATCGATGCTGTCGGCGACACCTGATCTTTCGACCCGCTTGCTAAGGTTCACCCATCCGCGGGCTGGGGAGCCTGAAACCGGACGGGGACGACAGATGGCCTATCTTCTGCGCAGCCTGGCGATCGTCGGCGTGATCGCGCTGAACTCGCCCGTGCACGGCACGAAGAGCGAACCCGATACGCTACTGGTCGATGCCAAGGCGGCGATCGCGATCCTCGCCAAGATCGATCCGAAGGCAGCGTTGCAGGGCGCGGCGAGCGTGCGCGAGGCGGCGGAGGTCCTGGCCGGGCTGGAGCCCGAGACCCGCGCCCGGGTCCTCGCCTTGGCGGCGAGCGCCGCGACCCGCGGCAGCGAGGCACAGCCGCGACAGCGCTGAGGCTTGACGTCTCGGCAGGAGAGGCCGAAGACGCTGGCCATCGCCGCCTTCCGTTGACGGCGAATGAGCCGGAGGCCGGTTGCGGAGTCCATGAGCGAGAGCCTCGACGAGATCGTCGCCAATTTCGAGCTGCTCGACGAGTGGGACGATCGCTATCGCTACCTGATCGAGCTCGGGCGCACGCTCGCGCCCCTGCCCGAGGAGGCCCATAGCGACGCCAACAAGGTGCGCGGCTGCGCCAGCCAGGTCTGGCTCGAGACCCAAAGCGAGGGCGGGCCCGGCGAAACCACGCGCCTTACGTTCCGCGGCGACAGCGACGCGCACATCGTGCGCGGGCTGGTCGCGCTCGCCATCGCCATCCATTCCGGCCGCACGGCACAGGAGATCCTGGCGACCGACGCCTTTGCGATCTATGAGCGCCTCGGTCTGGCCGCCCATCTGACGCCGCAGCGCTCGAATGGCGTGCGCGCGATGATGGAGCGGATCAAAAACGACGCCCGGGCAGCGCTGGTCTAGAGCAATTCCGCAATCTTCGGATCGCGGAAAAGGTCTAGTTCCTTGTTTTATCGCATTTTCTTCACGCGAACCGGTGTTCACTTCGTTCGAAAATGCTCTAGGTCCTGCCGATCGGCGGAACCGGCATCGACGGGCGCGCATCGGGCGCACGCCAGGCATGGTTGCCCGAACGCCCCGGCTTGCCACTCAGGCCGTAATGCTCGACCAGCGCCGACAACGCCAGCCGGAGCACGACTTTGGCCGAACGCGCCGGCCATTTGCGCTCGCGTTCGACCTGGTCGAGGCCCTTGAGAAAGCCGCAGACGTCGATCGCCAAGCCTGATAATTCGGGGCCGAGGCGCTTGCAGGCAAGGCGTATCCGCTGGCGTGCCGCCAGGCTGGAATCGGAGGCTTCGGCCGGCCCGTGTGCCGGCGCATGGGTGCCGGCAGCCAGGCCCGCATCCCAGTTGACCGTCGTGCGCGGCAACATCTGCGCCAGTGTCAGATCAGCGCGGAAGCGCTCGCCGGCCGCGAACTCGACAGCAGAAATCTGCGGCTGCCCGTCCTTGCCGGGGCGGCGATGAAGCCAGAGCAACGGGCTCTCGCGCTCGTCCAGCACGACCTGCTGCGCCTCGCCAGCGACCATGACCGTCGTCGTCGCGCGCGACCTTTCCGCCTGCGCATCGACGAGACGCAGGCGGCGCTTCTTCCCGCCATGCGCGGACCAGGCGGCAAAACCGGCCGCGACGAGCGCTTCGGCCTCGGCGGCCGCGACATAGCCGGCTCCAAGCGTGGCTCCGCCGGCGCCGCGGCGATAGAGCGCGATCCGCCCGCAACCCAGCGGCGAGTCGACGGCATAGGCACCGGCCTCGCTCAGGTGTCGCAGCAGGCGAGACGGCGAAAGGGAGAGATCGTCGCGGGCGCTCATCGTACGACCTCCGCATAGGAGCCGAGTTGCAAACCGAGAGCGAGATGCGCGAGGCCGGCCTCCAGCGCCGAGATGGACAGATCGAACGCCTGTTGATCACGCCGGTCCTCGACCAGGGCGCAGGCGTGCCGCACGGTCGTCCGGTCGCGCTCGAAGCAGGCGCCGACCTCGGTCAGCGTCAACCCGAAAACGACATGGGTCAGATACATCGCAAGCTGCCGCGCGAAGGCGACCCTGCGCGGCCCGCGCCCGGCGCGCAGCGCCCCCGCCGGCAGGCGCATCGCGCCGCAGACGGCGACCTCGACCAGCCGTGCCGGAGCTGCCCAGCGAACGGTTTCCAGCCGCTTGGCAATCAATTTGTTCTTGATATGTTCCATTACGGGCACCGCCTCCCCGACTTCAATCGCAACGAGATAAAGGTATATATTCCTATATCATCCGACGGCAAGCACGCGGATGGCCATCCCGACAGGCTCCTGACAGTTTTGGGCTAGAGGGCCATCAAGGTCCGGATTGGCGATCCTGGAGCACTCTTTGCGCCTCTCCGTCGCGGAGGCGCTCTAAGCCTCTGCCTTAGCAAGCCTTCTTCACGCAAACCGGCATTCAATTCGTGCGAAGACGCTCCAGGCGGAGCCGTCCTCCGGACTCTCGTCGACCTTCCTCATTCGACAGCCCTCACGAGCATGAGAAGCTCAAAGAAAAAGCCGCCGGACGAACCGGCGGCTTTACTTCATGAGCAATGATCCAGTCGGGCCGAGGATCGGATCAACGCCGCTTGCGGCGCTGCTGGCCGAGACCCATCTTCTTGGCGAGCTGGGAGCGCGCCTCGGCATAGTTCGGCGCGACCATCGGATAGTCGGGCGGCAGGCCCCACTTCTCGCGGTACTGCTCAGGCGACATGTTGTACTGCGTGCGCAGATGACGCTTCAGCGACTTGAACTTCTTTCCGTCCTCCAGGCAGATCAGATAATCGGCCGTAATCGACTTCTTCACCGCGACGGCAGGCTTGGGCGCTTCGACCGGAACAACCGGCGCAACACCACCGACGACGCGATTGAGAGCGGCGTGAACATCGCTGATCAGCGCGGGCAGGTCGGAAGCCGGAACAGAATTGTTCGACACGTAGGCGGAAACGATATCTGCCGTGAGCTCGATGAAATCGGAACCGTCTTGGTCAGCCATGATGGCGTTGCTCCATTGTTATCTTGACCGGTCGTAGCATTGACTGCGCCCAGCTCTGTTTCCAGGCGCGAGCGCCCTCCCAGACCTCAGCCGGCGGACGGTCGAATTTCCACCGGAATAGAATCATGCAAAACGGACCAGTCGGCACTCGTCTAAGCCATGCGCTTCAATATCGCAAGTGGCTTGGCAAGGATTCGAATACATTCATCGAGACATATTATTGCTGGTTTTATGGGCGCAGATCGTAACCTGAGCGCTTTGCGCTGCAGCATTTGCGCCAACAGGTTGTCCTTGTCAGTGTCAACGACGGGCTCTACCTGTCTCATCGGCAAAGATGAAACGCTCCTAATATCGATCGCATGGTTGAAAGCGGTCAAACCCAGCCTGGAGAGCAAGCATGACTAACCCGCGCAGCGCCGCCTCGCCGCCGGTTCCGGCTGTCCGCCGGCAAAGCCGTATTGTCCACGGCGTCGAGTTGACCGATGATTACGCTTGGCTTCGCGCCGAGAACTGGCGCGAAGTCCTGCGCGATCCGGATCTCCTGCCGACCGAGATCAAAGCGCATATCGAAGCCGAAAATGCCTGGTGCGACACGCTGATGGCGCCGACGAAGGCGCTGCAGCGCGACCTGATCGAGGAGATGCGCGGGCGGATCAAGGAGGATGACAGCGAGCCGCCGCAGCCGGACGGGCCGTTCCTCTATTACAGCCGTTATCGGCGCGGCGGCGAGCACCCGCTGATCTGCCGCAAGCCGCGGCCGGATCGAGGCGACAAGGCCGGCCGCGAGCAGGTCATGCTCGACTGCGACGCACTCGCCGAGGGCAAGGAGTTTTTCGATCTCGGCGATGCCGAGCACAGCCCCGACCATCGCCTGCTCGCCTGGAGTGCCGACGAGGCCGGCTCGGAGCTGTTCCTGATCCGAATCCGCGACCTCGCCACCGGCAAGGACCTGCCGGACGCGATCGCCGACACCTCCGGCGAGATGATCTGGGCCGCCGATTCCAGCGCCTTCGTCTATGTCGCGCTCGACGACGACCATCGCCCGACGCGCGTGCTGCGCCACCGCCTCGGCACGCCACAGAGCGAGGACGAACTGCTCTATGAAGAGACCGATCCCGGGCTGTTCGCCGATATCGACCAGACCCAGTCGCGCCGCTTCCTGCTGATCTCGAGCAGCGATCACGAGACCTCGGAGGTGAGCCTGGTCGACCTTTCCGACCAGGCCGGCAAGCCCAAGCTGATCGCGCCCCGGCTCGCCGGGCGCCAGTATAGCGTCGAGCATCACGGCGACGAATTGTTGATCCTGACCAATGCTGACGGAGCCGAAGACTTCAAGGTCGTGCGCGCCCCGCTCAGCGATCCTTCGCCCTCGAATTGGATCGATCTCGTGCCGCACAAGCGCGGCCGGCTGATCCTCAGCCATATCTGCCTCGCCGGCCGGCTGATCCGCCTGGAGCGCGAGGAGGGTCTGCCGCGTATCGTCGTCCGCGATATCGAGAGCGGAACGGAGAGCAACATTGCCTTCGACGAGGAGGCCTATGGGCTCGGCGTCGATGCCGGCTACGAATTCGACACCGACACCTTGCGCTTCATCTACGCCTCGATGGCCCGGCCGGCCGAAACCTATGATTACGACCTCGCCAGCGGCAAACGCACCTTGGTGAAGCGTCAGGAGGTGCCCTCCGGCCATGACCCGGAGGCCTATGTCGTGCGCCGCATCTTCGCAACGGCCAAGGATGGCGCCAGAATACCGGTCTCGCTGCTGCACCGGCGCGATCTCAAGCTCGACGGTTCGGCGCCCTGCCTGCTCTACGGCTACGGCTCCTATGGCGCGGCGATGTCGGCCTCGTTCCGGACGCGGCCCCTCAGCCTGGTCGACCGCGGTTTCGTCTACGCCATCGCCCATATCCGCGGCGGCACCGACAAGGGCTGGGGCTGGTATCTCGACGGCAAGCGACAGAACAAGCCCAACAGCTTCACCGACTTCATCGCCGCCGGCGAGATGCTCGCAGCCGAGGGCTTCACCAGCCGCGGCCGCATCGTCGCGGAGGGCGGCAGCGCCGGCGGCATGCTGATGGGCGCGGTCGCCAACCTGGCGCCGGAGCTGTTCGCCGGGATCATCGCCGAGGTGCCGTTTGTCGACGTGCTCAACACCATCCTCGACGAAAGCCTGCCGCTGACGCCGATGGAATGGCCGGAATGGGGCGACCCGATCCGCGATGAGGCGGCTTTCCGGACGATCCTGAGCTATTCGCCCTATGACAACGTCAAGGCGCAGGCCTATCCGCCGATCCTGGCGACGGGCGGCTTGGCCGATCCGCGCGTGACTTATTGGGAGCCGGCGAAATGGGTGGCGCGCCTGCGCGCGACCATGACCGGCGGCGGCCCGATCATGCTGCACACCAATATGGACGCCGGCCATGCCGGCGCCGCTGGGCGTTTCGATTCACTGAAGGAAACCGCCCTCGCCTACGCCTTCGCCATCACGGCGGCAGGCGGAGGCTGGAATACGGAGGGTGAGCCGGTCAGCTCGAGCTAGTCTCGAGCTTGTCCTTCTCACTGGCGAGATAGGCCTTCAGCTCGTCCATCGAGGCGAAGACATAATCGCCGTCCGGCGTGCGGGCATGGATCGAGCCGTCGGCGAACATGGTGAACTGGGTCTCGCCGACCTGATAGGCGCCGATCACGCCTTCTTCGGAGGCTGCGGGCTCGTCGTCCGGCTTGGCCTCGGCCGGCTCAGCGTCGTTCGACTTGGCTTCGTTCGACTTCGCCTCGTTCGACTTGGCCTCGGCCGCTGACGGCTCGGCCTTCTCGGCAGGCCACGCGTCTTCCGCTGCGAGAGCAGGCTCGGCGGCCGGCTCAGACGGCGAAGGCTCGTCCGCCAGAGGAGCGGGCTCGGCCTTAGCCTCCTCCGGCCGCGCCTTATCGGCGGCGTCGGCCTCGACCTCACTCAGAGCGCCGGGATCGCGCGGCTGCGTCACCGGCGGCCAGGGCCGAGCCGCGATCCAGCTCTCCGCTGAACCGAGGACATCGTGATCGCGCCGCGGCGGCTCGACTTCCGGCGCGTTGACGACACCGCTGAGCTGGTCGCGCAGCGCGTTGAACTCATCGTCGATGGAGGCTGGCTCCTCCCGGGTCGGGCGCTCGATGCGCGGCCACCATAGCCGATCCTCGGCGCTCGTCGCCGGCGCAACGTGCGGCTTTACGGCCTCGTCGCGCTCCTCCTGCGCCTGTTTCGCCTCGGGCTCATCCGCAACGATGGCAGCGGGCTTGGCGATTTCCGGGATTTCAGGATCTGCAGGCTCGTCGGCGTCCACCGACGCCGGGCCTTCGGGTATTTCCCGGGTGTCCTCGGACTCCATGGCAACCTCGCCCTCACCGTCCGGCTCATCCGAGCGCACATCCGCGGGGGCGACGTCGAGCACGGGCGAAACCGGAGGCAGCAGCCAGTCATCGATGTCGCCTGTCGCAGCCGGCGGTGCCTGTGACGGCTCTGCGGCGACGGTCTCGACACGGTCGGAGCGAGTATCGTCGCCCTCCTCCGCCTTACCAGTTTCGTTCGCCCTGTCGGTCGCCTTTGCGTCCGGAGCGTCCTCGCTCTTCGCCAGGCCAGCGAGTGCCCCGGCCACCACGGCAGCGCCTGCACCGGCGGCCAGCGTGGTCGCCATGCCGACATGCCCTGCCGTAGGCTCCGGCGCCTTGTCGAACGCGGGCTCAGGGCGCGCCGGCGCCTCGCTCGGCATTTGGCGCTCGCCGGAGCGCGGTTCGGACAAGGCGACCGCCGCCATGGCGCCGCTGACGAGCCCCTTGAGCCGGCGGAGTTCGGCAAGCACCGCCGCGAGCGCGAGCAGGATCAAGCCGGCGGCGAGCGACAGTCCTCCCAGGATGACTTCAGTGAAGCCACTTTCTAGGACACGATATGGCCAGCCATCGACGATGGCATAGGCGCCGCCCGCCAGCAGGGCGAACCCGAGAACCACGAAAAGCCTGACCAACGCTTGCTCCTTTGGGGCGGGACGAGCTGCGACAGCTTGCCGCCTCGGCGGTTAACCTATCGATACCGTCCGGTATTGCCAACCAAACGGCCCGCCAACCCTCTCCCGCTGGAAACATGGAGCGAGCGTGCCGGATTTCTCGGGCTTCGGCGGTTGCCGCTGCCGGCCGGGGGGCTTAACTAACAGGCGAATGGCGGGGTGTTCCGCCGGGCAATCATTGCCCAAGCGTTGCGTCGTTGCAGCCATTCTCACGTCGCGATTTCGACAGCCCAAGGAGAGGCCCCATGTCCTTTACCCTGCCCGATCTTCCCTATGCGCATGACGCCCTCCAGCCCTACATGTCGAAGGAGACGCTGGAGTACCACCACGACAAGCACCATCTCGCCTACGTCAACAACGGCAACAACGCGATCAAGGGCACGGAATTCGAGGGCAAGTCGCTCGAGGAGATCGTCAAGGGCTCCTACGGCAAGAACCCCGCCGTGTTCAACAATGCCGGCCAGCACTACAACCACCTCCATTTCTGGAAGTGGATGAAGCCGAATGGCGGCGGCAAGCTGCCGGGCGCGCTGGAGAAGGCGATCACCGAATCCTTCGGCTCGGTCGACAAGTTCAAGGAAGACTTCGTCGCCGCCGGCGTCGGCCAGTTTGGCTCGGGCTGGGCCTGGCTCGAGGTCAAGGGCGGCAAGCTCGCCGTCAGCAAGACCCCGAACGGCGAGAGCCCGCTCGTCCATGGCGGCACGCCGATCCTCGGCGTCGATGTCTGGGAGCACTCCTACTACATCGACTACCGCAATCGCCGCCCGGACTATCTCAAGGCCTTCCTGGAGAGCATGGTCAACTGGGAGTACGTCGCCGAGCTCTATGACGGCGCCAAGGCCTGATCCCGCCTTCGATCGATAAATACGAACGGGGCCCTGCGGGGCCCCGTTTCATTGTTTGATCAGGGCTCAAGCCGCGACGCGCTTGAGGAACTGATCCACCGTCGAGTCGAGCCGCATCGCCTGGGCCGAAACCTCGCCGGCGGCATGGCGGACCTGCTCGGCCGAACGGCCGGTCTCCTCGACGCTGTCGGCGAGCACGCTGAGATCGCTGGAAACCGAGAGCGCCGAGGTGCTCGCCATGGCGACGCCGCTGGCGATCTCGCCGGTGGCGATCGCCTGCTGCTCGATCGAGGTCGCGACCGAATTGGCGAAGCTCTCGATCGCCCCCATGCGCGTGGCGATGTTCTGGATGGCGCCGACGACCTCGCTCGTCGCGCCCTGGATGGCGCCGACCTGGCTGACGATCCGATCGGTGGCGTCGGCAGTCTGCGAAGCCAGGCTCTTCACCTCGGCCGCAACGACGGCAAAGCCTCGCCCTGCCTCGCCGGCGCGCGCCGCCTCGATTGTGGCGTTTAGCGCGAGCAGATTGGTCTGCGCCGCGATGTCACGAATGAGATTCACCACCTCGCCGATCGCGCGGGCGGTCTCGTCCAGCGCCTGGACCGATCCAGCAGTATGGCGCGAGGCGGAGGCGGCTTCGACGATCTCGGTGCGGACGCGGCGCACCTGGAACTCGACCTCGCGGATCGCCGCCCCCATCTCCTCCGCCGCCTGGGCGGCGTTCTCGACATTCACCGAGGCGCCTTGTGAATTCTCGGCAGCGCGGGCGGCCCGTTCCGACGATTCGGCCGCGACACGCGCCAGACCGTCGGAGGCCTCGCCCATGCGATCGGCATTGCTCTTGAAGGCCTCGAGCGCGACGCCGACCTCGCCGCGGAACAGCGCGATGGCCTCCTCGACATGCTTCTGGTGGCGATGACGGTCCGCCTCGGTCGTCAGTTGCTGCTGCTGCAGGCTTGCCCGCTCGGCAAGGCGCAGCTTCAGCACGCCGAGCGCCCTGGCGATGGCGCCGATCTCGTCCTGCCGGCCGACCGCGTCGATCGGCGTGTCGAGCTTGCCGTCGGAGATGCCGACGATCGCGCGGGTCATGCTCTTCAGCGGCCGCATCGTCCGCGACAGCGAGATCCAGAGCAGCGGCCCGAGCACGACGAGCAGGGCGATGCCGATCCCGATCGTCAGGAACTGCTCCCAGGCCGCGCGGGCGACGAGCCGGGTCTTGTCGAAGCGCAAGGCGACATAGCCGATCTGCTTCTTGAAACCGCCAACCTTCACCGAGAGCAGCTGCGTCACATAGGTCTTGTCTTCGAGCCGCAGCGTGTCCTGCTCGCCGAGCAGGTCCCAGGCCTCCCGCCCGAGCAGGCGGGCGAGCTTGTTCGGAGTGAACGACAACCGTGCTTCGTCATTGCGGCCGGCCGAAGCGAGCGCGACCAAATCGTCAGCGACGAAACCCGCATCGAAATCTGGATCGCGCTTCAGCGATTCCAGGATGTAGGTCAGGGTGACGGTGTCGCGCGCCAGGATCATCGGCGGCGCGGCATGGGCGATCATCGCTGTCAGCGCCGCCATCTTCTGCTCGAGATCGCCGCGCGTCTTGGTCTCGTTGTAGCGGGAGGCGGCAATGACGACGAAAGCAATCGCGATGGCGACGATGGCGACTGCAGCTCCGGCGATCCGGCTGCTGAGCGAGTGCGTCACCTGCTCGACCGGCCCAGTATGCGGCACAGCCACCTGCCCTCGCTGCGTCCGCGACTGAAACCAGGCCATCACGCTCATCTTCCGCCGACTCCAGACACCGACATCCCAAGCTGTCGGGACTGCCACACCGCAGGGTGAACGGACGGAGTAAATTTTCGATTGCTTCCGCGCGATCCTGCACGCAAAGCGACAGGTCAGGGCTGGCCGGAGCTGGAAAACCGGCCGATCCGCAGCCCGGGCGGCGCGAGGGCCATCAACGCCGCATGCTCGAGCGGACGCGTCGCGACCACCGGATCGAGCGCGACGAGTTCGTCATCGACATGGCCGGGATGGCACATCACCAGGTGCGAGGGGCCCGGCTGGATAAGGAATGCCTCGAGATCAGCGGCGAAATCGCGTTGCGGATCGAAAGGCGAGAAACCGGAGAAGCCGCGATTGGTCGGGATGCCGCGCCGGGCGGCGGCGCGGTGCAAGCCGGTCGCAAGCCCAGCCACGGTCAGCGCCTTGCCGATGGCGATGCCGCGCGCCCGGATCGCCGCGACGGAATCGGAGGGATCGCGCAGATAGACCGAGCCAGCCGGGTAACGGACCGTCAGCGCATCGAGCAGCGCCCGGCGGATACCGGGCAGGACATGGGCGTGCTGGTGGCCGTCGACGAAATCGGGCGCCCGGCCGAAATGCTGCTCGAACGCGTCCAGCTGGCGGCTGATCTCGCCAGCGATCTCGGCGCGCGCGGCGCCCGAACGCAGCGCCAGCAGCGCGAGCTTGCCGAGCTTCGGCAATGTGCCGAACGGTGCGACGGTCGGCATGGCCGACAGCGGTGCGCCGCAGGTGAGATTGAGATGGAGACCGAGATCGGCGCGGCCCAAGAAGGCCGCGAGCTCGCCGGCCAGACGCGGCCAGTGCGGCCGATTGGTCATAGCCCCTGTCGCCGAGAGCCTGCCGGCGGCGAGCAGCTCCAGGATCGAACGGCTGACCCCCTCGGTCATGGCAAAATCATCGGCGCAAAGCACGAAACTGCGGGTCATTACAGCCGTTACCCCCTATTCATCAGCGCTGATGTATGCAGCCTGCGGCTTGTTCGATGCGTTCAGCCCTAACCGAGCAATGAAGGTCCTGAAAGCCTTGTCCGCGATCGCGCCCAGTTCCGCCCCCGCCATGCCGCCGGCGGCCGCTCCACGGCCGCAGCTCTCGATCGTGGTGCCGGTCTATAACGAGGCCGACAATCTTGCGCCTCTGATCGCCCGGCTCGAGCCGATACTCGACGCCAATGCCGCCTCCTGGGAGATCGTCTGCGTCGACGACGGCAGCCGCGACGGCACGCTGGCGGCGCTACGGGCCCTCAACGCGCAGGACAGCCGGATCAATGCCATCTCCTTCAGCCGCAATTTCGGCAAGGAGGTCGCAATCGCCGCCGGACTCGACCATGCCAATGGCGACGCCGTGGTGATCATGGATGCCGACTTGCAGCATCCGCCGGAGGTGATCCCCGCCTTCCTGGCGAAATGGCGCGAGGGTTTCCTCAATGTCTACGGCCAGCGCACCGACCGCGAAGGCGAGAGCCGGCTGAAGCGCAACTTCGCCAAGGCGTTCTACAAGCTCTTCGCCAGCTTCGGCGAGACCGAGCTGCCCGAAGGCGCCGGCGATTTCCGCCTGCTCGACCGGCGGGTGGTCGAGGCGCTGCGGGCCCTGCCCGAGCGGGCGCGCTTCTCGAAGGGCCTCTATGCCTGGGTCGGCTTTAGGGCGACGGGCGTGCCCTTCGCGGTCGCCGACCGCGCCCATGGCGAGAGCAAGTTCCGCTTCAGCAAGCTGTTCAGCTTCGCCTTCGATGGAATCTCCTCGTTCTCGACCGTGCCGCTCAAGATCGCGACCTGGCTCGGCGTCGCGATCGCGATCGTCGCAACCCTGACCGGCCTGTACTTCATGGTCCGGACGCTGCTGTTCGGCACCGACCTGCCCGGCTTTCCCTCGCTGATCGTCTCGATCATGTTCTTCTCCGGCATCCAGCTGATCTCGCTCGGGATGATCGGCGAATATGTCGGGCGCATCTTCGCCGAGGTGAAGCGCCGCCCGCTCTATCTGGTCGGCGAGCGGGTCGGCTTCGACAGGCAGGACAGCGCCTCGCCACGTAGCGACGTGCTGCCTCACTGATCGGGTAATTCGGGGACTGCGCGGGCCCCGCGCTGGACCATCTTCCGCGACGCGGCTATGCGGCTAAGTGCAAGCGGCCTGCCGATCGTGGCGGACCAGAGTGGCGCGATGCTGAGAAAGATCCTTTCCGTCAGCGGTTTCACGCTGCTCTCGCGATTGTCCGGCTTCCTCCGCGACATCGTGCTGGCGGCGACGCTCGGCGTGAGCGGGCTGATGGACGCCTTCTCGGTGGCGCTGCGGCTGCCCAATCATTTCCGCGCCATCTTCGGCGAAGGTGCCTTCAACCAGGCCTATATCCCGGCCTATAGCCGCATTCGCGAGCAGTCGGGCGAGGCCGCTGCGGCGCAGTTCTCGAACCGCGTCTTCTCGCTCAATCTCGCCGTCCAGCTCGTGCTGCTTGGGCTCGCCATCCCCTTCATGCCGGAGCTGGTACGGCTGCTGGCACCCGGCTTCGTCAATGATCCCGTCCGCTTCGACCTCGCGGTGACGCTGACACGGATCACCTTCCCCTACCTCCTCTTCATCACGCTGGTGACGCTGCTCTCGGCCAATCTCAACGCGGTCGACCGGTTCGCGGCGGCGGCGGCGGCGCCGATCCTTTTGAACATCTGCCTGATCGGCGCGCTCTTCGTCGCCTTCCTGTTCCCGAGCGCCGCCCATGCCGCCGCCTGGGGCGTCGCCGTCGCCGGCGTGCTCGAATGGCTGCTCCTCTGGATCTCGGCGCGTCGCGTCGGCGTCTCGGCTGCGATTACGCGGCCGCGCCTCGACGGCGAGGTCAAGAGCTTCTTCAAGGCCTTCGGCCCGGCGGTGATCGGCTCAGCCGGCGTACAGATCGCCCTCTTCGCCGACACGATCATCGCTTCGCTTTTGCCGGCCGGCGCCTATTCGGCGCTGTATTATGCCGAGCGCCTGTACCAGCTGCCGCTCGGCGTGATCGCGATTGGTGTCGGCACCGTGCTGCTGCCGACGATGAGCCGGTCGATCGCCGCCGGCAACGAAGCCAAAGCGGAAGCGGCGCAGAACCGCGCGATCGCGCTGACGCTGGTCGCCACCGCTCCCTTCGCCGCCGCCTTCCTCGCCATTCCCGAATTGATCGTTTCGGCGCTGTTCGAGCGCGGCCGCTTCGACGATGCGGCGACGCAGGCCGCCGGCGCGGTACTTTTCGCCTATGCGATCGGCCTGCCGGCGATCGTGTTGATCCGGGCCCAGGTCTCGAGCTTCCAGGCACGCGGCGACACGACGACGCCGATGCTGATCTCGCTCGCCGCCATCGCCGCCAATGTCGGGCTGAAGCTGCTGCTCTGGCGCAGCCATGGCGCGCCTGGCCTCGCCTTCGCCACCGCCTGCGGCGCCTGGATCAATCTCGGCGCGCTCTATGTCCTCGCGCTGAAGCGTGGCTGGACGAACCCGGATCGCGGCCTGCCGCTGCTGATCGTGATCGTCGGCGTCGCCGCCGGCCTCGCCGCACTGGTCGCCCGCCTGCTGGCCGAGCCGCTCTACGGGCTGCTGATCAGCTTCCCCTACGAGCCGCGCTTGATCGCTCTCGCCATCCTCAGCCTCGTCGCGGCAGGGATCTATGGCGTGGTGGCGCTTGCGGGATTGAGGTCGGCCGGGCTCTGGCGGCTTCTGCGATAGCAGCCGCCGTCATTCCGGGATTTCGCTCAGCGAAAGGCCCGGAACCCCTGACGATCGCGCCTCAGAAGCTTTCTCCGTCATTACGAGCGTAGCGAAGCAATCCAGAAGCGGCAGCGCTTTACTCCCCCCTGGATTGCTTTCGTCGCTCGCGCTCCTCGCAATGACGGCAGGGCGGTGTTCATGGGTTCCGGGCTCAGGCCTTCGGCCCGCCCCGGAAAGACGGCGTGGTTCGGCAGGCAGCCGACTCTGCGTCTGCCTTCGCTGGGGCAGCGGCCTCAGGCGCCCTTGCTGTGGGCGAACTCCATGTAGAGTTCCCGTGCCTTGCGGAACATCGGACCGGGCTGCAGCTCGCGATCGTCGATCTTGTAGATCGGCATCACCTTCGAATAGTTGCCGGAGGAGAAGATCTCGTCGGCCTGCTCGAAATCCTCATAGCGCAGCGTCGTCTCCTCGACGGTGACGCCGGCCTGCCGGAGCAAGCCAATCGTGCGCTGGCGGGTGATGCCGTTCAGGAAAGTGCCGTTCGGAGCCGGCGTCTTCACCACGCCGTCCTTGGAGAGGAAGATGTTGGAGGTGCCGGTCTCGGCGACATTGCCGAGCATGTCGAGCACCAGCGCATTGTCGAAGCCGCGGGCCTTGGCCTCGCGCAGCACGCGGGCATTGTTGGGATAGAGGCAACCGGCCTTGGCGTCGGTCGGCGCGTTCTCCAGGGTCGGACGGCGATAGGCGCCCTTGGTCACCGAGAAGCCCTTGCCGGGATCGCCCATCGGCGCCTCGAACAGGCATAGCGCGAACTGGGTCGACTCGGGGTCGCCGATGATGGTCGAGGGGCCGTCGGCCTCGGCCCAGTACATCGGCTTGATGTAGAGAGCAGTGCCGCCCGCGAATTTCTTCACGCCTTCGGCGGTCCTGGCGACGATCTCCTCGGCCGAGACGGTCGGCTTCAGGCCGAGCGCCAGGGCGGAACGGTTCACGCGCGCGGCATGCCGGTCGAGATCGGGCGAGACGCCGTCGAAATGGCGGGCACCGTCGAAGACCTGGGAGGCCTGCCAGGCGGCATGGGTGCGCGGACCCATGATGCCGGGATTGCCCTCGCGCCACTCACCGTCGAACCACGTCCACGTCTGCGAATACCAGGCCATCATGCGCTCCGATCGGTGAGAGTTGCTGGCCGGCACCGTCTGCCGCAGGCAAGGCGGCGTCAACAGGCCGGCCGCATGCCGGCGAACGATTGCTGTGATGGGTGCGATCGTAGGCGGTGATGGATCACGGCGGCATGCCTGAAATGCGCGGCGCGAGCTGCGCGATCGCGCCCCGCCGTCAGAAGCCGGCGGCCCGCATCAGAGCGACCACCACCATGCCGACGAGCAGGGCCAGCAACTCGCTGCGCCGGATCACCATGCTGGCGATCGCCGCCAGCAAAGCGAGCCCGGCGGCGAGGCCGAGCCGCTCGATCAGCGGCAGCACGGTCGCGACCACGATCGAGCCCGGCAGGGCGGCGAGCCCGCGCCGTACCCGCGGCGTCAGCGGGATGAAGCTCATCAGCACCACCCCGGAGATGCGGCAGAGATAGGTCGCCAGCGCCATGCCCAGGATGGCGAGATAGGGCCCCCAGCTTCCCGGTTCAGGCAGGGTCATCGAGCAGGGCTCCCGCCACGGCGCCGGAGAGCGCGCCGACGATGATGAAGGCATAGCCGTCGACGAGGCGGGTAGTGACGAGCGCGACGATGCCGGCGACGATCCAGGGCAGCGCCGCCCGCTTGCCGCGCCAGAGCGGTACGATCATCGCCGCGAAGAAGATCGGCATGACCAGGTCGATGCCATATTTGCGCGGGTCGGCGACCAGCGCCCCGAGCAGGAAGCCGGGGATGGTCATGACGACCCACACGACCCAGAGCGCCAGGCCAGCGCCGAGCACGACGCCGACATCCCGCCCGCCCTCGCCGTGATAGCGCGTGCCGACCAGCCAGTTGGCGTCGGTGAAGAAGGAGAGCTGGAAGGCGGTCACGAACCAGGGATAGTGCTTGAACCAGGGCTGCAGCGACGCGGCCTGCAGGATGGTGCGGGCATTGACCGTCGCCGTCACGAAGGCGAGCGCGACGATCGCGCCCCAGGTCCATTCCGGCCGCCAGAGCTCCATGGCGACGAGTTGGGAGACGCCGGCATAGACCAGCGCGCTCATCAGCACCGCCTCGAACAGGCTGAGGCCCTTCGCCGAAGCGGCAGCGCCGAAGGCGACGGCGAAGACGACCACGCCGGGCATCAGCACGGAGACGCGGCGCAGGCCGAGCCGCATGCCGGCAAGGGTGAGCTGGGCCGCGGCCGGCGGTTCGGATTTCGCTTCGTGAGCCATAAGTCCTCGAACCGGTTTCCCGATGTTGCGTCAACGCCTTGCAAGCTCCAGGCCCGCATGAGCGTGGCGCAGGGCGGGCCTGGTCGTCTCCTTCCGCACCGGCGCGCGCTGCACTAGAACCGCGGCATGCTCTGGCTTTCCTCAATCGATGAGACCGCCCCCGCCTTGCCCGCAGCATGGCTGATCGCAACGCAGGCGCAGCCGGCGAACCTGCCGGAGCGCTCGGAGCTGCGGCGTTCGCTCGCCCGCAAGGTGCTGGCGCGCCAGTTCGGGCTAAAGGAGGATGCTGTCGAGATCGGGCATGAGCCGGCGGGACGCCCGCTGATCCTTCGCCCGCGTGGCTCCGGGCTGCACCTTTCGCTGGCGACCCGGGCCGGCCTCGTCGCGATCGCTTTGGCGCACCGGCCGGTCGGCATCGATGTTGAGCGGGTCGCGCTCGCGAGCGAGCCGCCTCCTGCCGTTCTGCATCCGGACGAGCAGCGCTGGCTGGAAGGCTTGCCGGCCAGCGCCAGACCGCTGGCCTTCGCCCAGCTCTGGAGCGCCAAGGAAGCCTATGTGAAGGCGCTCGGCACCGGTTTCACCCACGCGCCGGAGAGCTTTTCGGTGCAGCTCGACGGCGCCGAGCGCTTCACCGTCAGCGACGAGCAGGACGGCCGCGACGCCGGCGGCGTCCTCCGGCTCACGAAAAACGGCGGCCATGAAACCATGGCCGCCGCGTTCATCACTCTCGATTGAGCCTGATTGTTCAGCCCGGCTGATCGACCGGCTTCTTCTTCAGGAGATAGCCGGCGACGACGACGACCAGCGCGCCGAGCGTCGCCGCCGTGTAGAACGGCACCTTGGCGGGCAGGAGGCCGATCGGGTTGGTGTCGGATACCGGCACGCTGACGACCCAGTTCGGCATGTTCGCCTGCAGCCACTGCAGCACCGCCAGGTCACCAAGCAGCATCTCGCCGGCGATCCAGCCGAGCAGCGCAGCGCCGAGCCAGATCAGGATCGGGAAGCGCTCGAGAACCGTGGAGAGCAGACGGGCGCCGTAGACGATCAGCGGGATGGTCAGCAGCAGGCCGAAGATGAAGAGCTCGAAATGGCCACGGGCCGCGGCTGCGATGGCCAGGACGTTGTCGAGGCTCATCACCGCATCGGCGATGGCGATAGTGCGGACCGCCTTCCAGAGATTGTCGCTGGCCTCGATGTCGCCATGCGCCTCCTCCTCGCCCTTGGCGAGCTTGATCGCGATCCAGAACAGCAGCAGCGCGCCGACGACCTTCAGGAAGGGCACGGCGAGCAGATAGGTCACGACCACCGCGAAGAGGATGCGCAGGCCGACGGCAGCGCCGGCGCCGAGCAGGATGCCGACCTTGCGCTGCTTCTCAGGCAGAGAGCGCACAGCCAGCGCGATGACGACCGCGTTGTCGCCGGAAAGCAGGAGGTCGATCCAGATGATCTGGAGCAGCGACGTCCAGAAGACGGACGATGAGAAATCCATACCTTGGTCATCCCCTCAATAGCCCGGGCCGATAGCCCGGTTTGGCCCGATCGGGCGGTTTAAGCAAGCAGCCGGCACGGAGAATGCGTCGGCCGCACGAAGAATCCTGCGGAGTTTCAACCCAGCGCCTGTTCCACCGCCTTGCCGGCGGCTTCGGTGCCGAGCGTGCCACCGAGATCGCGCGTGCGGGTGCGGGCATCGCCGAGCGCGCGCTCGATCGCCGCCTCGATGCCCTTGGCCGCTTCATGCTCGCCGAGATGGTCGAGCATCATCGCGCCCGACCAGATCTGGCCGACCGGATTGGCGATACCCTGGCCGAAGATATCCGGCGCCGAACCGTGCACCGGCTCGAACAATGACGGGAACTCGCCGGTCGGATTGATGTTGCCGGACGGTGCGATGCCGATCGTGCCGGTGCAGGCCGGGCCGAGATCGGAAAGGATGTCGCCGAACAGGTTCGAGGCGACGACCACGTCGAAGCGGTCGGGATTGAGCACGAAATGCGCGGTCAGGATGTCGATATGGTACTGGTCGACCGCGACATCGGGATAGTTCTTCGCCATCTCCTTCACCCGCTCGTCCCAATACGGCATGGTGATCGAGATGCCGTTCGACTTGGTCGCCGAGGTCAGCTTCTTGCGCGGCCGGCGCTGGGCGAGCTCGAAGGCGTATTTGAGCACGCGGTCGACGCCGACCCGGCTCATCACCGTCTCCTGAATGACGATCTCGCGCTCGGTGCCGGCGTACATGCGTCCGCCAACCGAGGAGTACTCGCCCTCGGTGTTCTCGCGCACGACGAAGAAGTCGATATCGCCAGGCTTGCGGCCGACGAGCGGACCGGGCACGCCCGGCATCAGCCGGACAGGACGCAGGTTGACGTACTGGTCGAACTCGCGCCGGAACAGCAGCAGCGAGCCCCAGAGCGAGATATGATCCGGCACCTGGGCAGGCATGCCGACGGCGCCGAAAAAGATCGCGTCGTGGCCGCCGATTGTCTCCTTCCAGTCATCCGGCAGCATCTTGCCGTGCTTGGCGTAGTAATCGCAGGAGGAGAAATCGAACTCGTCAAGCTGGAGTTCGAAACCGTACTTCTTCGCGGCCGCCTCGAGCACGCGCAGCCCCTCGGGCATGACCTCCTTGCCGATGCCGTCACCGGCGATGGCGGCGATGCGGTAGACGCGATTGGTGCGGCTCATGTGTTCTCTCCGAAGAAGGCCGAGAATTCGGCGACGACGAGATCGGGGATCTCCTCCGCCAGATAATGCCCGCCCGGCAGGGCCCGGCCTTGGACGTTTTCCGCGCGCTCGCGCCAGAGGGCCAGCACATCGAAGCATTTTCCGACGGCGCCGCGATCGCCCCACAGCGCCAGCAGCGGACACGCGACCTTCCGGCCGCCATCGGCATCGTCATGGGCGATGTCGATCGTCGCCGCGGCACGATAATCCTCGCAACTGGCATGGATCATCGCCGGATCACGGAAGCAGCGCAGATATTCGGCGAGCGCCGCCGGCTCGAACAGCTTCATGTCGGAGGCGCGCCGGCTGGTCCAATAGAACTCCGGATCGGCCTCGATCATCCGCTCCGGCATCGGCGCCGGCTGGATCAGAAAGAACCAGTGCCAATAGGCGCGGGCGAAAGCGTCGGTCGTGTCGCGGTACATCTCGCGCGTCGGCGCGATGTCGAGGGTCGCCAGCTTCAGCACCCGGTCGGCGTGGTCGAGCGCTAGCCGGTGCCCGACACGGGCACCGCGATCATGCGAGCCGACGAAGAAGCGCTCATGGCCGAGCGCGCTCATGACCTCGGCCATGTCCTGCGCCATGGCGCGCTTCGAATAGGGTGCGTGATCGGCCGCGCTCGGCGGCTTTTCGGAATCGCCATAGCCGCGCAGGTCAGGGCAGATCAGAGTGAAACGCTGTGCCAGTTGCGGAGCGATGCGCCGCCACATGATGTGGGTCTGGGGATAGCCGTGGAGCAGGAGGAGCGGCGGCCCCTCCCCGCCCGTGCGAACGCGAAGGCGCGCCCCCGTCGTCGCAACGTCAAGCAACCGAAAGCCGGGAAACAGATCGTCCGCGACAGGGAGCTCGGTCAGCGACATCAGGCCTCTCAGATTGCAACAATCAGAGCCGATACCCGGATTTTAAAACGATTTCTTGCGCCGATTATTTCATAATCCTGGTCAATAACGCGGAGCGCCGCAGATGGCCCTCAACCGTCATTCTCGGGCGAAGCGAAGCGCAGACCCGAGAATCTCATGGCGGAAGAGCGCTGGAAGGCGCCTTTTCGGGCAGAGATGGTCGGCTCAAGGCCGACCATGACGCAAATTTTTACCCCCGCAGCACTGCGCCGTAGCGCTTGTTCATCTCGGAGACGATCTTGGCCGCGACGGCTTCGATCTCGGCATCGGTCAGCGTCTTCTGCGTCGGCTGCAAGGTCACAGCCAGCGCCACCGACTTCTTGCCCGGCTCGACGCCCGTGCCCTCGTAGATGTCGAAGACGCTCGTCTCGGCGACCAGCGCCCGGTCGGCGTTCTGGGCGCTCCTGGCCATCTCGCCGGCCGGCACCGCCTTGTCGACGATGAAGGCGAAGTCGCGCGTCACCGGCTGGAAGTCGGAGAGCACCAGCTTCGGCTTGACCTTGGTCGGCTTGTACTTGGGCAGCGGCAGCGCATCGAGATGGATCTCGAAAGCGACCAGCGGGCCCTTGACGTCGAGCGCTTTCAGCACGCGCGGATGCACTTCGCCGAAGGCGCCGATCACGCCCTTGGGGCCGAACTGCAGCGTGGCCGACCGGCCGGGATGGGCCCAGGCCGGGCCGCCGGCAACGATCTGCAGGCCGCCCACGGGCACGCCGAGGCCAGAGAGCAGGCCGAGCACATCAGCCTTGGCGTCGAAGGCGTCGACGCTCTTGGCGGCGCCGTCCCAGTGACGGCCGGCGCCTTCCAGCTTGGCCGTGCCGCGGCGCAGGCCGGCGGCGGCGATGAGCTGGCCTTCCGGCTCGTCGCTCTGGAAGACCTGGCCGACCTCGAACAAAGCGACATCGCCGAAGCCGCGATCGGCATTGGCCTGCGCGGAACGGATCAGCCCCGGCAGCAAGGACGGCCGCATGTCGGAGAGATCGGCCGCGATCGGGTTGGCGAGGACGAGCTTGTGCGAGCCGCCACCGAAGAGCTTCGCAGCGCTGTGCGAGATGAACGACCAGGTCACCGCCTCGACGAGCCCGCGGCTGGCAAGCAGGCGCTTGGCGGCGCGCGTGCGCTTCTGCAGCACGGTCAGCACCGGCTTGATCACCTCGCCCTTGATGCGCGGCAACGGCGCCGGCGCGACGCGGTCAATGCCGGCGATGCGCAGGATCTCCTCGACCAGATCGGCCTTGCCCTCGACATCGGCGCGCCAGGACGGCGGCGCAACCTCGACGCGGTCACCGGTGCCCGCGACGTCGAAGCCGAGCGAGGTCAGCGCCAGCTTCATCTCGACCTGCGGCAGGTCGAGCCCGGTCAGGCGCTTGACCTCGGACCAGGGGAAGTCGATGGCGCCGGGGCTGTCGGGCAGCTCGCCGGCGAAGACGACCTGCGAGGGCTCGCCGCCGCAGAGCGTCATGACCATCTGCGTCGCCATGTCGAGGCCGGGCCGAGTGAAATCCGGATCGATGCCGCGCTCGTTGCGGTAGCGCGCATCGGAATTGATGCCCAGCGCACGGCCGGTGCGGGCGATGTTGAGCGTGTTCCAGACCGCGCTCTCGATCAATACGTCGGTGGTGCTCTCGTCGCAGCCGGAATGCTCGCCGCCCATCACGCCGGCGATCGATTCGACGCCGTTGTCGTCGGCGATCACGACCATGTCGGAGGTCAACCCATAGGTCCGGCCGTCGAGCGCCAGCACCTCCTCGCCATCCCGGGCGCGGCGAACGACGAGGTCACCCTTGACCTTGGCGGCGTCGAAGACGTGCAGCGGCCGGTTGCGATCGAAAGTCATGAAATTGGTGATGTCGACCAGCGCATTGATGGGCCTGAGGCCGATGGCGCGCAGACGTGCCTGGAGCCATTCCGGCGACGGACCGTTCTTGACGCCGCGCACCAGCCGCAGCGCGAAGGCCTGGCAGAGATTGCGATCTTGCTCGGCGAATTCGAGCTTGAGGTCGACCGGGCATGGAAAGGCGCCGCGCACCGGTGGGACCGGCTGCGTCTTGATCGTGCCGAGGCCTGCTGCGGCGAGATCGCGGGCGATGCCGGAAACGCCGAGCGCATCGGCGCGATTCGGCGTCACCGCGATCTCGATCACCGCGTCGTCGAGTCCGGCATAGATCGCGTAGGGCTGGCCGACCGGCGCATCCTCCGGCAGGTCGATGATGCCGTCATGATCCTCGGAGATCTGCAGCTCGGCGGCCGAGCAGAGCATGCCGTTCGACTCGACGCCGCGGATGACGCCCTTGCCGAGCGTGATGTCCTTGCCCGGGATATAAGTGCCGGGGGGCGAGAACACGCTCTTCATGCCGGTGCGGGCATTGGGCGCGCCGCAGACGACCTGGACCGGCTCGCCCGAGCCGGTGTCGACCATGCAGACGCGCAGGCGATCAGCGTTCGGGTGCTGTTTCGCCTCGATGACATAGGCGATGGTGAAGGCACTGAGCGCCCTCGCCTGGTCCTCGACGCCCTCGACCTCGAGACCGATGCGGGTCAGCGTCTCAGTGATGGTGTCGAGCGTATCAGTGGTGTCGAGATGCTCTTTGAGCCAGGAAAGGGTGAACTTCATGATTGTCCGTCGCTACGCATGTTCGCGGTCGACAGCGCCGGGACGGCTGCGTTCAGCTCGTCCTCGCCATCGGCCTTGATCTTCATGGAATTGCCACGCCAGCTGACTTCGCGCGCGACGAAGGCATAGGCCCAGATGCCGGGGAAAGCGAGATCGCGCGCCAGGTAGGCGAGCGGCGTCCGCCAGTTCAGGAACCAGCCGACGCTCCTGGCGAGCACGATCTCGCCAGAATACCAGAGCACGAGCACGGCGAGCACACCCAGCCAGGCGGGCAAGCCGAAGCCCGGCGCGCCAAAGGCTGCGAGAACAGCCGGCACCAACGGCCCGACCAGGATCTCCGGCGCGAAGAAGGGCAGGAAGGTGACGCGGCGCAGGCGCGCCCAGCGGAACTGGCGCTGGACGACATCGCGCAGATTGCGCGGTCCGAGCGGTTGCTCGAAGGGCTGGCCGACGAGATGGACATGCTTGCCGGCCTTGCGCACCAGCTTGGTCGCCGCCGCATCCTCGGCGATCTCTGCGGCGAGCGCGGCGATGCCGCCATTGGCGTCGAGAAAGGGCTTGTTCCAGAGCATCGACTTGCCCTGGGCGAAGCCGAAACCGAGCGCCTCGCCGGCATATTGCCAGCGCGCCTGGAAGGTATTGAGGAAGGCGCACTCGACTTCGGCGCCGAAGCAGGCCGGCCGCGAGCCGGCCGGCGTCGAGCAGACCAGCCCGGTATCCTCGCGCCAGGAGGCCATCAGCCGCTGGACATAGTCCTTCGGCATCAGCACGTTGGAATCGGCGAGGATCACCCAGTCATGACGCGCCGCCTCCCAGCCCTTGACGCAGTTGTTGAGCTTGGGATTGGCGCTGACCGCGACGTCACCGACGATCAGGCGGACGCGATCGGCCCCATAGCTCCCGATCAGCTCCTCGATCAGCGGCACGATCGGATCATGGCCGTCGGCGACGCAGAAGATGGTCTCGTAGTGGGGATAGTCGAGTTCAAGGCCGGAGGTCAGCGTCTCCCTGCTGAAGGTCTCGATGCCGCGCACCGGGCGCACGATCGTCACCGGCGGCGCCAGCTTCTGCAGGTGAGAGGGTACCTGCCTGCGGCGCAGGCGCACGAAAGCAATGCCAAGGCAGACCATATTGACGGCGACCATCAGCGCCGCGATCAGTCCGGCCCATTGCGCCGCGCTCATGCGTCTTCCCTTTCGGACAGCCTTGCAGGTTAAGAGGTCAGACCGCCGGTCAGCGTCGGCAGGTCGAGCGGACGGAAGCCATAATGCGACAGCCAGCGGACATCCGCCTCGAAGAAGGGCCGCAGGTCCGGCATGCCGTATTTCAGCATGGCGATGCGATCGATGCCCATGCCCCAGGCGAAGCCCTGATAGACGTCCGGGTCGAGCCCGCAATTCCTCAGAACGTTCGGATGGACCATGCCGCAGCCGAGGATCTCGAGCCAATCCTCGCCCTCGCCGAAGCGGATCTCGCCATCCTTGCGCGAGCACTGGATGTCGACTTCGGCCGAGGGCTCGGTGAACGGGAAGAAGGATGGCCGGAAGCGCATCTTGACGCCCTCGACCTCGAAGAACGCCTTGCAGAACTCCTCCAGCACCCATTTCATGTGGCCGAAATGGGTCTTCTTGTCGATGACGAGGCCCTCGACCTGATGGAACATCGGCGTGTGGGTCTGGTCGGAATCCATGCGGTAGGTCCGGCCCGGGCAGATCACGCGGATCGGCGGTTCCTGCGACATCATCGTGCGCACCTGGACCGGGGAGGTATGCGTGCGCAGCAGCTTGCGCTCGCCATTGGCATCGGGCGCGAAGAAGAAGGTGTCGTGCATCTCGCGGGCGGGATGGCCGACCGGGAAGTTGAGCTTGGTGAAGTTGAGGTCGTCGGTCTCGACATCCGGGCCTTCGGCGACGGCAAAGCCCATATCGCCGAAAATGGCGGTGATCTCGTCGATGACCTGGCTGATCGGGTGGATGCGCCCGCGCGCCTCCGGTCCCTCGCGCACCGGCAGCGAGATGTCGAGCCGCTCGCTGGCGAGCCTAGCTTCCAGCGCCGCCTCGCCGAGCGCGTCCTTGCGGGCGGTGATCGCCTGTTGGACGACATCGCGCAGGCCGTTGATGCGCGGGCCCTGCTCCTTGCGCTCCTCCGGCGTCATCGTGCCGAGCGTCTTCAGCAGGCCCGAGACCGAGCCGGACTTGCCGAGCGCCGCAATACGCAATTGCTCGAGCGTCGCCTCGTCGCTCGCCGCCTCGATCTCACCGACAAGTGAATCGCGAAGGGTGTCGATGTCGTTCATGCCTGCTCTGGTCCGTTTGCGAGGCATCTTCTATGGTGTCGGCGGCGGAGAGGCTAGGGGCAATCGTGCTGGCAAAGAATCTCGCCGGCACGGAAATGCCACCCGAATTGCGGGATCGCGTGCGAAGATGACAATCTTGTCTCAAATTCTGCGCCAGATGCTCGCATCCACGACTATCGCGGTGTTTTTTGCTGCGTTAGCACCGGCATCCGCCCAGCAAAGCGGCCAGCGTGTCACCGTCACCGGCGAGATCAGCGACAGCTGGTGCACGATCAGCGGACTGATGTTCGCCAAGGGCACGGCCCATCATCAATGCGCGGTCTGGTGCGCGCTCGGCGGTATCCCGGTCGCCATTCGCGACGCCGGCGGCAATCTCTATCTGATCCTGAAGATCGGCGACGACGAGGACAGCGCCGGCAATCCGCGCGTGGCGAAACTGGCGACGCACGAGGTCACGGTCGACGGCGAATTGCTGGAACGCGATGGTGTGAAGTACCTGCTGGTCGACCGCATCGCCGACGACAAGGGCGTCATCACGATGACGCATGAGGAACACGGCATCCAGCCGTTTGGGAACTGAAGCCATGCGAGGCAGCGTCAACGCACTGATCGTCGCGGCCGCCCTGGCGGCGGGACCTGCCATCTCCGCCGAGCCCTGGAACATCCCGCACGAGAAGCAGGCGGTGCTGAAGGGCCGCGTCGTCGATGCGCTCTGTCACCTCAAGGGCCGCTGCGCGCCCGATTGCGGCAGCGGCAGACGGCAACTCGGGCTCGTGCTCGCCGATGGCACGTTCCGCCTCGTGGCGAAATCGAACATCGATTTTGCCGGGGCGACCGCGGATCTTTCGCCCTATTGCGGTCGCGAGGTCGAGGCAGACGGACTGCTGATCGAGAATCCGGCAGTGACCCTGTTCTTCGTGCAGCGCATTCGCGAGAATCGCGGCCAGGACTGGATCGCGGCCGAACGCTTCAAGGCCGGGTGGGAGGCGAAGAACGGCAAGGCCGAAGAGTGGTGGCGGGCCGATCCCGACGCCAACAGGATCATCGCCGAGGACGGTCCGTTCGGCATCAAGGGTCTCCAGCCGAAACCGAAGCCGTGAACCGCCAGCTCGCCCGCCGAGACCTGCTCGCCGGCATCGCCATCACGCTGGCCGTGCCGGCTCGCGGCCATGACCACAAGGCGGCCCCGGCCGCCCCTCCTGCGCGCGACCCGCTGGCGACGCAGTTCGGCGGCGCGTTCTCGCTGCTCGACCACACCGGCAAGCGCGTGACCGACGTCGATTTCCGCGGCCGCTTCATGCTGGTCTATTTCGGGTTCAGCCGCTGCGCCGACACCTGCCCGGTCGATCTGCCGGTGATCGCGCAAGCGCTCGACGCGCTCGGGCCGGCCGCAGACAGGATCGCGCCGCTGTTCATCAGCGTCGACCCGGCGAACGACACGCCGGCCGTGATGGCGACCTATGTCGCGAACGTCCATCCGCGCCTGATCGGGCTGTCCGGCAGCGAGGCCGAGATCGCAGCCACGGCAAAAGCTTACAAGGTCCACCGTCGCAAGCTGACGCAGGCCCATCACGGTCACGGCGAATACACGATCGACCATGGCTCCCTGACCTATCTGATGGGTCCCGACGGCCGCTTCCTGACCCTGCTGCCGCACAAGACGTCGCCCGAGCGCATGGCGGCCGTGCTGCGCAAATATCTGTCGTGATCGCGCCGAGTTGGGCCAGATAGAGCCGATTGAGTCGGCGCGAGCCCGATCCGTTCGACCAGAGCCGGTCCAGCCGACGACGCGCCAGCCGGGAGGCCACCATGCCCGACAATACCGCCCAGAAGAATTCGCCCTCCTACCGGATCGCCGCGCTCGACCAGGATTTCATCCTCGGCGATTCGACGCGCGGGGCGCGCTTCATGCTCGAATACCAGAAGGCCGAGGACGCCCTGCGCGCCCGCGGCATCGTTTCGACCATCGTCGTCTTCGGCTCGGCGCGGGTGCGCGAGGGCGATCCCTGGTACGAGGCGGCGCGTGCGTTCGGCCGGATCGCCTCGGAACGCGGCGGCGCGCTCGACGGCAAGCAGAGCGGCCGGCACCATGTCATCGCGACCGGTGGCGGGCCCGGCATCATGGAGGCGGCCAATCGCGGGGCGACCGAAGCCGGCGCGGTCTCCATAGGCTTCAACATCACCCTGCCGCACGAGCAGGAGCCGAACGCCTGGTCGACGCCCGACCTGACCTTCCGCTTCCACTATTTCGCGATGCGCAAGATGCACCTTGCGATGCGGGCGGCGGCGCTGGTGGTCTTCCCCGGCGGCTTCGGCACGCTCGACGAATTGTTCGAGATCATGACGCTGGTGCAAACCGGCAAGATGCCGCCGGTGCCGATCGTACTCTATGACAGCGTCTACTGGCAGGGGCTGATCAATCTCGAGCGGATGCGCGAAGCCGGCTTCATCCGGCCGGAGGATCTGAAGCTGTTCTGCTATGCCGACAGCCCGGAAGAGGCCTATCGGCGCATCGTAGAGGGCGCCGGCGAGAGCTGGACGCCGAAGGCGGTGGACAAGGTGCAGACCTGAACGCTCAGCCGTTTCCTGTCCATGCTACCGCCGCGGATGCTGGACGTCGGCGACAGTGCGGAGCCGGCGGCCGACTGTCGGGCCGGTATAGACATCAGCCTGACGGACGACGTCAGGGAAGACGACGCCGGTGTCAGCTTCGATCTTGGTCACCGGCACCTGGAAGTTCTGGCCAGGCTTGGTGCTGTTGGGACCGACGGGCAACTGCTCGAACGGGATGTCGAGCGCATAGTCCTGCTGGCTGACGATGTATCCGCTTGTAAAAAGCTTGCCGGCCTTGTCGGCGACGGCGATCACCTTCCAGTAGAACTGCGGAATACGGATGCCACGATGGAGCTCGTCATCCGAGCGGAACATCGGACCGGAGAAGATGGAGGCCCGGACATCCTCCTCGTCGGTATTGTAGAGCAGGAAGTTCTCCAGGCCCTGCCACAAATCGGCACCCTGATTGAAGCCCCAGTACTGCGGGGAGCAGTTGGTCCAGTGGAAGGTGTCGTCATTGGCGAGCTTGGCCTCGCGGATGCCGCCCCAGACCGGATCGAGCCGACGCACCAGATGGCCACGGTCGAAATAGTTTTTTCGCCGAACGGGCTCATTGCCATAGAGTTCGTCGCCGTTCTGCAGCTCCTCCGGGATACGCCCGTCATAGAACCAGGCATCGTCGCCACGATCGAGATTGGTCCAGCGCGTTCCGTCGATGTTGACCGCCGTATAGAACGCGAGCTTGCGGTCCTGGGCACCGTTCAGGACTACGGAGAAATGCATATAGCGCAGCACATCGTCCGCCGCGCCCGTGACCTTGGCCGGCGCGCCATGGCGTAGCGCGGCCGCGCCGAGGATCGGCAAGGGAATTGGCGTCGGCAGAAAATCCGCTTCGTAGCCACGCCGCCCGTCAAAGAAGGCAGCTGGGTGGCTGCGCCGGGTCGGCCGACGCGCCGCCTCGAGCACCGCGGCTTCGGCGGCGACCGCGGCGATCGTCGCGATGGCCGGCGCAGCGATCAGCGGCGGCCCTATGATGCTCTGCGCCGGCACGGTCCCGGCGAAGGCCGCCACGCCGGTGGCATCGGCGATCAGGTCGGCGATCAACGGCGAGCGAACAAAGCCGTCCAGTTTCGACTGCCGCTCCAGATCGGCGATCAGTTTCGAGATCCGGACGCCTTCATTGGCCAGCCAATGCACTTTATCAGCCGGCAAGCGCCGGGCCAGCGCGGCGGGCGCGGTCGTGCCATCCGCAAGCACCCAATGTTCCTGCCCCTGGACCATCCTGCGATCGGGGACGCCGGCATGGTGCAGGCAGATCACCTGCCAGGCATCGGTGAAGACCGGCGCGCCAGACGAGCCTGGCGCGGTATCCGATGAATACCAGAGGAAGTTGTCGCGGGTCGGATCGACGCGATCACCATATTTGACGATCTTGTTCTCGCGCAGCGAGATGCGTTTGGTACGGGCGTCGGGGTGCTGGATGATGGTCGCGTACTGGCCGAGCTCGGTCTTGCCGGTACGTGGGTCGAGGCGCAGGAAGCCGAGATCGGCGAGAGCGACATCGCCGTCCTCGCTCATCGGCGCCAGCGCAACGATGGTGTAGTCGAGCGCGTTCCTGTCGCTGGTGACGAAGCCGTCCTGCGGCGTCAGGCGGAAACGGGTTGACCGCTTCAGCCGGCCCTCGCCATCGAGCTCGTAGCCGAATTCGACCGTCGCCGTCATCGCCTCCTCGACCGAGCCGATGACATGGTTGTTGGTCAGGAGGAGACGTGGCCCGATCAGGAAGCCGGTCCCCCATTCGCTGCCGTCTCCAACCGGCGCCGGTACGTTGATGCGGCAGACGGTCCGGGCCGCGAGCAGGCCGCGCTCGAGATAGTTGATCTCGACGAGATCGTTCTCGCCGAGCAGGGCTTCGAAGACGTCGAAATCGACGCCGGCTCCGGCGCGCGTGCGATGGACGATCTGCTCAGCCAGGCGTTGCGGGTCCTGCGCCGGGCGCTTCAGCTTGCGGCCCGCAGCGATGTCCTTGGCGAGACGGTCGTCGGCGACGAAGTTCGAGATTTCGAGCATGCTGCGATCCTCCCCGCAGGAAGGGGAACATGCAATCGCAACACAACCATGACGCGCGCGGCCAAGCCGCTGGAAAAAGCAAAAAGGCCGGCGTTTCCGCCGGCCTTTCTATATTCCGATCGGCTAAGTCCGCTCAGGCGGCCTTGGCTTCCGCGCCGAGCGCGCCCTTGACCGTCTCGACCACCGCGGCGAAGGCGGCGGCGTCGTCGATGGCGAGGGCCGACAGGGTCTTGCGGTCGAGCTCGAGGCCCGCCTTGGCGAGACCGCCGATGAAGACCGAATAGGTCAGGCCGTGCTCGCGCACCGCAGCGTTCAGGCGCTGGATCCAGAGCGCGCGGAAGGTGCGCTTCTTGTTCTTGCGGTCGCGATAGGCGTACTGCATCGACCGATCGACGGCCGCCTTGGCGGCGCGGATCGTGTTCTTGCGGCGGCCGTAGAAACCCTTGGCGGCCTTGAATGTCTTCTTGTGCTTGGCGTGGGACGTAACGCCCCGTTTCACGCGAGCCATGATCGATCTCCGGAAAAGTGAGGGGGCGTCAGCCGTTGGGCAGGAAGTACTTCTTCACGTTGGCGGCATCGCCTTCGAAAAGAACGTTCGTCCCACGGTGATTGCGGAGCTGCTTGTTGGTCCGCTTGATCATGCCGTGACGCTTGCCGGCCTGGGCGTAGAGCACCTTGCCGGTTCCGGTGATCTTGAACCGCTTCTTGGCGGCCGATTTGGTCTTCATCTTGGGCATTTGAGCTCCTCATAGGTCGCGAGCGCGAACAATGCGCCGCTTCAATTTTGCTTTGGGAAGCAAAGTACGATCGCCACGGCAGCCCTTATCAGCCGGGCGATCGAAGGTGGCGCCTATGACAGAAAAGCCGCGCCCTTGCAAGCGCGGCATGCCTTTGCGGCTCAGGCGATTGCTGGTTCGGGCTCGCGCCGGGGCTCGGCGATCAGGCAGAACCCGACGGCGACGATCGCCAACGCCGAGAACCCGCCGGCAACTGACATGTAGAAGCCGGTGCTGGCGCCGTAGAGATCGATCAGCCAGCCCGAGGCGGCCGAGCCCGCCGCCATGCCGATGCCCATGCCGGTCATCACCCAGGTGATGCCCTCGGTCAGCTTCGCAGCCGGCGCATGCCGCTCGACCAGCGCCATGGCAACGATGACGGTCGGCGAGATCGAGGCGCCGGCGATGAAGAGCACGGTGCCGAGCATCCAGAGCGAGGACACGAACAGCAGCGGCAAGGTCGTCGCCGCGGCCAGGCTGATCGACAGCAGCAATTGCGTGGCGAGGGGCAGGCGCAGGCGCAGCGCGCCGAAGACGAGGCCGGTGATGAAGGAACCGGCGGCATAGGCCGCGAGCGCCAGGCTCGCCGCCGCCTTGTTGCCCTGCGCCTCGGCGAAGGCGACCGCGGTGACCTCGGCGGTGCCGAAGACGACCCCGAGCGCGACCATCAGCAGCGCGATGATCTGCACCGGCACCAGGCGGATCGCCGAGCCGCCCTCGCTGACGCCCTGTGCGTGCACCGGCGGCTCGGTCGCGCGCTGGGCCACGAACAGCGCCATGCCGACGGCGAGCAGGATCGTGGCCGCGAGCGGTCCCGCCTCCGGGAACCAGATCACGCTGAGCCCGATCGCGATCACCGGGCCGATCATGAAGATGACCTCGTCGACGACCGACTCGAAGGCGAAGGCAGTGCGCAGATGCGGCGTATCGCGATAGATCTCGGTCCAGCGCGCGCGCACCATCGCCATCATGCTCGGCTCCAGCCCGGCGAGGCCGGCGAAGAGGAAGAGCACCCAGATCGGCGCCTCGAGGCGGGTGGCCAGCATCAGGCCGATCAGCGCGACGATGGTCGCGAGCGTCGCCGGGATTAGCACCTTGCTCTGGCCATGGCGATCAACCAACCGCGAGATCTGCGGCGCGATCAACGCATTGGCGAGCGCAAAGGTCGCGGCGACGCCACCGGCGAGCCAGTACTCGCCGCGCGCCTGCGAAAGCATGGTGACGATGCCGATGGTGAGCATCGAGAATGGCATGCGGGCGAGGAAGCCGGCAGCCGAGAAGCCGACCGAGCCGGGAGCCCGGAAAATCTCGCGATAGGGGTTAGGCATGGACGTCTCCGTCGCATCGATGCGTTATTGACATACGTGGCGTATGTGACATGAGTAATTACATACGCGACGTATGTCAATTTACATACGCGCCGTATGCGAAAGGACCATGGTTGATGCGCAAGCCGCGCGCCCAGATGATCGCAGAGACGCGGGCCAAGCTGATAGCCGCGGCGCGAACGGCGTTCGGGACTATCGGCTATGCCGAAACCTCGATGGATGATCTCACCGCCTCGGCCGGGCTGACGCGCGGGGCACTCTACCATCATTTCGGTGACAAGAAGGGCCTACTGGTCGCCGTGATCGCGCAGATCGATGGCGAGATGAATGCCCATATGCGGGCTGTGACGGCGAAGGCGTCCGATCCCTGGACCGGCTTCCGCGACGAATGCACCGCCTATATCGAGCTGGCGCTCGATCCCGAGATCCAGCGCATCATGCTGCGCGACGGACCTGCCGTCCTCGGCGATCCCTGGGATTGGCCGACGCTGAGCGAATGCATCCGCTCGATGACGGAGAGCCTGACCAAGCTGGCCGAGAGCGGCGTCATCGCCCCGATCGATCCCGAGGCCGGAGCCCGCCTGATCGCCGGTGCGACGCAGTATGCCGCGCAGTGGATCGCGAACGCGCCTGAGCCGGAAGCGACCTCGCGCAAGGCGATCGAGGCCTTCAACCTGATGCTCGACGGGCTCCTGGTTCGGAGCTGAGCGACCGCCCCCCTTTTCCACAACCCTCATCCTGAGAAGCGATCGCAGATCGCGTCTCGAAGGATGCTCCAGATAGCTCAGGAGCCTCCTGAAGCATCCTTCGAGACGGCCGCTAACGCGGCCTCCTCAGGATGAGGGCTGTAGGCGGCAAAGTGGCCCCGCGCTTCTCATGCATAAAACAAATGTTTCATATTATCAAAATCAGAGATTCTGTTTCACATTCCGATTTGCCCTGCTAAGGTCCGGCGCATGGACAAGCCCGGCCTGACGGCGAGCCTCACCGAGAGCTTCGAGCACTTGCCGCAGCAATTGCAGGCGGCGGCGCGCTGGGTGCTCGACCATCCAGCCGATGTCGCGCTGCTGACGACACGCGAGCAGGCCAAGCGCGCCGGCCTGTCACCGGCCACCCTCACCCGACTGGCGCAGCGCTTCGGCCTCAAGGGCTATGACGAGCTCCGCGCCGTCCATGCGGCGGCGCTCCGGCGGCGTCCGGAGGGCTTTGCCGGCCGGGCCGGCGAATTGATGCAGCGCCATGGCGAGGAAGGCCCGAGCGCGATCGCGCAGGACATGTTCGCGGCGCTGGCCGAGCATCTGAAAGCGCTGCGCGAGCCACAGGCACTCGCCCGCTTCGAGCAGGCCGCCGACTTGCTGAGCGAGGCGCAGACGGTGTTCTGCTTCGGCCTGCGCTCGACCTTTCCGGCCGCCTTCATGCTCGACTACATCCGCGATCTGATCGGAGCGAGCTCCGTGCTGGCCGACGGCGCGGGCGGGCGCGGCATCGATGCGCTGCGCCGGATCGGCCCGGGCGATGCGCTCTTCGCCGTCTCGGTCGCGCCTTATACCCGCCAGACCGTGCAAGCGGCCGAGATGGCGCTGGAGCGCGGCGCAAAAGTCGTCGCGCTGACCGACAGTGCGCTTTCGCCGCTCGCCGCCATTGCCGACGTGGCGCTGCTGGTCAGGACCGAGACGCCTTCCTTTTTCCACACGATGACACCGGCCTTCGCCGCGGTCGAATGCCTGGCGGCGCTGATGACGGCGCGCAAGGGCAAGGCCGCGCTCGACGCGATCGCCCGCCACGAGGCTGCACTCGACGCGGCCGGCACCTTCCTCACTCCCCGATCCACCAGGCGAGGCCATCGATGAGCCACATCCTGCATCGCATGCTGAGCAAGACCTATCCGACCGCGGCCGGCGGCGAGGGCATGGTGCTGCGCGACCGCGACGGGCGCGAGCATATCGATGCTTCGGGCGGCGCCGCCGTCTCCTGCCTCGGCCATGGCCATCCCGACGTGCTGGCGGCGATGCATGCGCAGATCGACAAGCTCGCCTACGCCCATACCAGCTTCTTCACCACCGACGCAGCCGAGGAGCTCGCCGACCATCTGATCGCGCGGGCGCCCGCTGGGATGGAAAGTGTCTACTTCTGCAGCTCGGGCTCTGAGGCGATCGAGGCCTGCCTGAAGCTGGCCCGGCATTATTTCGTCGAGAAGGGTGAGACGCGGCGCGTCAACTTCATCTCGCGCCGGCAGAGCTATCACGGCATCACGCTGGGGGCGCTCTCGGTCGGCGGGCGGATGAAGGACCGTGCGCCGTTCGAGCAGATGCTGATGCAGGGCCATCACATCTCGCCCTGCTACGAATACCGTGGCCGCCGAGCCGACGAGACCAGCGAGGAATACGGGCTTCGCGTCGCCGACGAGCTCGAAGCCAAGATCCTGGAGCTTGGGCCGGAGACGGTCTGCGCCTTCGTTGCGGAGACCGTGGTTGGCGCGACGCTCGGCGCGGTACCGGCCGCGCTCGGCTATTTCAAGCGCATCCGCGAGATCTGCGACCGGCATTGCGTGCTCCTGATCCTCGACGAGGTGATGAGTGGCATGGGCCGCACCGGCACGCTGCATGCCTGCGAGCAGGAGGGCATCGCGCCCGATCTGATGGCGATCGCCAAGGGGCTCGGCGGCGGCTATGCGCCGATCGGCGCGATGCTGGCTTCGAAGCGGGTCGTCGAGGCAGTCCGTCAGGGCTCGGGCGTCTTCCCGCACAGCCAGACCTATGTCGGCCATCCCCTCGCCTGCGCCACCGCGCTCGCGGTGCAGCAGGTGATCGAGCGTGACGACCTGCTCGCCAATGTCCGCAGGCAAGGAGCGCGGTTGGAGCAGCGGCTGCGCGAGCGCTTCGGCAATCACCACCATGTCGGCGACATCCGCGGGCGCGGCCATTTCTGGGGCGTCGAGATCGTGGCCGACCGCTCGACCAAGACGCCCTTCGACCCGGCGCTCAGGCTCAACGCCAGGATCAAGCAGGCGGCGCAGGAGCGCGGCCTCCTGATCTACCCGATGGGCGGCACCGCCGACGGCACCGCCGGCGACCATGTCCTGCTGGCGCCGCCCTTCATCATCGATGCCGCGACCGTCGACACCATCGTCGAGCGGCTGGGCGACGCGCTCGATGCGAGTTTGGCGTCGGCCCGCCCGGCCTGAGACTCAACCAGGATCCGGGCCGACAAGAGCCCGGTGCTTCCACAACAGGGGAACGATCATGAAACGACTGAAACATTTGGCTTTTGCCGGGCTCGCTGCGCTCGCCTTCGCCGGCGCTGCTGCCGCCCAGACGAGCACGCTCGACCGGGTCAAGGCCCGCGGCGAACTGATCTGCGGCAACCATATCGCCCTGCCCGGCTTTGGCATCCAGGGGCCGGACGGGCGCTGGGACGGGCTCGACATCGATCTCTGCCGCGCCGTCGCTGCCGCGATCTTCAACGACCCGAACAAGGTCAAGTTCGTGCCGACGACGCCGCAGATGCGCTTCGTCGTGGTCCAGTCCGGCGAGGTCGACATGCTCGCCCGCAACGCGACCTATACGATGTCGCGCGACACCTCGGCCGGCATGTCCTGGCCGATCATCAACTATTTCGACGGCCAGGGATTCATGGTGCGCAAATCGCTGGGAGTGACCGAGGCGAAGGGGCTCGACGGCGCCTCGATCTGCGTGACGCAGGGCACGACGACCGAGCTCAACCTCGCCGACTTCTTCCGCGCCAACAAGCTGAAATACGAGATCATCGGCTTCGCCACCAACGAGGAGGGCGTGAAGGCACTGGAGGCCGGGCGCTGCGACGCGTTCACCACCGACAGCTCGGGCCTCGCCGCCGAACGCCTGAAATTCTCCAAGCCCGACGATTTCGTCATCCTGCCGACGTTGATCTCGCGCGAGCCGCTCGGCCCGGCGGTGAAGCGCGGCGACGAGAGCTGGGTCGCGCTGGTGAAATGGGTGCATTACGCCATGCTCAACGCCGAGGAGCTCGGCGTGACCAAGGCCAATGTCGACGAGCAGCTGAAATCGGGCAATCCCGAGGTCAAGCGCCTGCTCGGCGTCGAGGGCAAGTTCGGCGAAGGCCTCGGCCTGAGCAATGACTGGGCCTACCGTATCATCAAGCACATCGGCAATTACGGCGAGAGCTTCGAGCGCAATGTCGGTGGGGGATCGAAGCTGCAGTTGAAGCGGGGGCTGAACGACCTCGCCTCCAAGGGCGGGCTGCAATACCCGCATCCCATTCGCTGATGCGGATCGCGCTGATCCATGCGCTGCGCCATTCGCCGCCTCCAATCGAGGCGGCGTTCGCGCGGCTGTGGCCCGAGGCCACGCTGATGAACCTGCTCGACGACAGCCTCTCGGCCGATCTTTCCCGCGACGGGCGGATCACCGAGGCGATGACCGGGCGCTTCCTCAGCCTCGCCAGCTATGCGCGGGCCACCGGCGCCGACGGCATCCTCTTCACCTGCTCGGCCTTCGGCCCCTGCATCGAGGCGGTGCAGCGCGCGCTTTCCCCCCTCCCGGTGCTGAAACCGAACGAGGCGATGATCGAGGAAGCCATGGCGATCGGCGGCCGGATCGGCCTGCTCGCCAGCTTCGGACCGACGCTGCAATCGATGCCGCCGGAGTTCCCGGCGTCGCTGACGGTCACGCCGCAGCTGGCGAAAGGCGCCCTCGCCGCGCTCGACCGCGGCGACGGAGCCGAGCACGACCGGCTGGCGGCGTCGGCGGCACGCAATCTGGCCGATTGCGACGCGATCGCGCTGGCGCAGTTCAGTCTGGCGCGGGCGGCCCCAGCGGTCGCGGACGCGACGGGTAAGCCGGTGCTGACAACGCCGGACAGCGCGGTCCGCAAGTTGAAGCGCCTGCTGGGCTGAACGAAAAAGGGCGCACCGGCAGTGCGCCCTTTTTCACGTCTTCATGCCATCCTCGCCTTACCTCGGCGCGAGCACCATGACCATCTGGCGGCCTTCGAGCTGCCAGTCGCTCTCGACCTTGGCGACGTCGACCGTATCGGCCTTGACGCGCTCCAGCACCTTCACGCCGAGGTCCTGGTGCGCCATCTCGCGGCCGCGGAAGCGCAGGGTGACCTTCACCTTGTCGCCTTCCTCGAAGAAGCCGTGCATCGCCTTCATCTTCACGTCGTAGTCGTGCTTGTCGATGCCGGGACGAAGCTTGATTTCCTTGATCTCGATGGTGCGCTGCTTCTTGCGCGCCTCCGACGCCTTCTTCTGCTCGAGAAAGCGGAAGCGGCCATAATCGAGAATTTTGCAGACAGGCGGCACAGAATTGGGGGCGATCTCGACCAGGTCGAGTCCGGCATCCTCGGCAATCTTGAGCGCCTCGAAGAACGACACCACGCCACGGTTGGCGCCGGTATCGTCGATGAGCTGGACGTCGCGGACGCCACGAATGTCACGGTTGGCGCGAGGACCGTCCTTGACGGGGGCTGGTGCGGCACGGAAGGGACGACGAATGGCTTTATTCTCCTGTGAATGGCGCGCATCGCGCCGTTGGTGAGACACATTGCACAACGTGAAGCGTTGTCAATGGATCAGACGATTTCAGCGCCCCAGCAGGGCGCAATAGACATCGAGTGTGTCGTTGACCATCGAGGCCAGCGAGAAATGGCGCTCGACATGCAGGCGGGCCCGTCGCGCCAGCGCGTCGCGGGCGGAGGGCCGCAGCGCGAGCGCCTCGCGCAGGGCCTCGGCAAGCGCCGCCGCATCGTCGGGCGGCACGTGCCAGCCGGAGCGTTCCTGCGGCGCGACCTGGGGCGGTGCCAGCACCGTTTCCGGTACGGCGCCGAGGTTGGACACGACGACCGGCGTGCCCATGGCCTGAGCCTCGACGGCGACACGGCCGAAGGCCTCCGGCTCGGTCGAGGGCACTGCGACGACCGCAGCCGCCAGAAAGGCGGCCGGCATGTCCGAGCAATGGCCGACGCGGCGGACCCGGCCTTCGAGCTTGCCCTTGGCGATGGCATCGTCGAGCTCGCGCACATAGCCGTCGCGCCCCTGCGCATCGCCGGCGAGAATGAAGGCGGTCTCGCTGTCGCCTGCGTCGCGGAGCTGGCGCGCCGCTTCGATCAGCACCTTCTGCCCCTTCCAGCCGGTGAGTCGGCCAGGCAGCAGCACGATGCGCTGATGCGGCTCGACGCCCCAGGCGCTGCGCAGGGCGCTGATCCGCTCCGGACTGACCGCCGACGGTGCGAAGGCCGAGAAGTCGGTGCCGCGGTGGACGACGCGGATGCGGTCGCGGGCGAAGGGATGGCGGGCCCGAATCAGGTCGGCGGTGTAGCCGGAATTGGCGATGACGACGTCGCTGCGCGCCATCACCGAATTGTACAGGTTCTTCACCGTCGAGCGGGCGTTGTAGGAGCCGTGATAGGTTGTCACGAAAGGCAGCTTCAGAGCCCGCGTCGCCGCCAGCGCGACCCAGGCCGGCGCCCGCGAGCGGGCATGCACGAGATCGACCCGCTCGCGCTTACAGAGCAGCGCGAAGGTGCGCACGTTGAGCAGCATCGAGACCGGGTTTTTGGCCGCGGCCGGGAACGGCAGCCAGATGCCGCCCTTGGCCTGCAGCTCGGCGACGAGCCGCCCGCCCTCGGTCGCGACCAGCGCCCGCGCGCCGACCTCGGTCAGCCCGGCGGCGATGTCGACCGCAGTGCGTTCCGCGCCACCGGCCTCGAGCTCCGGGATGATCTGCAGCACGGTGCGCCCAGCCAGCGGATGCGTCTCGGTCGACGGCAGGGAGAGTTGCGCGCCGGAACGCAGGGAGGTGTTCACTGCTCGAAAGGGCCTTCTGCTTGGCGACTCGCCGATGCTATCGGGTTCGTGATGATCACTAAATCGGGCGGGATTGCAGCACGCGATCCCTGCTTTCGCCCGGTTCACCACAGGAGAGAATAGGGTGATGAGGCCGCAGCCGCAATTTCTGAGCGTCGGCACCGGTAGCGAACGCCGCGATGTCGCGGTGCTGGCGCAGGCCGGCAAGGGCCCGCCGGTGGTCTGGCTCGGCGGCCTGCGCTCGGACATGCGCGCGACCAAGGCCGAGGCGCTGGCCGCCTGGGCCGAGCGCACCGGGCGCGCCTTGATCCGCTTCGACTATGCCGGCCATGGCGAATCGAGCGGTGAGTTCGCGCAGTGGACGATGTCGCAGTGGATCGAGGATGCCCAGGCTGTCCTCGCCGCCCATACGCAAGGTCCTGCCGTCCTGGTCGGCTCGTCCATGGGCGGCTGGGTCGCGCTGCTGACGACGCTTAAGCTGCGCAAGACGGCGCCACACTTGCAGCCGGCCGGCCTCGTGCTGATCGCGCCGGCCGTCGATTTCACCGAAGAACTGATGTGGGCGCAGATGCCGGAAGCGATCCGCGAGACGATCACCCGGGAGGGCGTCTGGCAGCGGCCGTCGGAATACTCGCCGGAGCCGATGCCGATCACGCGGGCGCTGATCGAGGACGGCAGACGCCATCTCATGCTCGGGCATCCGATCGAAACCGGCTGCCCCGTCCATATCCTGCAGGGAATGAAGGATCCCGACGTGCCCTATGGCCAGGCGCTGAAGCTGGTCGAGCATCTGCCGCACGATCCGGTCGTGCTGACCCTGATCAAGGACGGCGACCATCGCCTGTCGACGCCGGAGGACATCGCGCGCCTCGTTGCCGCCGTCGAGGGCATCGCGCCCACGACGGCATAGACAGCTCGCGTCAGTGCAGGCTGACCATCCGGAGATCGTGCTCCCAGGCGTTGGCCGTCGCGGCCTCGCGGGAATCGGTCACCAGGATCGGCGCGCCGTCGGCTGCGAGCAGCGCGAAGAGCTGCAGGCCGGGCTCGATCTCGGGCGCCTGCGGAAAGATGCGGGCCAGCTCATCCGACATGATCGGCTTGAGATAGGCGACCTGGCCGTTGCCGAGGGCGGCAAATTCGGCCGTGGTCAGGGGAGAGGTTCTTGTCTCAGTCATCGCGCCCTCCTTCAGAGCAGTGCGAGGCGGTTTGATTGTGACTCCTGATCATGAACGGAAGGCAAACCGCATGCCCTTCGTAAAGACCTTCTGTAGCTCTTAGGGGGCTAGTCGCGGCTCATGATATCGATACGCCGGACGAGCCGTTCCGGTTCCGGACGGGCCAAATCAATCGCAAGCAGCCCGTTCGAGAGATCAGCGCCCAGGACCTGCATGCCGTCGGCGAGCAGGAAGGAGCGCTGGAACTGCCGCGCGGCGATGCCGCGATGCAGGAAATGGCGCGTCTTGTCGTCGATCTGCCGGCCGCGGATGGTGAGCTGGTTCTCTTCCAGCGTGATCTCGAGCTGGTCGCGCGAGAACCCGGCCACCGCAAGCGTGATCCTGAGCTTGTCAGGCTCTTCCTCCGTGCGCGGCATGCGCTCGATATTATAGGGCGGATAACCATCGCCGGCGCCTTTGGCGACACGGTCGAGCGCCCGCTCGATATCGTCGAAGCCGAGCAGGAAGGGATGCGACAGGCTAGGCGGACGCGTCATCACGAAGCCCTTGAAAAGGCGCCTCTGGAACTATCGGAGCCCGCTTGCGCAGCACCCCGCACGCGAAAGGCGAACCCAACCGCGTGAGTGGGATATGGCGAGTGGCGCAGCCTGCCGCAAGTCCCAGCGGTAAGGTGCGGAGCCCGCCCCTGTGGGGAATAGGACAGGTCGCGATACGTCAATCGAGCGCCGCGATCGCCTCGATCTCGATCAGCAAGCGCGGATCGACGAGCGCTGTGACGCCAACCATTGTGCTTGCCGGAAAGGGGCCGTCGCCGAGATACTTCATCCGCACCTTGCGCACGGCGACCGCCTTCTCGGTCGAGAGGTCGACGACATAAGTCACCAGCTTGAACACCTTGGTAAAGTCGGTCCCGGCAGCGGCCAATGCCGCGGCGAGATTGGCGTAGACCTGCTCGGCCTGGGCGGCGATGTCGCCCTCCCCGACCACCTTGCCCATCGCGTCATAAGCGACTTGGCCGGAAACATGAATCTGCCGCTCCGCCTTGACGATCGCGACATGCGAATAGCCGGTCGGCGGCGAGAGCGAGGCGGGATTGAGGAGATCGATCTTGCTGGGCATGGCGGGCTCCCTAGGCACGCGACTCGTCGCCGCGCGATCCGGCCGCAAGCTAGAGGCTGCGGGGCAGCATGTGCAAATGCCCGGAGGCGGCACGACCGGACCAGGGCGCGCTGTCGCCAGCGCGCCCTGGGAGCCCGACACAGTCAGAAGTCGGTTGCGCTCGCCCAATCTGCCGGCGCGTGCAGTCGCCGGCTTAGAACTCTTCCCAGCCCGCCGCAGAGCCATTGGCGACCCGGCGTTGACTTGAACCTGCCTGACGGGACACCGGGGCTGAGGCCGGGCGCGCCATTTGGGCGGCTGCTTGCCGCAACTGAGCCACGCCTTCGACCGTGCGATCGCCTTTCGTCGCTGCGCCCGGGACGCGGAAGCCGCCGACGAGCCCCTGCAGCGAGTCGGTTGCCAATTGCAGCTCGGCGGCGACGCTCGCGCTCTGATCGGCCATCGACGAATTGCGCTGGGTCATCTCGTCCATATGGGCGACAACCTTCGCCACTTCCTCGATCCCGTTCGCCTGCTCGCGCGAGGCACTCTTGATCTCGTCCAACGCGGCAGAGACGCTGGTCGAAGAGGTGACGATCTCGCCCAGCGCCGATCCCGCCTGCTGGACGAGCCTGACGCCGCCTGCGACCTCGGCAGTGGAGTTGGTGATCAGCTTCTTGATGTCGTTGGCCGCTTCGCTGGAGCGTTGGGCCAGCGTACGCACCTCCGATGCGACGACTGCGAAGCCCTTGCCGGCATCACCTGCCCTCGCCGCCTCGACCGCGGCGTTCAAGGCGAGCAGATTGGTCTGGAAAGCGATGTCGTCGATGACGCGAATGATCTTGCCGATATCGTCGGAAGCCTTCTCAATCCGCTCCATCGCGATGACCGCATCACTCACGATGGCTCCGCCCCGGTTGGCGACGCCATTGGCCGCAGTGCCGAGCTCAGCCGCTTCGCGGGCGCGCTCGAAGCTCTGCTTCACGGAAGCGGCGAGTTCCTCCGTGGTGGCGGCAGTCTCTTCGAGGGACGCGGCCTGCTCTTCCGTGCGCTGAGCAAGATCTTTGCTGTCCGAGCCAATTCGACGCGATCCGGCAGAGATGCGCTCGGAAATTCCGGTAACCGTCTGAATCACGTTCGAGAACGTATCCAGCAGCTCGTTGATGCCGTTGCACAGTTCCCCGATCTCTCCGGACTTGCCGTCCCGCGGCACGCGCTGCGTCAAATCCTTCGCCTGCGTGGCCACGATGACGGAGCGCGTCTGCTCCACCGCTGTCTCGAGCGCCGCGGTGGCGAGCTTGCTGGCCGTGATATCAGTGGCGTATTTGACGACCTTGTAGGGCTTACCCAGCGAATCGAGGATCGGGTTGTAGCTCGCCTGAATCCAGACCTTGCGGCCGCCCTTGCCGATCCGCAGATACTGGTTCTCGTCGTATTCGCCGCATGCGAGCTTTTGCCAGAACCGGACGTAAGCCTCGGTGTCGCGCTCGAACGGCTGCACGAACATCGAATGGTGCTGTCCCTTGACTTCACCGATCGTATAGCCCAGCGCCCTCAGGAAATTCTCGTTGGCGTCGAGAACCTTGCCCGTCAGATCGAACTCGATCACCGCCTGCGCCTTCCTGATCGCCGCGAGCTGACCTTCGGCATTCGACACCGCTTCCTTGATGTCAGTGATGTCGTTGGCGTACTTGATCACCTTGAACGGCCGCTTGCCGTCGGTTCCGCAGATCGGCGTGTAAGTCGCCTGGAGCCAGACCCGCTTGCCGCTCTTGGCGACGCGCGCGAACTGCGCCTGGAACGCCTTGCCCACGCTGAGGTCCTGCCAGAAGCTGCGATAGGCTTCCGTGGCCCTCTCCTCGGGCGGCACGAACATGGAATGATGCTGCCCGATGACCTCGGAGCGGTGGTAGCCGACGGCCTGCAGGAACAGATCGTTTGCCTCGATGATCTTGCCGTCGAGATCAAATTCGATGACGGCCTGCCAACGTCGAATCGACGCTGCCTCGGCGATTGCTTGTGCCCCGCTATTCTTGAAAAGATTCATTTAGGCCGCCCCTGGACCGCGAAGTTAATGCCGCAACGTCAATCACGTTTAATGAAGATCGTTAGCAAAGCATTACGCGGAACGGGGCCGAGGCTCGCGCCCAGAGCTTTTGCGTTTCTCTGGATATTATCAAGTACAACAATCTACTATAGGTTGTACTCGGGATTGATGGAGCCAATCCCAGCTGCCCGGGCCGACGCCGCATATTTCGTGGAGGATGGCGGAAGCCATGAGCGAGGCCATGGCAATCGAGCGGCCGGCCGGCCACCCTCGGACGCGACCGGGTCGGAACGACGCCGGTCCGATTCAGAACGACAATCCGGTTATATCGCGATGGTACAGCCACCCCGGCTTGAACGGGGGACCTCTAGATCCACAATCTAGCGCTCTAACCAACTGAGCTATGGCTGCACGGCTCGCGCCGATGTCGCGACCTTGGTACCGGTCCCGCGACGGCGCGGAACCTAGTGCCACGCCCCGCCGAATGCAACGGCAAATACGGGCCGGCGCGTAGAAAACCGCGCCGGCTCGCAAAATCAGCGGCGCGGCATCTCCTGGCGGGCCGTCGCGGCGAGATCGCCGAGATGGGCGGCGAAGGATTCGTAGCTGCGACGGAAAGCCTTGGCCTGGAGCGCGACGGCGTCGGCGGCGCTCTGCGTGCGCGCCAGCGTCTCGACCTCGCCGAGCGTCGCCTTCAGCTCGGCGCAGGCATGGTCGAGCACCTTGGCCTGGACGGCGCCAAAGGCACGCGTCAGTGCCAGGGTCGGCTCGAGCCAAGCCGCCGAGAAGCTGGGGACGGCAAACGGCTTCGGCGCCGCGACAGGCTTGGCGGCAAACGGCACAGCAACAACAGGCGTCACGACCGGCTTGGGAGCCTCGGCGAGCTTGACTGGAGCGGGAGCAGGCTTCGCCTTGGCGGCGGCAGCCGGCTCGACCTTTGCGGCGGCAATCTTGGCCTCGACCCGCGCGGCAGCGGGCTTCGCGGCGGCGGCCTTGGGGGTTTCGATCTTCGCGGCCGGAGCTGCGACCTTGGCGGCCGGCTTGGCGATCTTCGTCTTCTGCGCAGCGACCCGCTTGGCCGGTTCGACAGCGATCTTAGCGGCGGGCTTCGCTGCAGGCGCGGTGACGATGGCAGGCTTCACCACCACCGGCTGAGCGACAGCCTGCTTGGCGGCCGACGGCACGGAAACGGCAGGCTTGGGGGCAACCACGGCGGCAGCGGGCTTGGCCTCGACCTTGGCGACCGGAGCAGCAGCGATCTGGGCGTCAACGGGCTTCACTTGAGCGACGGGCTTGGCGTCTACGGGCTTGGCGTCCACGGGCTTGGCCTCGGGAGCTTTGGCGGGCGCGGCGCCTGCGGCCGGCTGCGGCTCGCTCAGCGCCTTGACCGGCGCGAGGCTGATCGGCGCCTTGCCGGGGATAGTCTGCTTAGCCATCGGATCTCTCCTTCACGGTTCCGGCAGGCGAACCTGCGCGATCGACGAAACCGGGCGCGAGCAGGTTCCGAGGGGGCGTTTTCACCCGTCACGGAGCCATGGCGCGGCCCGGCCTCTTAGTCGTGAAAGCCCGCTCGGCGCCCGGGGCGCTCAAGGCCTCACTTCAGCTTGGTCGCCTTGGCGGCGGTCTCGGCGGCCTTCTTGGCGGCGTCCTGCACGCTGGTGCCGACATCCTTGAGCTGCGCCTGCAGCGCGGCCATCTGGGCCTTGAGGAACTCGGACTGGTGCTGGAGCACCTCGTTCATGTCCTTGGACTTGACCAGCTTGTCGGCGAGATCGAACGCGGCGGCGATGTTGTTCTCGGCGTAGGACATCGCCTTCTTGGTCATGTCCTGAACGTTGACGCGGGCCGATTCGGCCGAGCCGTGGGCGCTGTCGACAGCCTTCTGGGCGGCACCGATGAAACCGTCGAAAGCCTTGCGGGCCTGATCAACGCTCTTCTCGGCGAATTCGCGCATTTCGGTGGGAACTTCGTAGGGAAGCTTGCCGTCCATGGTGGTCCTCCTGCGACCGGGCCCAGCGCGCTCGTCGCCGTCTCCGACGTCACGCCGCAATTGTGCACTGCAATATCATTATTGCAGTGCAATGACAACGCCGCTCCGGCGAAGGAGGGCGTCGGCTATATTAACGCTGTTTGGAAACGTCAGGGGAGAGGCCGGGTTCCCACATGGATTCACGCTCCTCGCGCGGTTATTAAAGATTTGTTAGGCATATTCGCGCGGGCTGGAGTCGCCAGCAGATGAGCGGAGCGGGATGAGCGAATCCGGACAGGTTTGGGACGGCCTTGCCGGCGCGCTGGCGCAGGATCCTGCACTCGCGGGCTTCGCCGGCGAAGGCGCGCTGCTGCTCTGGCCCGCCGGCGGCGATGCGCCAGCGTTCGCCAACGCCGGCGGCCGGGCCTTGCTCGACGCCTTCGGCGGCGCGGCGAAGCTGCCCGCGGCGACGCGCGAACGCCTGCGGCTGCTCGCGGCCGGACTCGCCTCGCCCACCGCGCTCAGGCTCGAACGATTGCGGCTCGGCGCATCCCTGGCCGGGCTGGTGACCTGCGGCTGCAAGCGCATCGAAACCGAGGCCGGCCCGGCGCTGGCCGTCGGTGTCACCGCTTCGGAGCTGCGGCGCCTTGGCATCACCGTGCCGAAGGAAGAGACGCGCACGCCTGTCGCGCGAGCCGATGTCCCTCCAAGTGTAGTGGCACCGGCCGCAACGGAAGCGAAACCGGAGACCGAATCACCCGGGCAGCTACGCCGCCCCAACCTGCGCTTCCTCTGGGAAAGCGATCTGGATGGGACGCTGGTCAGCCTGTCGCAGGACTTTGCCGCGCTGGTCGGCGAAACCGCGGCGAACGCAACGCAAGGACGCAGCTGGTTCGCCCTGCTGGCGAGCGACGTCATCGATCTCGACGGCGACCTGGCGACGCGCCTCGCGACATCTTCGACCTGGAGCAACTGCGCCGTGCTGTGGCGGGTCCGCCCCGGTGAAGGCGCCCGCGTCGAACTTTCGGGCTTTCCGCTGTTCGATGGCGAGCGCAATCCCGCCGGCTTCCGCGGCTTCGGCCTCGTGCGCTCGCCCGAGAACGAAGACTTTCCAGAACGGGAGGCCACGCAGGAGGATATTGTTTCGACCGCTCCAGCGGTCGAGGCTCCCGAGATCGAGCCCCCAGAAGCCATTGCCACGGAAGAGCCGGCGCCCGAGCGCGCTCCGGACAGCATTGTCGAAGCCGCGCCCCTCGCCCAAGCCGAGGCCGAAAGCGATGAGCACGAGGCTGGGGCGGATGCCCCAGAGCCTCCTCAGCCGATAGAAGCTCGAGCGGCTGATCCCGAGCCCGCGGCTTCCGATGCCGAGTCCGCGACGACACAAGCCGAAAACGGGGGCGATGCACCGGAGGCCAGCGAGCCACCACAACCGCCTCCCGCAGGGCCGCCGGCCAATGTCGTGCCGTTACGCAACGGCCATCTGGCCGCGGTGCGCCCGGTGCTGGAGCCGTCCAAGACCTTGCTGTCCTCGGCCGAACGCAGCGCCTTCCGCGAGATCGCCAAGGCGCTCGGCGCCCGCATCGCCGGCGAGGCGGACGAACCCGGCGAGCCGCGCCTGCCGGCCGCCGCGCCGCTGCGCGTCCGCGACAAGGAAGCCGGTGCCGAGAAGGAGGAGCCCGTCGTCGCTGCTCCGCCGCGACCCACAGCGCCTGAACCGCGCCTACGCGTCGCCAACGCCCATGCCGAGATTCTCGACCGGCTACCGATCGCGGTGCTGGTCAACCGCGACGAAACCGCGCTCTACGCCAACCGCACCTTGCTCGACCTGCTCGACTATGCCGACCTCGACGACCTGACCTCGGCCGGCGGCATCAGCCGACTGATCAAAGGCGCAAGCCGCAGCGCCGGTGGCGCGATGATCCTGGTCGACCGCAAGGGCGGGCTGATCAGCGTCGATGGCCGGCTCTCCAGCGTGAGCTGGCAGGGCGAGCCCGCGACGCTGATGGCCTTCCGCAACACCGTGCCGGGCGGCGATCTCAAGATGCTGACGCCCGAAGAAGCCGAGGAGCAGGAGCTCGCGGCCGAATTCGCGGCGGAAGAGGAAGAGGCTGCCGCCCGCGTCGAGCAGCTGCGGCTGGAGGGGCAGGCGAACGAATCGCGCGTTTCCGAGCTCGCCGCCATGCTCGACACCGCCACCGACGGCGTCGTCACCGTGGACGGGCGCGGGCGCATCCTCGCGCTCAACAAGAGCGCCGAGGCGCTGTTCGGCTACGACCAGCGCGAGGTCGCCGGCGAGCTCTTCACCCTGCTCTTCGCGCCGGAAAGCCATTCGCCGGCGCTCGACTATTTGGATGGGCTGATCGGCGGCGGCGTCGCCTCGCTGATGAACGACGGGCGTGAGGTCGTCGGCCGCGTGCGCCAGGGCGGGCGCATCCCGCTGTTCATGACCATGGGCCGCATCGCCGAGGGGCCGGACAGCAAGTTCTGCGCGGTCCTGCGCGACATCACCGCCTGGAAGAAGACCGAGGGCGAGCTGGTCGAGGCGCGCAAGGCGGCGGAGAAGGCGAGCGCGCAGAAATCCGACGTGCTCGCCAAGATCAGCCACGAGATCAGGACGCCGCTCAACGCTATCATCGGTTTCGCCGAGGTGATGGCCGAAGAGCGCTTCGGCCCGATCGAGAACGAGCGCTACAAGGAATATCTGCGCGACATCCATCAGTCCGGCGGCTACGTCATCAGCCTGGTCAACGACCTGCTCGACCTCGCCAAGATCGAGGCCGGCAAGCTCGACCTCGACTTCGGCAGCGTCAACCTCAACGACATCGCGCTCTCAGCCGTGAACCTGTTGCAGCCGGAAGCGCAGCGCGGCCGCGTCGTGCTGCGCTCGGGGCTCGCGCCGAAGCTGCCGCCGGTCGTCGCCGATGAGCGTTCGCTGCGCCAGATCGTGATCAACCTGCTCTCCAATGCGGTGAAGTTCACCGATGCCGGCGGACAGGTGATCGTCTCGACGGCGCTCGGCGACCAGGGCGAGGCGATCCTGCGGGTCCGCGACACCGGCATCGGCATGGACGACGACGAGATCAAGCTGGCGCTGGAGCCGTTCCGGCAGGTGCCGACGACGCGCCGGTCCGGCGGCACCGGCCTGGGCCTGCCGCTGACCAAGGCGCTGGTCGAAGCCAACCGGGCGGCGCTCTCCATCACCAGCGTCAAGAAGGAAGGCACGCTGGTCGAGGTCACCTTCCCACCGCAGCGAGTGCTGGCGAGCTGAACGGCCCAACGCTGTCATTGCGAGCGTAAGCGAAGCAATCCAGGAGGACGTAAGGCGCTGCCGCTGCTGGATTGCTTCGCCGCCGTGTTCCTCGCAATGACGGGAATTGCTCAGACTTGTCTGGCAAGCGCGCGCCGATAGAGGTGACGCTCCAACTCCGGCACATAGCGCTGGCGGATGAAGCCGGCCTTCTCGAGAACACGGCAAGAGCCAAGGTTCTCGGGGCGGGCGAAGGCCCTCAACTCTGGTAGACGCAGCCGGTCGTTCGCTTCGGCGACGCTCGCCGCTGCCAGCTCGCTCGCATAGCCCCTGCCCCAGGCCGAGGGCGCGAACCAGTAACCGAGCTCGACGCCCCAGCCCGGATCGAATGGATCTTCGAAAAGACCTCCCCAACCCAGTATCGTTCCGTCCGCAAGGCTTCTAATCGTCCAAGGCGCATAGCCTAGCCGGCGGCGCTGCCATTCATGCCCGGCGACGTGGCGGCGGCAGGCGCGCAACGTCTCGAAATGAGCCGTGTGCCGCATCGCCTGTGCATCGCCGAGAACAGCGAAGAGCGCCGGGACGTCGGAGAGCTTCGTAGGGCGCAGCGAGAGCCGATCGGTCAGGATTTCCATTCGCATTGCCTAGCGTATTTCCGCGATTCTTCGAATCGAAAATGCTCCAAGCTCTTGTTTTATCGTATTTTCTTCACGCGAACCGGTATCCACTTCGCTCGAAAATGCTCTAGCAAAAAATGCGCTGGCCGGATGCAACGAGCGCGGCCCCTCGACGAGAGCAAGCCTTGGCTGGCATAGCCGGGATCGAAACCATATTGCGCTGGAACAGTCTGGCTGAAGCGGATTCTAAAGGAAAAGCATTGCACGTCTTGCGAGATGCCGCACGCAGCAGTGCCTCCCGCACGACCAGGTGCATTGTCTGTGCAGATCCGCGACGCCGGTGCGCTTCCGCACATGGCCGGCGAGCGTCGATCTCTTGCCGGTAACGCTCATGTCGACCCGACAGCAAGCCGGGCCTGATCGCCGAGCGCCCGCGCAACGCCCTCCTCGTCTCGCCTTTGACGCTCTGACACCGGCGCCGCACTGAACGCGACTGCGAGCTTCGGCGTCACCGCAATGGCATCTACTGGCTGGAATTGGCTTGACCGCGTCGAAGAGCGGGCCAAGCGCTTTATGAAGCCAAAGCGGCCGGCAGCAAGCGCGTCGTCGCGCGCACCGCCGCCTGGGCGGCAGCCGCAGCGGACCGCCAGGACAGCCCGCCTATGCACCGCGCGACGAGCGAAGCCGCGCATTGGCGGCCAGCGGCGCAGGCTCTAGAGTTCGCGTTCCTGTCCCAGTGTGAGCCGGCCGCCATGCATTTTGCCCTGACCGAGGAGGAAGAGCTCATTCGCGAGAGCGCACGCAAGCTCGCCGGCGAGCGGCTGGCGCCGCTGGCAGAACGGCTCGACCGTGGCGAGGGGCGCAGCGAGTTCCTCGCCAATCTGAAGCTGCTCGCCGAAAACGGCTTCATGGCGCTCAATATCCAGGCCGGCTTCGGCGGCACGGAAGCCGGCACCGTCGCCTTCGCGCTGGCGCTGGAGGAGCTCGCGGCCGCCTGCGCCTCGACCGCGGTCACCACCTCGGTCACCAACATGGTCGGCGAGGTGATCCAGGCGGTCGGCACCTCGCGACAGCAGGCGGACCATCTGCCCAAGCTCGCCGACGGCACCTACCCGGCCGGCGCCTTTTGCCTCACTGAGTCCGGGGCCGGTTCCGACCCCGCCGGCATGAAGCTGCGCGCCCGACGCGACGGCGACGACTATGTGCTCGACGGCGAGAAGATCTACATCACCTCCGGCGAATACGCCGGGCTCTTCGTGGTCTGGGGCGTGACCAACCCGGATGCCCCCAAGGGCAAGGGCATCTCGGTCTTTCTGGTGCCGGCCGATACGCCAGGCGTCAGCGTCGGCAAGGCCGAGAAGAAGATGGGCCAGACCGGCTCGGCGACCAACACCATCCATTTCGACGGCGCGCGCGTGCCGGCAGCCAATCTGATGGGCAAGGAGAATGACGGCTTCCGCGTCGCGGTCGGCGAGCTCGCGGGCGGGCGCATCGGCGTCGCCTCGGTCTCGCTCGGCATCGCCCGGGCCGCGATGGATGCGGCAAAATCCTATGCGCGCGAGCGCAAGCAGTTCGGCCAGGCGATCTCGGAGTTTCAGGGCCTGCAGTGGCTCATTGCCGATCGCGAGCTCGATCTGCACGCGGCGCGGCTGCTCATCCTCGACGCCGCCGCGAAGAAGGATCGCGGCGAGCCCTTCGCCAAGGAGGCCTCGATGGCCAAGCTCTTCGCCTCGGAAGCAGCGCATCGCTGCACCGACGCGGCAATCCAGATCCATGGCGGCGCCGGCTATTGCCGCGACTTCCCGGTGGAGCGCTATGCGCGCGATGCCCGCATCACCCGGATCTACGAGGGCACCTCCGAGATCCAGCGCCTGATCATCGCCCGCGAGACCTTGCGCCAGCTCGGCTGAGCTTCCTAGATCATCGCGCGTCTGAACGGACGCGGCAACGATGATCTAGCACGTTGTTATCGCATCGGATTTGTCCGGAAAGTGGATTCCACTTTTCGGCCCGATGCTATAGAATTTTCTTCTCCGCATCCGCCGGATTCGGAACCCCTTCCCGCTCGCCGGAATCCTGCCCATGTCCCTGACCATCTATGGCTGCTATCGCTCGCGCGCGACGCGCAATGTCTGGCTCGCCAACGAGCTCGGCCTCACCTTCAAGCATGTGCCGGTGATCCAGGCCTATCGCCTGCCTGACCCTAAGGCAGCCGATGCGCCGGTGCATACGCGCAGCGCCGAGTTCCTCGAGGTCAATCCGAACGGCCATATCCCCTCGATAGACGATGACGGCTTCGTCCTGCACGAATCGCTGGCGATCAATCTCTATCTCGCCCGCAAGCATGGCGGGCCCGTCGCGCCGAAGGATGTGCAGGAGGAAGGGCTCGCCGCGATGTGGGCGCTCTGGGCGGCGACCGAATGCGAGAGCCACGCGCTCAACCTGACCTACCATCTCGCCGCCTATCCGCCGGAGAAGCGCGATCCCGCTTTGGTCAGCGCTGCGCTCGCAGCCCTGGCCGCGCCGTTCGCCGTGCTCGACAAGACGCTGGCGGAAGGCGGCGGCTATGTCATGGGCGGGCGCTTCACTGTGGCCGACATCAACACCGCCGAGATCATCCGCTACGCCAAGCCGGCGACACAGCTTTTCGACGCCGCGCCGAACGTCAAGACCTGGCTGGACAAGCTGCATCAGCGCCCGGCCTTTAAGGCGATGTGGGCGGCGCGCGAGGCGGAGCCGGCATAAGGCATTTGGTGGAAATCGGGTGGTAGGGCCTGGTCCGGCTGCCTACTGACGCAGGATGACCCGCCTTGCGAGGACAGATTGCGCCATGACACTGCCGATCCCCACCCCCTCGCTGCGCATGGGCCCGACCGAGTGGCTCTTGCTCGTCGTCCTCTCGATCCTGTGGGGCGGCTCGTTCTTCTTCAACAAGCTCACCGTGGCGGAGTGGCCGCCCTTCGCCGTGGTGCAGGTGCGCGTCGGGCTAGCGGCGCTGGCGCTGCTGCTGGTGGTGCGGATCACCGGGCAGTCCATGGCTGTCGGGCGCAGCATCTGGCTCGCCTTCTTCGGCATGGGCATCCTCAACAATCTGATCCCGTTCAGCCTGTTCCTCTGGGGCCAGCAGCAGATCGCAAGCGGCCTCGCCTCGATCCTGAACGCGACGACGCCGATCTTCGCCGTTCTGGTCATGCATTGCTTCGGCAATGAGAAGGCGACCGGGCTGAAGCTCGGCGGCGTGCTGGCCGGCCTCATCGGCGTCGGCATCCTGATGGGTCCCGATGCGCTGAGCGGTCTCGGCTCAAATCTCGCGGCGCAGCTCGCCTGCGTCCTGGCGGCGGTCTCCTATGCCTTCTCAGGCCTGTTTGGCCGCCGCTTCCGCGGCCTGCCGCCGCTCGTCGCCGCCACCGGCCAGCTCACCGCCTCGACCATGATGATCGTCCCGATCGTCTTCTTCCTGCATCCGCCGTGGACGCTGCCGGTGCCCTCTCAGCAGGCGATCCTCGCGGCGATCGGCCTGGCGCTGATCTCGACGGCGCTGGCCTACATCATCTTCTTCCGGATCATGCGCACTGCGGGGCCGAGCAATGTCATGCTCGTGACCTTCCTGATCCCGGTCAGCGCCATCCTGCTCGGCTCCGGCCTGCTCGGCGAAGAGCTGCTGCCGCGCCATTTCGCCGGCATGGCGGCGATCTTCGTCGGGCTCGCCCTGATCGACGGCCGGGTCGCCGGATTGTGGAGCACGAGGCGAGCCGACGCTCCCACGGCTTGACCGGGCCCGGCCCGGCGCTCACAACCTTCTGAAGAATCAATTCATTACGGCTCTGCTCTTCCGCTTGAGCGACATTCACCCTGTGGATGCCGCCCTGCGGCGACGAGCTTTGTTGCCAATAAATTATGAATTGCTCTAGGGTCGCAAAACTGGCGGCAAGCGCTAAAGGGCATAACCGAAACAACTGGCAGATATCACAAAAAGCGATACGCCAGAGGGGAGCGCGACAACCATGGATTTGCGGCAACTGCGATGTTTCATCGCGGTGGCGGAAGAGCTGCACTTCGGCCGGGCGGCCGAACGGCTCGGCCTTGCACCACCAGCCCTTTCACGCCAGATCAGCGCGCTCGAGGACGAGCTCGGCGTCAGCCTTTTGACCCGCACCACGCGGCAGGTCGCGCTCACCCGCGCCGGCCTGATCATGCTGGAAGAAGCCAAGGCCATCCTGGTTCGGATGGAGCGGGCTTCCCGTTCGGTGCGCGAAGCCTCTCTCGCATCCAGCAAGGTGCTGCGCGTCGGCGCGATCGACGCGGCCTCGTCGAGCTTCGTGCCGGAGGCGCTCGTCACCTTCCGCTCGCGCCATCCCGGCATCGAGATCAAGTTCGTCGAGGCGATGACGGCGCCGCTGGTGCAGATGCTGGAGGCCGGCAAGCTCGACCTCGCTCTGCTGCGCCCGCCGCGCAAGCCGACCGACTGCGCCTTCGAGATCCTGCGCGTCGAGCGGCCGATCGTGGTGCTGAGCGAGAGCCACCCGCTCGCCGCGCGCGAACACCTGACCATGCAGGATCTGGTCGGCGAGCCTTTCGTTGTTCCCTCGAAGCGTATCCGCCCCTTCGCCTATGACCTGGTCATGGCCTATTTCGAGAGCGTCGGCGCGGTGCCCAACGTCACCATCGAGGCGACCGAGAAGCCGGCGATGATGTCGGCGGTCGCGGCCGGGCTCGGCATGGCGCTCGCGCCGGACTGGGTCTCGCGATTGAGCTTTCCGGGCGTCACCATGCGGCGCCTGCGCGGCGCGCTGCTCGATCCGCCGCCGCCGGGCGCCCTCGTCGGCGTCGCCTGGCGCCCGCACCAGAAGCTCGCGGCGCGCGACGACTTCCTCGCCATCCTGCGCGAGAGCGTCACCCTGATCGACGACGGCAACGTCCTGCCGTTCAGCGTAACCGGGCGCGGCAGAAAGCCTGCCACGCGCACAGCAACCATCCGAGCCGGAGGACATTGATGAGTCTGAACAAGATCGAGGCGGCGCGAGGTTGGCGCATCCGTTCGACGCAGGATCTGGCCGCCGGCCTGTTCATGATCGCACTGGCCGGGCTGGCGCTATTCCTGTCCCGCGACCTCGCGACCGGGACGCTGCGCCAGATCGGCCCAGGCATGCTGCCCAAGGCGTTCGCCTGGATCTGTGCCGGGCTCGGTGCGCTGCTCGCCTTCAACTCGCTGCGCTATAATGGCGAGAAGCTCGCCGGCTGGTCCTGGCGCGGGGTCCTCTTCGTCCTCGGCGCTGCGGTCGTCTTCGGGCTGACCATTCGTGGCTTCGAGATCGGCCCGCTGAAGGTGCCGCAGCTCGGCATGCTCGTTTCCGGCCCGCTCGTGGTGCTCATCTCCGGCCTCGCGGCCGAGGATGTCAGGCTCAAGGAGCTGGTGATCTTCGCCATTGCGATGACGACCGGCTGCGCCCTCCTGTTCAAATACGCGCTGGGTCTGCCGATCCCGCTGGCGCCCTGGCTGCTGGGGATCTGAGCCATGACCGAGATGTTCGCGAATCTCTCGCTCGGCTTCGGCGTCGCGTTGACGCTGAAGAACATCGCGCTCTGCTTCACCGGCTGCCTGGTCGGCACGCTGATCGGCGTGCTGCCCGGCGTCGGCCCGATCGCCACCATCGCCATGCTGCTGCCGATCACCTTCGGGCTCGATCCCGTCGGCGCGCTGATCATGCTGGCGGGCATCTATTACGGTGCCCAATATGGCGGCTCGACCACCGCGATCCTGGTCAACATCCCCGGCGAGGCGACCGCCGTCGTCACCACGCTCGACGGCCACCAGATGGCCAAGCAGGGCCGCGCCGGCGTGGCGCTCGGCACCGCTGCGATCGGCTCCTTCGTCGCCGGCTGCTTCGCGACCCTGATCATCGCCGCGCTCGGCGCGCCGCTGACCAAGCTGGCGCTGCTGTTCGGTCCAGCCGAGTACTTCTCGCTGATGGTGATGGGCCTGTGCTTTGCCGTCGTGCTGGCGCGCGGATCGATCCTCAAGGCCTTCTGCATGATCATGCTCGGCCTCCTGCTCTCGACCGTCGGCACCGACCTCGAGACCGGCCAGGAGCGCATGACCTTCGGCTTCCCGCCGCTCTCCGACGGCATCGACTTCGCCGTGCTGGCGATGGGCGTGTTCGGCTTCGCCGAGGTCCTGCGCAATCTGGAGAACCCGGAGACGCGCGATGTCGTTCGTACCAAGATTGGCCGCCTGCTGCCGAGTTGGGAGGACATCAAGCAGTCCGTAGCGCCGTGCCTGCGCGGCACCTTCATCGGCGGCACGCTCGGCATCCTGCCCGGCAACGGCGCCGTGCTCGGCCCCTTCGCCAGCTATACGATCGAGAAGAAACTCGCCAAGGACCCCTCGCGCTTCGGCAGGGGCGCGATCGAGGGCGTGGCGGGTCCGGAATCGGCCAACAACGCCGGCGCGCAGACCGCCTTCATCCCGCTGCTCACCCTCGGCATCCCGCCGAATGCGGTGATGGCGCTGATGGTCGGCGCGATGACGATCCACGGCATCATCCCCGGCCCGCAGGTCATAACCAAGAACCCCGACCTGTTCTGGGGCATGATCGCCTCGATGTGGATCGGCAACCTGATGCTGCTGATCATCAACCTGCCGCTGGTCGGCGTCTGGGTAAAGCTGCTGCAGGTGCCCTACCGGCTCATGTTCCCGGCGATCCTGATCTTCTGCTCGATCGGCATCTACTCGGTGAACAACCAGCCTGTCGACGTCGCCTTCACCGCGCTGTTCGGCCTGTTCGGCTACCTGCTGATCAAGCTCGGCTTTGAGCCGGCTCCGATGCTGCTCGGCTTCGTGCTCGGCAAGCTGATGGAAGAGAAGCTGCGCCAGGCGCTGATCATCTCGCGCGGCTCGTTCATGACCTTCATCGAGCGGCCGATCTCGCTCGGATTGCTACTGGTCGCCGTCGCCATCCTCGTCATCGCGCTGCTGCCGTCGATGTCGAAGAAGCGCGACGAGGTCTTCACCGAATGACGGGGTTGCCACCCAGCCCCGTTCCACCATCTTGAATGTATTGAGTCAGGGAGGACTACCCATGAAGACGCTCGCCCTCAGTCTCGCCGCAGCGCTCGCCTTCGCGCTGCCGGCGCAGGCCCAGTCGAAGTACCCGGAGCGGCCGATCACGATGATCGTGCCCTTCGCTGCCGGCGGCCCCACCGACATCATCGCCCGCATCGTCAGCGAGAACATGTCGAAGACGCTCGGCCAACAGATCGTGGTGGAGAACGTCGCCGGCGCCGGCGGGACCACCGGCATCACCCGCGCGGTGACCGCGGCGCCGGATGGCTACACCATCGCGATGGGGCATCTGGGTACTTTCTCGGCTGCCCCGGCCACCTATCCCGGCCTGAAATACGATCCGATCAACGGCATGCAGACGATCGGCCTCGCCGGCGGCACGCCGATCCTGATCGTCGCCAAGAAGGCCTTCGCGCCGAAGGACCTCAAGGAGTTCGTCACCTTCGTGAAGGCGAACGCCGACAAGGTGAACGAGGCCCATGCCGGTGTCGGCTCGGTGTCGTGGACGACCTGCACCCTGCTCAAGGGCCAGCTCGGCGTGCCGAAGCTGAACTCGGTCGCCTATCGCGGCACCGGCCCGGCCCTGAACGACCTTGTCTCCGGCCAGGTCGACTTCATGTGCGACCAGATCGTCAGCGTCGCCGAGCAGATCAAGGCCGGCACGATCAAGGCCTACGCCGTCGCCTCGGCGGAGCGCTCGCCGGCCCTGCCCGACGTCCCGACCACCAAGGAAGCCGGGCTCCCCGAGTACCAGATCGAGGCCTGGAACGGCATCGCCGCGCCGAAGGGCCTGCCGAAGGATGTCGTCGACAAGCTGGTCGAAGCGCTCGACAAGGCGCTGAACGACGAGACCGTCAAGAAGCGCCTGCTCGACCTCGGCACCGTGCTCCCGACCAAGGAAGAGCGCACGCCAGCCGGCTTCGCCGCGCTGATCAAGCGCGACGCCGACAAGCTCTCGCCGGTTCTGTCGGCTGCGCCGAAGCAGTAAGCGCCAAACGCATGCACCAATGGACGGCGGGCCTCGTGCCCGCCGTTTTCTTTTGCGCAGCTCGCTCTACGATGCGGCATGCATCGCATCGCCCTGCCCGTCTTTCCGCTCACCGCCGAGGCCTTTGCTCCCTATGGCCGCGTCCTGTCTCCCTCGGGAGCACGCGACACCGGCCGCGAGGGTTATGACATCTGGATCCAGCCCTTCGCTGCCGAAAGCCGGCCGCGGCTGCAGATCGTGCGCTACCATGCACGTCCGTTCGTCGTCGCCCTGATCGAACGGCATCTCCACGTCACCGAAGCGCGCCAGCCGCTCGGCGGCCCCCCCGCCATCATCGTGGTCGCCGAGCCGTCGGAGCTGCCGCCGGCGCCCGAGACTCTGCGGGCCTTCCGGCTCGATCGCGAGGGCGTGCTGTTCCACCGCGGCACCTGGCACGCGATCGACGCCTATCCCGAGCGCGGCGGCCATGCCGACTTTCTCTTCCTGTCGGAGGAGGCAACGGTGAACGAGCTGTTCGACGATCCCGGAAAAACGCCCGCGCGCACCCGGGTCCACGACTTTCGGGCTGCCGGCATCGAGATCGTGATCGATACCAACGCGCTGTCAGACAAACCGAATTGGCGATACCCGGTCACGATTGTACACAGTTCGTGACCAGGCCGGCGGAACTACAAGCCGAGCCGTCCGTTTCTCCTGCCGAAGTTTCCACTCTGGAAGGAGAACGGACATGTTCAAGAAGCTTGCTCTCGTCACCGCCCTCGCCATCGTTCCGGCGGCGGCTTTCGCTCAGAATCCTGATGGCGCCCAGGGCGGCGCGGCCAGCGGTATCGTCGGCGGCGCCACCGCGGGTGCTGTCGGCGGCGCCGTGGTCGGCGGCCCGGTCGGCGCAGTCGCCGGTGCTGTCGGTGGCGCGGTGGTCGGCGGCTTCACCGGCGCGGTGATCGGCGACAACGCTCCGCGCTTCCGCACCTATGTCGTCGAGCAGCGCGTTCCCTCGTATACCTATGCCGAGCCGGTCACCGTAGGCACCGTGCTCCCGCAGCAGGGCGTGGTCTATCGCGAGGTGCCGGCCGAGTTCGGCGAGCGCGCCAGCGGCTATCGCTACACGGTCGTGAACAATCGCACCGTGCTGGTCGAGCCGCAGACCCGCCGCGTGGTCCAGATCATCGAGTGATCTTAGTCGATCCCCTGCTCGCTCGCGTCATCAAGGCCTGAGTGACCATCCGGATCACAGGGCCCACCCCGAAAAGGGTGGGCCTTTTCGCGTGTCAGCGCGTGCCGAACATGCGGTCGCCGGCATCGCCGAGGCCGGGAACGATATAGCCGTGATCGTTGAGGCGCTCGTCGATCGCCGCCGTCCAGATGCGGACATCCGGATGGGCGTCGCGCATGCGGGCGATGCCTTCGGGCGCGGCGAGCAGGCAGACGAAGCGCAGGTCCTTGGCGCCGCGCTCCTTCAGCCGATCGACCGCCGCCACCGCGGAGTTGGCGGTCGCCAGCATCGGGTCCATCACCACGATCATGCGGTCGGCGATGTCGGAGGGCGCCTTGAAGTAGTATTCGACCGCCTGCAGCGTCTGCGGGTCGCGATAGAGGCCGATATGGGCGACGCGGGCGGCCGGCACGAGCTCGAGCATGCCGTCGAGGAAGCCGACGCCAGCACGCAGGATCGGGGCGAAGACCAGCTTCTTGCCGGAGATCACCGGCTGCATCGATTTTTGCAGCGGCGTCTCGATCTCGATCATCTCGGTCGGCAGGTCGCGCGTGACCTCGTAGCAGAGCAGCATGCCGATCTCGTTCAGCAGCTGGCGGAAGCTCTTGGTCGAGCGGTCCTTCTCGCGCATCAGCGTCAGCTTGTGCTGCACCAGCGGGTGGTCGACGACGGTGACGCCGTTAGCGCTCGTGGCCATGCAATCCTGATCCCCTTCGTCTTCTTGTCTTTGTCTAGAATACCGTGCCGTCGCTGACGATGGTCAAGGGCGGACCGCCGCCTTCGCGCCTTTCGCGAGCGATGCGGCGGCCGGCAGCCCAGGTCCCGCCCTCCAGCACCTTGGCGAGCGGCAACTGCTCGGCGCTCAGGCCGAGTTCGGCGCGCACCAGTTCGCCGATCCTGTCGAGCAGCGCAACCGTCAGCGCCCGCCACTCCACCACGAGCTGCGAGCCGACCTCATGGCCCCGCACCGCATCGGCAGGGTCCTTCAGTTCGAGCACCCCGAGGTCGAGCAGGAGCCCGCCATTGCGATATTCCGGCAGGCCGGTGAGGTCGTCGATGCCGACGACCCGGATGCCGGCCCATTGCAGCGGCTCGATCAGCGAATAGCTCAGCCATTGCGAAAGCTTGTGGAAGGGCACGATGCCCCTGGTGATCTCGCCAGGGGCGATCAGCGGATGCTTCCAGCTGTCGCCGAGCGCAATGCCGGCATAGCTCAGGCGCGACGGCCAGATGCCGCCCAGCACTTCCAGCACCTGCGAGAGGATATAGGCGGCGCGGATCGAGCGGCCCTCGGCGGCTTCGACCAGCCGGTCGAACAGATCGCCCGGACGGGTGAGTCCGTGCCTCTCCAGCTCCTCGCCGAGGCGATTGAGCAGCGCTGCACGGCCTTCGAGACCGACCAGCGGGTTGGTATCGGAGGTCTGGAAGCCTGCCGCCAATGCCTCGACGTCGAGATGTTCAAGCGCAGCGACATCCACCCGCAGCGGCTCCGCTGAATTGCTGGAAAAGGCTCCGGCGGCGAACATGTCGAGCGAGGCCAGCGCCAGCCCCTCCGAGCGGCCGATGCTCTGGCCGGTGACCGCATCGCGATAGCGCCAGTCGGCGCCGGCCCCGGCATCGAGCAGGACGCTGACGACGGCGAGATCATAGGCGGCGCGGCCCCGCGCCCGGGCGTCGGCGAACTGCGCTTTCGCGTCGAGAACCTGCCAGCGATCCACGCCGGCGATGACGAAATGGCGCCAGCGAGCGTGGAAGGGAATGTCGAGCGACGGATAGTTCTGCCGGATCGTCTCCAGCACATAGGCGGCACAGGCGGCCAATCGCTCGGGGTGGACGCTGAAATGCGTCAGCCGGCCGGCAAGGCCGAGCCGCAGCATCTCATGGGCGCGTTCGCGGACGGCAGCCGGCTTCAGCAGCAAGCGGACGGCTTCAGGATTGGAGTCAGGCATAGGCGCTATCAGAACTTCTCGAGGTCGCGGCCGATGGTGGCCTTGAGCGCGTTGTCGCCTGGCGTGCCATCCGGCGAGTAGTAGCCCGCTGCCTTCTTGGCCTCGATCTCGACCGAGGCATCCGGCGGGACCAGTTCGGGCGGAATCGCGACGCGCTCGCCGATCTCGATGCCGCTCTCGACCATGGCGTCGTATTTCATGTTCGACATCGACATCAGCCGGTCGATCCGCTTCACGCCGAGCCAGTGCAGCACGTCCGGCATCAATTGCTGGAAGCGGGCATCCTGCACGCCGGCGACGCATTCGGTGCGCTCGAAATAGGTCGCGGCGGAATCGCCGCCCTCCTGGCGCTTGCGGGCGTTGTAGACGAGGAATTTGGTGACCTCGCCGAGCGCCCTGCCTTCCTTGCGGTTGTAGACGATCAGGCCGACGCCACCTCCTTGCGCCTCCTTCACGGCTTCCTCGATACCGTGAACGAGATAGGGCCGGCAGGTGCAGATGTCGGAGCCGAACACGTCGGAACCGTTGCATTCGTCATGGACGCGGCAGGCCAGCGTCTTCCTGGGGTCGCAAATCGCCGAGACCTCGCCGATGACATAGGCCGTGATCGAGCCGATCGGCGGCAGGAAGACCTTGAGGTCGGGCCGCGTCACCAATTCCGGATACATGCCGCCGGTCTGCTCGAACAAGGTGCGGCGGAGTTCATTCTCGGTCGTGCCGAAACGGTCGGCGATCCCCGGCAGATGCCAGACCGGGTCGACCGCGATCTTGGTGACGCTGATATCGCCGGAACCGTGCAGGATGGCCCCATCGGCCGCGAGCCGGTGGCCAGCCATGGCTGCGAGGATCTCGGGCAGGTTGAGGCGCGCCTTGGTGACCGCGATGGTCGGGCGGATGTCGATGCCCTCGGCGATCCATTTGCCGAAATCCTGGGCGACGCGATGGCCGAACGGATCGAGCGAGACGATCCGGCCGGGCTCGAACCATTGCGCCTGCGGCAGGATGTCGGAGGTCGGATGGGTGTTGGTCAGGTCCGGACGCTGCGCCGGGTTCATCGCCCGGGCGGAGATGGCGAGCGCGCGATAGACCGAATAGGAGCCGCCATGGGCGCCGATGACGTTGCGGTCGGCCGGGTTGGTGGTCGAGGCAATGACCGGGCCTCGCTCCTGCGGTGTCGCGGCGCCCCAATGGATCGGGAAGCGCGCCGCGGCGCTGCCGGGCTCGGGATGCGAGGTCAGGCGGATATGGCTGGTGCGGTTCTGCGACGTCATCGCGGTGATCGCTCGATCTCAAAACGGGAAAGGGCCCCGGGACGGGTCGCGTCCGGGGCCCTCTGGACCAATAAGAGTCTGGATCAGCGCGGCATTTTCGTCAATTGCCGGTTGAAGCCGTCACCACCGTCATGGGCGGGCCTTGCCCCGACCATCCACGTGCTCGCCGGTCACGGGCGATGTTCGCATGGACACCCGCCACGGGGCGGGCATGACGGCGGCCCCTTGGGCTAGAAGACCGCGAGATAGCGCAGCAACGAGATGATGCCGATGATGATGACGATGATCTGGATGATATTCTTGATGTTACCGTCGACCGGCAGCATCCGCACCAGATAAAGCACGAGGGCGATCACCAGGATGGTGATCAAAAGCGAAATCAGAATGCTCATGGCTCAAATCCTCTTATCGCGGCCGAAAGCCGGCCCCCCGAGACGCTCGCTGCGACGCATTCGCAGAAAGCTGTCTCGGGCAAGAGAACGTGGAGCCCTGCGAAAAAGTTCCGGAAGGGTAGCTGGCTGAGGACGAGCCAACCTTGCGAACGAGGGTGCGGGGAACCCTTCTCCCATCCGGGAGAGGGGTTCTGCGTCGCGCCCTACCCCGCAATCCGCGAGAAATCCGCCACGGCGCGGGTCGCCTCGCGCAGCTGGTTCAGCAGCCTGAGGCGATTGGCGCGCAAGGCCGGATCGGGATCGTTGACCGTGACCTTGTCGAAGAAGGCGTCGACCGCCGGCCTGAGCTCGGCCAGCGCCGCCATGGCGCCCTCATAGTCCTCGGCAGCGATGGCAGCCTCGGCCTTCGGCGTCGCCTGGGCCAGCGCGACCGCCAGCCCCTTCTCCTCGATCAGCCCGGCAGCGGCGATGAGCTGGAGATCGGCAGCGCCGGCGAAGGCGCCCTCGCCGTCCTTCTTCTCCTCGGCCCTGAGGATATTGGCGGCGCGCTTGTAGCCGGCGAGCAGGCTCTTGCCGTCCTCGGTCTCGAGGAAGCGGCCGAGCGCCGCGACGCGGCGAGTGATGAGGAAAAGATTGCAGCTCTCCGGCGCAATGACGGCATCGATGATGTCGTGTCTGGTGCCGATCTCACGGAGATAAACCCTGAGACGATCCTGAAGAAACAAGCGCAGGTCGTCGCTGATCGCAGGGTCGTGCTCATCAACGAGCCGCAGCCATTCGTGCCCTTCATCCCGGCTTGCGGCGACCAGCGCACGCGCCTGCTCGCCGAACATCCCGCCAGCGGCCGCTGCGGACAAGATGGCGCCGAGCTTCTCGGGTGCCGACGGTGAGGTGCCGATCTGGTGACGCAGCAACTGTACGTCATTGAACCGATCGATAGAAAAGTTCAGACCGTTTTCCAGCACGATCCGAATCACGCCCAGCGCCGCACGACGCAGCGCGTAGGGGTCCTTGCTACCGGTCGGTTTCTCGTCGATCGCCCAGAAGCCGACGAGCGTGTCGAGCTTGTCGGCGAGCGCCACCGCCACCGAGACCGGATCGGTCGGGACACGGTCGGAAGGGCCGAGCGGCTTGTAATGCTCCTCGATCGCGGCGGCGACCGAAGCGTTCTCCCCCTGCAGCTCCGCATACTTCCGGCCCATCAGGCCCTGCAGTTCCGGGAACTCGCCGACCATTTCGGTCGGCAGGTCGGCCTTGGCGAGCCGGGCGGCGCGCTCGGCCAGCGCCGGATCGGCGCCGACGATCGGGGCCAGATCCTTCGCGAGCGCGGCAATGCGCTGGACGCGCTCACCTTGCGTGCCGAGCTTCGCGTGGAAGACGACGCCGAGCCTGTCGAGCTTGGCCATGCGCTGGTCGAGCGGCTTCGACAGGTCGAGCCCGAGCTTGTCGGCGCTCTCCTTCAGCGTATCGAGATCAGGCAGCGGGCCGCGATCGGTCTGCCAGAAATAGGCGGCGTCGGAGAGGCGCGCCCGGACGACGCGGCCATTGCCGGCGGTGATCGCCTGGCCGCCATCGCTCGCGATCAGGTTCGAGACCGGGATGAAGCGGTTGGCGAGTTCTCCGGTATTGGGATCGCGCAGCACGAAGCATTTCTGGTTGGCGCGGATGGTGGCGCGGATCGCCTCGCCGGGAATCTCGAGGAAGCGCTCCTCGAAATCGCCCATCAGCACGACCGGCCATTCGACGAGGCCGGCGACCTCCTCCAGCAGTCCCTCGTCCTCGACCAGCTCGAGGCCAGCGGCGAAAGCGAGGTTCCTGGCGTCGGCGAGAATGATCTCCTTGCGGCGATCGGCATCGAGCACGACCTTGGCCCGCTCCAGGCTCGGGACGTAGTCGTCGAAGCGCTTCACCGTGATCGGCCCCGGCGCATGGAAGCGGTGGCCATAGGTGACGTTGCCGGACTGGATGCCGTCGACCTCGAAGGGCACCACCTCCGGGTCCTCGGTCTCGGCGCCGAAGGTGCAGAGGATCGAATGCAGCGGGCGGACCCAGCGCAGCGAGCCGGTCTCGGCCGAGGCCTTGCCCCAGCGCATCGACTTCGGCCAGGGGAAGGACCGGATCACCGCCGGCACGATCTCGGCGATCACCGCAACCGTCTCCTCGCCGGGCTTCTCGATCACGGCGACATAAGAGTCGCCCTTCTTGGGATCGCTGACGATCGTCGCCTCAGCGAGCGAGGTCAGCCCGGCGGCCTTGAGGAAACCCTGCACGGCGGCCTCGGGCGCACCGACGCGCGGCCCCTTGCGCTCCTCGCGGACATCGCGGCCGCGCACCGGCAGGCCGGCGATGGTGAGGGCGAGCCGGCGCGGCGTCACGAAGGCCTTGGCACCCTCATAGGTCAGGCCGCGCTCGACCAGCGCATCGGTGACGAGCTTCTTCAGGTCCTCCGCCGCCTTGCGCTGCATGCGGGCGGGGATTTCCTCGGAGAAGAGTTCGAGCAGGAGATCGGGCATCAGTTCGCTCCTCCGCCGGCGGTCTGCAGCCAGGCGGCGCCGCAGGCTTTGGCGAGCTCGCGCACGCGCAGGATGTAGCTCTGGCGCTCGGTGACCGAGATCACGCCGCGTGCATCGAGCAGGTTGAAGACATGGCTCGCCTTGATGCACTGGTCATAGGCCGGCAGAGCGAGCTTGTGCTGAGCGGAATTGGCGCCCTCACCCGCCTCGCCGGCGGCGAGCAGCGCCTTGCACTCGGCCTCAGCATCGCCGAAGTGCCGGAACAGCGTCTCGGTGTTGGCGTATTCGAAATTATGCCGCGAGAACTCCTGCTCGGCCTGCAGGAAGACGTCGCCATAGGAGACGCGGTCCTCGCCCTCGAGGCCGTTGAAGTTGAGGTCGTATACGTTCTCCACGCCCTGGACATACATGGCGAGGCGTTCGAGCCCATAGGTCAATTCGCCCGCGACCGGAGCGCATTCGACACCGGCGACCTGCTGAAAGTAAGTGAACTGGCTGACTTCCATGCCGTCGCACCAGCATTCCCAGCCAAGGCCCCAGGCGCCGAGCGTCGGGCTCTCCCAATCGTCCTCGACGAAGCGGACATCGTGCAAAGCGAGATCGACGCCGATCGCTTTCAGCGAGTCGAGATAGAGCTGCTGCAGGTCCGGCGGCGACGGCTTCAGGATCACCTGGAACTGGTAGTAATGCTGCAGCCGGTTGGGGTTTTCGCCATAGCGACCGTCCTTGGGCCGGCGCGAAGGCTGGACATAGGCTGCCTTCCAGGGCTTCGGGCCCAGCGCCCGCAGCGTCGTCGCCGGGTGGAAGGTGCCGGCACCGACCTCCATGTCATATGGCTGGAGGATGACGCAGCCGCGCTCGGCCCAGAAGCGCTGCAAGGTCAGCAGCAGGCCCTGGAAGGAGCGGGTCGGGTTCATGGGGTCGGAGGACGCGGCCAAGGGCATCAGCCTTTTAAACTGTCGAGAAAACGTGCGGCGTGATTAGGGGCTGGCGGCGCATATGGTCAAGCGCGACGCATGTCCGCCGACGGTCGGCGGACATGCGTTGCCGCCTTTTTGGACGCAGTTCCGGCCGCAGAACCGCTGCACACGTCTGCTGTAATTGCTTCGGGCCATGAACGGCGCGTGAACCCTTCGGCAAGGATCGCATTCATATAGCCGCGGCTATCGTCGCTTCATCGAACGGTCCGCGGCATTCGGGGCGAGTGCTTGAGACGGGCCGATGCGACACGCAGGAGTTTGCACATGCTGTCGAACCGTATCGCCGCCGCCCTGTTCGGTGCCGGCGCCCTCCTTGTCACCGGCCTCGCTACCGCCCCGGCCAGTGCCGCGCCGATCGCGGCGGGCGCGCCCGCCGCCTCGACCAGCGCCGGGCTGGTCGAACAGATCCAATACTATGGCCGGCCCTATTACGGCCCGCGCCGTTATTATGGCCGCCCGGTCTATCGTCCGCGCTGCTATTTCGTCGATCGCCGGGTCTGGAACGGCTATCGCTGGGTGATCCGCCCGGTGCGCGTCTGCCGCTGAGCCGGCGCCCCTAGGCGAGCAATGCCTCGCCCCGGTGGAGCGCTTCGCTGAAGGCGGTGAAGCGCCCATCAGCACCATTGAGAATCAGAGCCGGCAGCAAGGCTGCCGGCTTTTTGCTGCCGAGGCGGGCGGAGACGATCACCCGGATCGCCGGCCGCTCCGCCTGGCCGTGGACCGGACGGACCTCGACCGCGCCGAACCCTGTCTCCAGCCCTGCGAGAATCGCGCCCAGCGCCTCGGCGCGGTGGATGATGCTGACGCCGCCGTCCGGCTTCAGCACGTGACGCGCCGCCTTCAGCCAGTCAGCGAGCGATTGCCCGGCGACATGGGCTACGCGTCGATTGGCGACAGGAGAGGCACGCACCTCTCCTGTTTCGAAAAAGGGCGGATTCATCGCGACCCAGGCAAACGATGCCGCCGACAGCTCTGCGCGTGCGAGATCGCCGTTCCGCTCGCCGATCGTTCCCACAACAGCCCGGGCACGCCCGTCCAGCCCGTTCAGCCCGGCATTGCGTGCCGCCAGCGCGGCCAGCTCCGGATCGCGCTCGACCAGAACCACATCGAGCGCCGGCTGGCGCAGCGCGACGCTGAGCCCGACCGTGCCGACGCCGGCGCCGAAATCGGCGAGCGGCCCCTCGCCCAGCTCCGGGATCGCCGCGGCGAGCAGGATGGCGTCCGAGCCGGCGCGATGCCCCTTCACCGGCTGCAGCAGCCGCAGCCGGCCGCCGAGCAGGCGGTCTTCAGCGATCTCCCCGAGAGCTAATGGCTCAGCCGCGGGCGATTCCGTCATGACGAAGCGGCAGGGCGCAGTTCGTCGCGATAGCCCGCCTCGATCAACAGAGCGCGAGCGCGCTTGCTGTCCTGCTCGCGCACCAGCAGGCGGCGTGGAAAGGCGCCGATCATGCCTTCGAGCGCGCTGATGTGCTGATCGGCGATCAGGCAACCCAGACCGGCGGAGGCCAGTAGCGCTTCGATGGCACCGAGCAGGACAATGTCGTTGGAGCGGACGAGTTCGTGCATGCCGCCATGGAGCCCGGCGGGCCGGTTCGGCGCAAGCGCAAAGATCGTCACTGCGGGCAGCGACGCCGCAGCGCAGCGTCAATCTGCTGCGCCGCGACAGGATTGCCGGGGCTGGCCACGCATGCCAGCTTTGTGGCAAGGGCATAGCGCGCAAATGCGCGAGAACAAGGCCGGAGTTTGCGCGTGGGCGTCGTCGTAGCTTTCGAAGACAAGGACACCGGCCAGGGCGGGATCGAGGCGCTGGTGGGGTTGACGCGCGCCGACATGGAGCGAGTCAACGCGATGATCCTGTCGCGCACCGGCTCCGAGGTCACGATGATCCCGGAGGTCGCGAACCATCTGATCTCCTCGGGCGGCAAGCGCCTGCGGCCGATGCTGACGCTGGCGACGGCAGCGCTGTGCGGCTATCGCGGCGAGGGCCATGTCAAGCTCGCGGCCAGCGTCGAGTTCATGCACACGGCGACGTTGCTGCACGACGACGTCGTCGACGAGAGCGATATGCGCCGCGGCAAGGCCGCCGCCCGCATGCTCTGGGGCAATGAAGCGAGCGTGCTGGTCGGCGACTTCCTGCTCGGCCAGGCCTTCAAGATGATGGTCGAGGTCGGCTCGCTGCGCGCGCTCGACATCCTCTCCACCGCCGCGGCCGTGATCGCCGAGGGCGAGGTGATGCAGCTCGCCGCAGCCAAGAACACCGAGACCACCGAGGACGAATACCTCGCCGTGATCCGCGGCAAGACCGCCGAGCTCTTCGCTGCCGCCTGCGAGGTCGGGCCGGTGATTGCCGGCTCGTCAAAGGGCGAGGCCGCCGCCTGCCGCAGCTACGGGCTCAATCTCGGCATCGCCTTCCAGCTCGTCGACGACGCGCTCGACTATGGCGGCTCCTCGGGCCAGCTCGGCAAGAATGTCGGCGACGACTTCCGCGAGGGCAAGATCACCCTGCCGGTGGTGCTCTCCTTCCGCCGCGGCAACGAGGAAGAGCGCGCCTTCTGGCGCCGCACCCTGCAGCAGGGCGAGGTCCGCGACGGCGACCTCGAGGAGGCGCAAGCGCTGATGCGCAAGCATGGGGCGCTGGCCGACACGATCGAGCGCGCCCGCCACTACGCCAAGATGGCGAAGGACGCGCTCGGCCTGTTCCCGTCATCGCCGATGAAGCAGGCGCTCAACGACGCAGTCGATTTCTGCGTGGCGCGGGCGCACTAAGGCGGGCGCATCATCTCAACACGGTCGGCTTCACCCACCAGCCGGGCTGCTGCTTAGCCAAGAGCTTCCCCGCCTCAGCGCTGGCGCGGCAATCGTCGAACAGCGCAAAGCAGGTCGCGCCCGAGCCCGACATCCGAGCCAGGCGACAGCCGGGCGTGGCCGACAGCGCCGACAGCACCTCGCCGATAACAGGCGCGCCCGCGCGCGCCGGCGCTTGGAGATCGTTGCCGGAAGCGGCCAGAGCGACGATCAACGAAGCTGGGGTCGCAGGTGAGGACCCATCTGCATCGAACGCCGCGACACCACCCGCGTATTCCTGCCCTGCCTGAAGACCGAGCGTGCGGAACACCGGTGCCGTCTCGACCGCCATTCCGGGATTGACCAGCAGCGCAAACAGCCGCGGCAAGCGCAGCGGCGGACCGAGCCTTTCGCCGATGCCGCGCATAATGCGGGCGCGCGCCTCCAGGCAGACCGGGACATCGGCGCCGATCCGGCCGGCGGCGGCGAGCAGCGCCGGATGCGACGGCGGCAGATCGTTGAGCCGCGCCAGCAAGCGTAAGGCAGCGGCGGCATCCGCCGAGCCGCCGCCTATCCCCGAGGCGACAGGGAGGCGCTTGACGAGATGGAAGCGGCCGGAGCGCAGGCCGGCGATCTCCTCGCGCAGGACGCGTTCGGCCTTGAGGACGAGATTGTCGTCGCCGCTCGACAGCCCGGCGGCGAAGGGGCCGGAAACTTGCACCCCGGCAGGCTCGCCCGGCGTCAGGCTCAGCTCGTCGCCGACACCGGCGAAGGCGACGAGGCTGTCGAGCTCATGATAGCCGTCAGCCCGGCGGCCCAGGACACGTAAGGTGAGATTGACCTTAGCCGGGGCGCGGGTCGTCAATGGGAGCAGCATGTCGTTACGCCATGATTCCGAGGGCGTGAGCCCGGACGCTTGGAACCACCACGCTGGTCCAATTCGTCATGCTCGCCCTTGTGGCGAGCATCCACGTCTCAAGCACCCCCGTGCCTGAAGGAAGACGTGGATGGGTCGGGACAAGCCCGACCATGACGAGAAAGCGCGGAGCGATGAAAGCTCAGCCGCCATCCTTCTTCGGCTCGGCCGCATTGGCCGAGGGCGCCGGATCTTCCAGACCCTTCTCAATCTTGCGCTGGATGCGAGCCAGGTCTTCCGGCTCAGGCCCGAGATCGCGGGCATAGTTCCACTGGTAGCGTGCCTCGAGGTAGCGCCCGGTCTTCCAGTAGACGTCGCCGAGATGGTCGTTGATCACCGGATCGGACGGACGCAGCTCCATCGCCTTCTCCAGCTCGGTCACCGCCTCGTCATAGCGGCCGAGCCGGTAATGCGCCCAGCCGAGCGAGTCGATGATGTAGCCGTCGCGGGGCCGCAGCTCGACGGCGCGGCGCAACATGCCGAGCGCCTCTTCGAGCTTGAGGTTCTGGTCGACCAGCGAATAGCCGAGATAGTTGAGCACCAGCGCACGCTCGCGGCCGAGCGCCTCGGGCATCAGGTCGAGCGCCTTGCGCAGGTCGGCCTCGGCCTGGGGCCATTTCTTGGTGCGCTCATAGGCGATGCCGCGCGAGTAGAAGAGGTCCCAATTGGAGCGCCCGGGCGTGCCGAGCTTGGCGACCGCCTTGTCATAGGTCGCAGCCGCCTCCTCGAAGCGCTTGCGCGAGCGATAGATGTTGCCCAGCGCCGAGGTCGCGTCGATGTCGTCGGGCCGCGCCGCGATGATCCCCTCGAGGTGCTTGACCGCCTCCTCGGTCTTGCCGAGCTGTTCGAGGCCGAGCCCGATCTGGATGTCGGCGACCGGACGCAGCGGCGAGTTCTCCGGCATGCGGCGGTAGACCTGGACGGCATCCTCGGTCTGCTTGGCACGCTCCAGGATGTCGGCCAGCGTCAGCACGGCGAGGTCGTGGCCGGGATCGAGATAGACGGCGAAGCGCAGATAGAGCAGCGCGGTGGCCTCGTCGCCTTGCAGGATGCCGGCGCTGGCGAGGCCGTAGAGCACCTCGGCCGCGCCCTGCTGGGTGTTGCCGACGATGCGCTGCAGCGGCTCCTTGCTGCTGACCTTGGCGATGGCGTCGCGCACCACCGGGTGGTTCGGGCGCACGCGCTGCTCGAAATCGTTCAGCGTCGCCAGGGCCGCCTCGCTGTCGCCCGAGCGTGCCTGCTGGCGCGCCCAGAGATCGACGAGGCGCAGATTGGTCTTCTCGGCGTCATAAGCCGCCTTGAGCCGGCGATTCGCGTCGTTGCGGCGGCCGGCGATATCGAGGATCAGCCCGGCATGGAAATCGCGGAAGCGGTCGAAGGTCGATTCGCCCTTGAGCCGGTCCAGCGTCTCGAGCGCGCGATTCGTCTCGCCGGAGCCGGAATAAGCCCAGGCGGCGAGCAGGGTCGCGGTGATGTCGGCGGAACGGCCGCGACCACCGCGCTGCAGCTGATTGCGGGCGGCGGCATAGTTCTTTTGCTTCAGCGCACGCACGCCGAGCGCGAGCTGGGCGAGGCCATTGGTGGCGTCGCGCTGGATCAGCTTTTCGGCGGCGCGGAAGGTCTCGTTCATCGCGCCGTCGGCGAGGAAGGCGACGAAGCCGCGCTCGAGCAGCTCGCTGTTCTGCGGATCGTTCTTGATCGCCTCGCGCAGATAGATCGAGGCCGCGCCGAGATCGCGGGCGGAACCGGCGACAACGGCAGCCAGGTAATTGCCTTCGAGGCTTTCGGCCGGCTCGAACTTCTCGACCGGGCGCGCCTGCGCGAGCGCCGGCATGCCGACATGCAAGCCCGCGATAAACGCCAGCACCAAAGCGGCGCTACGGCCATCAATCTGAAACGTCACGTTCGACTTTCTCCCTCGGTCCGCCCCGGCGCCGGGGACTGGTCCGTGGACGGGACCGTGACCTGAACGATTAGGCCGCCAACATGGCCGTTTCCGGGCCTGCCGACAAGTCCGACGTCAGGGCTGCGCGAGCGACGTCACGCTGACGTGAAAGCGCCGTCGACGGCCTTGAGCTGCAGCTAGAACGATAGATTTCCGTAAAGCAAATCGCCATAGAATGCGTCGTCGCGGATATTCGCGACGATTCGTTCAGGACACTTCAAATGAAGAAGGTCTCGCTCGCTCTCGCTGCGGTCCTGACGCTCGCCGGCGTTGCCGGCGGCTGCGCCACCAAGGAGCCGGAGAAGCCCGCTCCCGTCATCCGCAAGGGATGATTCGTCGTCTTATCCGGCACCAACACAAAGGCCGCGCCGAATAGACCGGCGCGGCCTTTATTACTGAGCTTTGCTGTCGAACCCCGTCACATGTTCGAGTAGTTCGGCCCGCCCGCGCCTTCCGGCACCGTCCAAGTGATGTTCTGGGCCGGGTCCTTGATGTCGCAGGTCTTGCAGTGCACGCAGTTCTGCGCGTTGATCACGAAGCGCGGCAGGGACTGCTTCTCCGGATCGGCATAGACGACCTCGTAGACGCCGGCCGGGCAATAGAGCCGCGCCGGCTCGCCATAGATCGGCAGGTTCTGCAGCACCGGCACGTTCGGATCGGTCAGCTTCAGATGCGCCGGCTGGTCCTCCTCGTGATTCGTTGCTGAGAGGAACACCGAGGAGAGCTTGTCGAAGGAGATCTTGCCGTCAGGCTTGGGGTAGACGATCGGCGTGACCATGCCGATCGGCTTCAGCGTGGCGTGGTCGGGCTTGCCGTGCTTCAGCGTGCCGAAGGGTGACCAGCCGAAGAGCTGGTTCAGCCACATGTCGACGCCGCCCAGCGTGACGCCGCCCAGCGTGCCGAGCTTTGACCAGAGCGGCTTGACGTTGCGCACCGGCTTGAGGTCGCGGCCGATCTCGGAGGCGCGCCAGCTGTCCTCGATGCCGTCTACCACGTCATGCGAACGACCCGCCGCCAGCGCCGGCACGAGATGCTCGGCTGCGAGCATGCCCGACAGGATGGCGTTGTGGCTGCCCTTGATGCGCGGCACGTTGACGAAACCGGCCGAGCACCCGATCAACGCCCCGCCCGGGAAGACCAGCTTCGGGACCGACTGCCAGCCGCCCTCGGTGATGGCGCGCGAGCCGTAGGAAAGGCGCTTGGCGCCCTCGAAGACATCGCGGATCATCGGATGGGTCTTGAAGCGCTGGAATTCGTCGAAGGGAGAGAGCGTCGGGTTCGAATAGTTGAGGTGGACGACGAAACCGACCGAAACCAGGTTGTCGTCGAAATGGTAGAGGAAGGAGCCGCCGCCGGTCGACATGTCGAGCGGCCAGCCGAAGGAGTGCTGGACCAGCCCCTTCTTGAACTTCTCCGGCTTGACCTGCCAGATTTCCTTGAGGCCGATGCCGTATTTCTGCGGCTCGCGCCCCTCGTCCAGCGCAAAGCGCCTGATCGCGATCTTGGAGAGCGAGCCGCGGGCGCCCTCGCCGAGCAGGGTGTAGCGGCCGCGCAGTTCCATGCCGCGGGTGAAGCGGTCGGAGACCGTGCCGTCCTTGGCGATGCCCATGTCGCCGGTGGCGATGCCGGCGACCGAGCCATCCTCGTTGTAGAGCAGTTCGGCAGCGGCGAAGCCCGGATAGATCTCGACGCCGAGCGCCTCGGCGCGGGCCGCGAGATAGCGGGCGACCAGGCCGAGCGAGCCGACGAAGTTGCCGTGATTGTTCATCAGCTTCGGCATGGCGAAGTTCGGCAGGCGTGCCCCGCCGGCCGGGCCAAGGAAATAGAAGACGTCCTCGCTGACCTGCGTATGCAGCGGACGCGCCTCGTCCTGCCGCCACTCGGGCAGGAGCTTGTCGAGGCCGATGGGGTCGATGACCGCGCCGGAGAGGATATGCGCGCCGACCTCGGAGCCCTTCTCGACCACGACGACCGAGATGCTCTCGTCGAGCTGCTTCAGCCGGATCGCGGCGGCGAGCCCGGCCGGGCCGGCGCCGACGATGACGACGTCATAGTCCATGCTCTCGCGCGGCGTGCTCTGTGCTTCCTTCAGATCCATGCTGCCCTCCACCCCGCGCCGTCTTCTGCATCATTAGATAGTTTATATATGAACTATCTTGATCAGCCCGCCAAGCGCTGCCCCGGGGCTGATTGGAATTCCTCTATCCGGGGCTCCCGTTCATTTTGCAACAGCGAACGGGCTCGCTTCGTTCCATGTGCCGCTGTATTCTGGGCTGATGTCCCTTGATGCCGTCTCCGCCGCCGAACTGATTGCCTGGTACGCCGAAATGGGCGTTACCGAGGCGCTCGACGAGACGCCACACGACCATTTCGCAGCTGCGCCAGAGCTGGCGCGACAGCCTGTCGCACGCCTCGTTTCGGCACCGCAGCAGGCTACGCGCCGCCCCGTGGACGCGGCTGCGGCGACAGCACCCGACGAGGCGGCGCTGTCTGCGCGGGCGCTGGCGCGCGAGGCAGCGACGCTGGACGAGCTCAAGACGGCGCTCGCGAGCTTCGAAGGCTGCCCGCTCAAGGCGACCGCCAAGAACCTTGTCTTTTCCGACGGCAACCCGGCCGGGAAGATCATGGTGGTCGGCGAGGCGCCCGGCGCAGACGAGGACCGCGCCGGCCTGCCGTTCGTCGGCCGCTCCGGCCAGTTGCTCGACCGGATGCTGGCGGCGATCGGCCTCACCCGGCAGGAGCATGTCTACATCGCCAATCTCCTGCCCTGGCGCCCACCCGGCAACCGGACACCGACGCCGCAGGAGGTCGCGATCTGCCTGCCATTTATCCAGCGCCAGATCGAGCTTGCCGATCCGGACATCCTCATCTGCGTCGGCGGGCCATCGGCCCAGGGCCTGCTGGGGGTCTCCGGCATCCTGGCCTCGCGCGGGCGCTGGATGGAATACGACACTGGCAGGCGCATGATCCGGGCGATCGCGACGCTGCACCCGGCCTATCTCTTGCGCCAGCCGCTCCAGAAGCGCCTGGCCTGGCGCGATCTGCGCGCGATCAAGGCCGCCCTCGACGCGCTTTGACGCAGCGGCGCGATGCCACTGCGTCACCGCAGATGGCTGCCCAATCGCGTCGGCTTGATTACTCCGAGTGGAAAGTAGACCCTGCAAGCAGCAGGGTCATTCGGCCATGACATTCGTGGCCGGCACGCCGGAGCGATGCGATGGAAATCGACGCCTTTCTGCTGTCACGCATCCAGTTCGCCTTCACCGTCTCGTTCCACATCATCTTCCCGGCCTTCACGATCGGGCTTTCCGCCTATATCGCGACGCTGCTCGGGCTGTGGCTGAAGACGGGCGACCAGAAATTCCATCTGCTCGCCCGGTTCTGGACCAAGATCTTCGCCGTCTCCTTCGCCATGGGCGTGGTTTCCGGCATCGTGCTCTCCTATCAGTTCGGCACCAATTGGAGCCGCTTCTCGGTCGCGGTCGGCAATGTCATCGGCCCGCTGATCGGCTATGAGGTGCTGACCGCCTTCTTCCTCGAAGCCTCCTTCCTCGGCGTGATGCTGTTCGGCTGGAAGCGTGTGCCGGCCTGGCTGCATTTCCTCTCGGCCGTGATCGTCGCCGGCGGCACCGCCCTCTCCGGCTTCTGGATTCTTTCCGCCAATAGCTGGATGCAGTATCCGGCCGGCCACGAGGTCCGCGACGGCATCGCCTACCCGGTCGACTGGCTGAAGATCATCTTCAACCCGACCTTCCCCCTGCGCTTCGCCCATATGATGACGGCGGCCTATCTCACCACCGCCTTCGTCGTGCTGGCGACCGGCGCGCGCCATCTGCTCGCCGGCCACCGCACCGAATCGGCCAGGACGATGGTCCGCATGGCGATCCTGATGATCGCACTGACCGCGCCGCTCCAGGCCGTGATCGGGGACTTCCATGGCAAGCAGACCGCGATCTACCAGCCGGCCAAGCTCGCCGCGATCGAGGCGCACTGGGATTCGTCCAGGCCCGGCGCGCTCGTGCTCTTCGCCTGGCCGGACGAGAAGGCCGAGCTCAACCGCTTCGAGATCGCGATCCCCGGCGTCGCCAGCCTGCTGACCCATGGCAGCATGGACGCGCTGTTCCCGAGCCTGAAGGACTTTGCCGTCCAAGACCGGCCGCCGGTGCTGATCCCGTTCTTCGCCTTCCGCATCATGGTCGGTATCGGCACGCTGATGATCGTCTTCGGCTGGATCGGCGCCTGGCTGTGGAAGAGCGGCACCGTCTTCGAGGCGCGCCGCTGGCTCTGGCTCGCCCAGTACAGCTGGCCGGCCGGCTTCATCGCCATCCTCTCCGGCTGGTTCGTCACAGAGGTCGGCCGCCAGCCCTGGCTCGCCACCGGGATCCTGCGCTCGAAGGATGCGGTCTCGCCGATCACCACCGCCGAGGTCGCGATCTCGCTGGCGCTGTTCGTCTTCGTCTACTGCGTCGTCTTCGCCGCCGGCATCGCCCTGATCAATCGCCTGATCGACAAGGGACCGGACGAGATCAGCCATGAGGACCCGCCCGAGCAGCCCTCGAAGCGGCCGCTAAAGGCGGCGCAGGCGCCGGCCGCCGCCATCTTCGGCGACGGCCATCCCGGCGACGACAAGATCCAGCCGGCGAGCTGATGCGATGATGAAACCCACAGCCCTCATCCTGAGGAGCGGGCTTCAGCCCGCATCTCGAAGGATGTTCCAGCGCCCTCTGAAGCATCCTTCGAGACGGCCGCTCGCGCGGCCTCCTCAGGATGAGGGCCTGGTGGAAACTCGGGAGACTTGAGATGGAATGGTATCTCCCCGTGATCTGGGCCGTGCTGATCGGCACCGCCGTGATGCTCTATGTCGTGCTCGATGGTTTCGACCTCGGCATCGCCATCCTGTTCCCGACGACAAGGGACGAGAGCGAGCGCGACCAGATGATGAACTCGGTCGCACCGTTCTGGGACGGCAACGAAACCTGGCTGGTTCTGGGCGGCGGCGGCCTCTGGGTCGCCTTTCCCTATGCCTACGCCATCATCATGCCGGCCTTCTACATCCCGGTGATCCTGATGCTGCTGGCGCTGATCTTCCGCGGCGTCGCCTTCGAGTTCCGCTGGGTGGCGAAGCCCCGTCACAAGGTCTGGGACTTCGCCTTCTGGGCGGGCTCGACGGTGGCCGCCTTCGCGCAAGGGCTGATCCTTGGCGGGCTGCTGCAGGGCGTGAAGGTCGTCGACAAGCAGTTCGCCGGCGGCCCATTCGACTGGCTGACCCCGTTCACGCTGATGTGCGGCGCCGGCGTCGTCATCGGCTACGCCACATTGGGCGCGACCTGGCTGGTCTACAAGACGGAAGGGCCGGTCGCGGAGCGGGCCCGCCGGCAGGCGAAGACGCTGCTCCTCGGCCTGCTCGCCTTCGCCGTGCTGGTCTCAGCTTGGACGCCCTATGCCCATCCGCGCATCGCCGAGCGCTGGTTCACGCCCTCGAACCTCGTGCTGCTCTGGCCCTTCCCGGTGCTGACGGCCTTCTGCGGCTATATGGCTTGGAAACGGCTCAAGGGAGCACATGAGTTCACGCCCTTCGCCTTCACCATCGCGATCTTCCTGCTCTGCTTCCTGGGACTCGCGATCTCAAACTATCCCTATCTCGTGCCGCCCGGCCTGACGATCTGGGACACGGCGGCGGCGCCGGCCTCGCATGTCTTCGTGCTGATCGGCGTGACCTTCCTGCTGCCGATGATCCTGTTCTACACGGCCTTCGTCTACTGGACGTTCCGCGGCAAGGTGAAAGCCGATGCCGGCTACCATTGAGCACTCCTGTCGCGGGACTTGAGTTCCTCGCTCGGCTCGCAGAGATTGGCGAGGCTGCAACAAGGGCCTCGCCATGCGTTGGGAAGATTACCGCCAGTCCGAGAATCTCGAGGACCGGCGCGGAGGTGGCGGCGAGTTCGCCGGGCTTCCCGGTGGGCGCGGCGGCATCGGCATCGGCACCATGGTCGTGCTCGGCCTGCTCGGTTGGGCCCTCGGCATCGACCCGCGCCTCCTGATCGGCGGCGCCGAATTGATCGGCGGCATCGGCGGGCGCAGCGCGCCGACGCAGGAGCAGCGCAAATCGGCCGGCCCGCCGCAGGACGAGATGGGCCGCTTCGTCTCGGCCGTGTTGGCGCAGAACGAGGACATCTGGGGCAAGGTCCTGCCGCAGCAGGCGAACCGCAAATATGTGCCGCCGAAGCTGGTGCTGTTCAGCGGCGTCGACCGCTCGGGCTGCGGCACGGCCCAGGCGGCGATGGGGCCGTTCTATTGCCCCAACGACCAGCGGGTTTATCTCGACCTTTCCTTCTTCCAGGAGATGCAGCGCAAGCTCGGCGGCGGCGGCGACTTCGCCTATGCCTATGTCGTCGGCCACGAGGTCGGCCATCACATCCAGAACCTGCTCGGCATTCTGCCCAAGGTCAACGAGCTGCGTCAGCGGGTTTCGGAGCGCGAATCGAACCAGCTCTCGGTACGCGTCGAGCTGCAGGCCGACTGCTTCGCCGGGGTCTGGGCCCATAACATCCAGGCGATGGATCGCATCGAGCCAGGCGACATCGACGAGGCGCTGCGCTCGGCCTCGGCGATCGGTGACGACAAGCTGCAGCAGCAGGGCCGCGGCGTCGTCGTGCCGGATTCCTTCACGCATGGTTCGTCGGCGCAACGCACGCGCTGGTTCAACACGGGCTTCAAATCCGGCTCGATGCAGAGCTGCGACACCTTCCGGACGAACCAGCTCTGACGGGGCGACCGGTCAGGTCTCGGCGCGCTGCCGGCGGACCGCGAGACGGCGCGGCGCACGCGCCAGCCGGCCGGAGAGGATCTGCTTCTTCGGCGCGAGCAGCCCCGCCCTGACGCCGCGGGAGCGCAGCGAAACCGCCCCCCATTCGCGCAAGGCGGCCGCCATGCCGCGCAGCGGCATGAGCGCCGGCCGCGTCGCGGCGGTCAGCAGATGCCGCTCGATGCTCGGCGTCCATTGCGGCTCCGGCAGGTCGCCAGCCTCGAGCAGGATGACCCAGTCGCCGCGCGCTTCCGCCACGCCGCGCGACCAGGCCTCGCCGTTCTTCGCTGGTTTCTCGGCCCTGACGTAGCTGGCGCCAGTTTCTTCGGCGAGGCGCGCGATCGCGGCATCGTCGCCGTCGTCGATCACCACGGCATGGCCGATCACGCCCTTCGCCACCGCCGGAATCAGCACGGACAAGGTCGCAGCGAGCGCCTCGGCGTCACGATTGGCCCGGATGACGGCGGTGATCATGGACGCTCAGCTTATGACGCACTGCAACATGTCGCAATCCTGTCACTTGCCTTTTGTTCTCTTTATGTTCACATTCCTTGGTCTCGGAACCACCGATTCCGCCGGGAGACGAAGCCATGCTGCAGGCTAGGCCCTCAGCCAGGACACAGCCGCTCAAGCGCCGCGACACCGAACCGGGAACCGTCTCGGCGCCGATCCGGCTCGCCCCGGTCGATCCGCTGGCCCATATCGGCAGCCAGATCGACCCTGACAGGCGGCGCGGACGCGGCGCTACGATCAATCCCGGCGGGCGCTACGAGGCCGAGCAGCGAATCAGCGAGGATGACGGCTGGGGCTCGCTCGGCGACTTGCCGCCGTTCAAGACCGAGGTCTCGGTCGAGAAGCCCCGGACGATCATTACACGCAATGACTCCCCGGATATTTCCTTCGACCGCTCGATCAACCCCTATCGCGGCTGCGAGCATGGCTGCGTCTACTGCTTCGCGCGGCCCAGTCATGCCTATCTCGGCCTCTCGCCCGGTCTCGACTTCGAGAGCAAGCTGACCGCCAAGCCCGATGCGGCGCTGCTGCTGGAGAAGGAGCTGTCCTCGCCGAGCTACCAGCCGCGCACCATCGCGATCGGCACCAATACCGACGCCTACCAGCCGATCGAGAAAAAGCTCCGGATCATGCGCGGGATCCTGGAGGTGCTGGCGAAGTTCAGCCACCCGGTCGGCATCGTCACCAAATCGGCGCTGGTGCAGCGCGACATCGACATCCTCGCGCCGATGGCGGCGAAGGGGCTGGTCAAGGTCGCGCTCTCGGTGACGACGCTCGATCCCAAGCTCGCCCGCAACATGGAGCCGCGCGCCGCAGCACCCGCCAAGCGCATCGAGACGATCCGCAAGCTGTCGGAGGCCGGCATCCCGGTGACGGTGCTGGTTGCGCCGATCGTGCCGGCGATCAACGAGCATGAGATCGAGCGCATCCTCGACGCCGCTAAGGCGGCTGGCGCGCGCGAGGCCGGCTATGTGCTGCTGCGGCTGCCGCTCGAGGTGAAGGACATCGTGCAGGACTGGCTGGTGACGCATCATCCCGACAAGATGCGCCATGTCGTCTCGCTGATCCGCTCGACGCGCGGCGGCAAGGACTACGACGCCGCCTGGGGCCAGCGCCAGGTCGGCTCCGGCCCCTATGCCTGGATGATCGGGCGGCGCTTCGAGATGGCGGCCGAGCGGCTCGGCTTCAACAGCGCGCGGCTCAGGCTGCGCACCGACCTCTTCGTCAAGCCGGAAAAGGAGAAGGCGCAGTTGAGCCTGTTCTGATAAGCCCCGGTCTCATTCACGGCCCTCATCCTGAGGAGGCCGCACAGCGGCCGTCTCGAAGGATGCTCCAAGAGGCTCAAGAACCATCTGGAGCATCCTTCGAGACGCAGCCTCCGGCTGCTCCTCAGGATGAGGGCTATGAATGCGAGAAGCCCGACACTGGGGCGCACAGCGAATTGTGGATGCGACCAAGCGATCCGCAGACCTGCGCATCCCGATCTGGCATAGCGAAGCCATGACCGCCGATTTCAGCCGTGAGCAGGCCGCGATGATTGCCGGGCGCGCCCGCGTCGCCGGCGTGGACGAGGTCGGGCGCGGCCCGCTCGCCGGCCCGGTCGTGGCAGCCGCCGTCATCCTCGATCCCGCCGCGATCCCGGACGGGCTCGCCGATTCGAAGGAGCTCAGCGCCCAGCGCCGCGAGGAACTCTGCGTGCTGATCCTCGCCAGCGCACTGGCGGTCGGAGTCGGTAGCGCCTCCGCCACCGAGATCGATACGATCAACATCCGGCAGGCGACGCTCTTATCCATGCGGCGCGCGGTCGGAGCGCTGCCGCTGTCTCCCGATCTCGTCCTGGTCGACGGCAATGATCCGCCGGCGCTGGCCTGCGGCTGTGAGGCGATCATCGGCGGCGACGGGCTGATCGCCTCGATCGCCGCGGCCTCGATCGTCGCCAAGGTGATGCGCGACCGGATGATGGCGCGGCTCTCGCTGACCTACCCGGCCTATGGCTTCGCTGGCCATGCCGGCTACGGCACGGCGGCGCATCGCGCTGCGCTGAAGACGCATGGCCCCTGCCCTGCGCATCGCTATTCCTTCGCCCCGATCAAAGGTGTCTGGTCGCGATAGCGCCGGCGACCCGGCACGTCATCCCCGGGCGGAGCGCAGCGCAGACCCGAGAATCTCATGACGAGAAGGCGCTGTCAGGAGCTTCCTCCGGCCTGAGATGCTCGGGTCGAGCCCGAGCATGACGCCTCTCCCGGGGTCAACTCCGAGCCGCTTACCTTTCCTTAATCTCCGTTACGATTTTCCAAACATATTCAATGTGCTAGGCAAAATCTGCAGCCCCAGAATGGCACGCATTTTTTTCAAGCTGGAAACCCGACCTTTACCCTGACCGGCCAGGATCGCGAGCGTTGAAGTTGCGTAACGGTCTTGGCGTCATGAGTACCTCGCGTACCGGGACCGCCAGCGCTCCCGTCCGGATTCAGGTTTCGCGTACCGGACGGCCCGCGCTGGGGGCCCGGATGAAGGCCAAGAGCCTTCTTCCCTCTGAGATCCTCCCTCGCGAGCTGCCGCTCGACCAGGTGATCGTCGGCGATTGCGTCGCCGCGATCGAGGCCCTGCCGCCGGGGAGCGTGGATCTCGTCTTCGCCGACCCCCCTTATAACTTGCAGCTTGGCGGCGATCTGCGCCGGCCAGACGACAGCCTCGTCGACGCCGTCGACGACGACTGGGACAAGTTCGCCTCCTTCGCCGACTACGACGCCTTCACCCGCGCCTGGCTCTCGGCCTGCCGCCGGGCGCTGAAGCCGGACGGCGCGCTCTGGGTGATCGGCTCCTATCACAACATCTTCCGCGTCGGCTCGATCCTGCAGGATCTCGGCTTCTGGATGCTGAACGACATCGTCTGGCGCAAGGCCAACCCGATGCCGAATTTCCGCGGCCGCCGCTTCACCAATGCGCATGAGACGCTGATCTGGGCGGCGCGCGGCGAGGCTTCGAAATATACCTTCCATTACGAGGCGCTGAAGGGCGGCAATGACGACCTGCAGATGCGCTCGGACTGGTACCTGCCGCTCTGCACCGGCGATGAGCGCCTGAAGGACGAGAAGGGCGCCAAGGTCCACCCGACCCAGAAGCCCGAATCGCTGCTCGCCCGTGTCCTGCTCTCGGCCAGCAATCCCGGCGACGTCGTGCTCGATCCCTTCTTCGGCACCGGCACGACCGGCGCCGTCGCCAAGGCGCTCGGCCGCCATTTCATCGGCGTCGAGCGCGAAGAGGTCTATGCCAAGGCGGCGCGCGAGCGCATCGCAGCGGTCCAGCCGCTGCCGCCCGAGGCCTTCGCCACCGCACCGTCGAAGCGAGCTGAGCCGCGCGTGCCTTTCCTCAGTCTGGTCGAGGCCGGATTGGTCAAGGCGGGCGAGCGCGTCTTCGACGAGAAGCGCCGCCACAGCGCCACGATCCGCGCCGACGGCACGCTGGTGCTCGGCCCGGCCGTGGGCTCGATCCATAAGGTCGGCGCGCTGGCGCAGGGCCTGCCAGCCTGCAATGGCTGGACCTTCTGGCATGTCGAGCGCGACGGGAAAGCGCTGCTGCTCGACGCCCTGCGCGGCGAGATCCGGGCGCAGCTGGCGGCGGCCTAAGGCCGCTGCAACTCTTCCAATCCGGCTTCGAGCGCCTTCAGGAAGACATTCGGAAACGCCTCCTCCTTCAGCCGGTGGAACGGCGTGAAACGCATGCCCTCCGGAGCTTCAGTCTCCAGCGGCACGCGCCCGGCGAAGACCGTCAGCTCCAGCGGGAAATGTGTGAAGACGTGGCGAACCGGCAGCATCAGCCGCCGCCAACCGGCTGACACCGGAGCATCTCGCAAGGCGTCGTCCAACTCGTAGTCCGCCCGCCAGTCGCTGCCGGGCACCTCGACCATGCCACCGAGCAGCCCCCTGGCCGGCCGGGTGCGGACCAGCACGGCGCCATCCTCGCGCATCGTGACGAAGGCCGCGCCATAGCGGGTCTTGCCGGTCTTCTTCACCGCCTTGCGCGGAAAGCTCTCCTGCATGCCTTCGATGCGCGCCCGGCAGGGCTCGCGCCAGGGGCAGAGCCCGCAGGCCGGCGAGCGCGGCGTGCAGATCGTGGCGCCGAGATCCATCAGCGCCTGCGCAAAATCGCCGGGCCGCTCAAGCGACAGCAGCGCCAGCACCCGCTCGCGGATCAGCGGCTTGGCCGAGGGCATCTCGTCCTCGATCGCGAAGAGCCGGGTGATCACCCGCTCGACATTGCCATCGACCGCGACGGTCGGCCGGTCGAAGGCAATCGCGGCGACGGCTCCCGAGGTATAGGCTCCGATGCCCGGCAAGGCGCGCAGGCCCTCCTCCGTGTCGGGAAAGCGGCCGCCATGCTGGTCCGCGACCGCCTTGGCGCAGGCGTGGAGATTGCGGGCGCGGGAATAATAGCCGAGCCCGGCCCAGGCCTGCATCACGCTCTCGGACGGCGCTGCGGCGAGCGCCTCGACGCTGGGGAACCGCACCATGAAGCGCTCGAAGTAGGGTTTTACCGCCGCGATCGTGGTCTGCTGCAGCATGATCTCGGAGACCCAGACGCGGTAGGGGTCGGCCTGTTCGCCCGGCAGCGCCCGCCAGGGCAGGACGCGGCGGTGGCGGTCATACCAGGCGAGGAGATCGGCGGCGCGGGGCTGGGTGGCGGAGGCGTGCATGCTTATGGTTTAGCGGCTAGGCCGCCCATCGCAAGACGAGCGCACCCTGCTGGGCGATGCGTTCGACGCCGATCAACTGAGCGTGATCGAAGCCTGCCGATGTAACGGCGGCTCGTCACGGTCCGAATAGGCCAGTGCGGGCCGCAGGCACGCATCCGACGAACCAATTCGGGATCGCTTTCATGATTTCTCGCCGCCGCGTCCTCGCCGCCGCATGCGCCATTTCCGTCATGCCTATCGGCGTATCCGCCGCCGACGATATCCGGCCGTTCTCGCAAGCGGATTTCGGCGCCGCGCAGAAAGCCGGCAAGCCGATCCTGGTCGAGATCCATGCCGGCTGGTGCCCGACCTGCAAGGCGCAGGCGCCGATCATCTCCGAACTGCGCAAGGAGCCGCGGTTCAAGGACCTCGTCGTCTTCCGCGTCGACTTCGACAGCCAGAAGGAGGCGGTCCGGCAGTTCGGCGCTCGCCAGCAGAGCACACTGATCGCCTTCAAGGGCAGCGCCGAGACCGGGCGTTCGGTCGGCGACACAAGCAAGGCCTCGATCGGCAGCTTGCTGGCCAGGGCGATCTGAGGCTGGCGTCATGGCCATCGGCAGTCTCGGCCTCGCCTACCTCGCGGGCATCCTCTCCATCCTCTCGCCCTGCGTCCTGCCGTTGCTGCCGATCGTGCTTGGCTCGGCCGCCGCCGAGCACCGCCTTGCCCCGGCGGCGCTGGCCGGCGGCGTGGTGATCTCCTTCGTCGCGATCGGCCTGTTCGTCGCGACGATCGGCTTCGGCATCGGCCTGAATGCCGACGTCTTCAGGATCGCCTCCTCGATCACGATGATCCTGATCGGGCTCGTGCTGGCCTCGCCCGCCTTGCAGGTCCGGGTCGCGGCCGCCGGCGGACCGGTCAGCGACTGGGCCGAACGCAACCTTTCCGGTTTCTCGACGCGGGGCGTCGGCGGCCAGTTCGGCGTCGGGCTGCTGCTCGGCGCGGTCTGGAGCCCCTGCGTAGGCCCGACGCTCGGCGCCGCCTCTGTGCTGGCGGCGCAGGGCCGCGATCTCGGCCAGGTCGCGGCGACGATGGCGCTGTTCGGACTGGGTGCGGCGACGCCGCTGCTGATTCTGGGCTCGCTCTCGCGTCAGGCGCTAATGCGCTGGCGAGACCGGCTGGCGCGCGGCGGCAAGGGCATCAAGATCGCACTCGGCCTCGTCCTGGTCGTTGTCGGCGGGCTGATCCTCACCGGCTACGACAAGCGTCTGGAAGCGGCCCTAGTCGAGGCGTCGCCGCAATGGCTGGTCGAGTTGACCACGCGCTTCTGAGATCGGCCCGGCCATAAAGGCCTCGCCGTGACAGTCGCGCTCGATCACGGTCGAACGCTTGCGTGCCCGTCGCTCCCCGGCGCACACTGGGCCATGGTCGCAAAACCCCTCGCCGAGTTGATCGACGACTGCCTTGCGCCTGCGCTCGCCGCGCAGGGCTTCGCCGGGCGCTCGGTCGTTGCCTTCTGGCCGGAGATCGTCGGCGAGCGGCTGGCGCAGCGCACGCGGCCGCTCAAGATCGACTGGCCGCGACGGCGCGGCGCGCCGGGTGAACTGTCGGAACCGGCAACGCTGGTGGTGCGCGTCGAAGGCGCCTTCGCCCTGGAGATGCAGCAGCTCGGCCCGCTGGTGCTGGAGCGGGTCAACAGCCATCTCGGCTGGCGCGCCGTCGGCAAGCTGGTGCTGAAGCAGGGGCCGGTCGCGCCCCCGCTCGCGCCGAAACCCGCCCCACCGCCCGATCCGGCGGCTCTGGCGCGGATCGATGCGCAGGTCGCAGGCGTCGAGAGCACCGAACTGCGCGAGGCGCTGGCTCGGCTCGGACGTGGCATCGCACAGCGGCGCCAGGCCGCAGGCGACGACACGGCTTCGTGAGCGGGAAGCGGCGAACCGATCTTGCCACAATCCTGATGGCGACTATGGTCCGCGCAACTACTTCGCCATCAGGGATCGTCTCATGACCAGCCGCCGCCAGGTGTTGATCGGCTCCGCCGCCTTGGCCCTCTCGCCGCTTCTCGCCAGCCAGGGGGCATTCGCCCAGACAGCTCCCGGCGTCGCCAATCCGCTCGGCGATGTCTGGCTCGGCAGCCCCGATGCGAAGGTCTCGATCATCGAATACGCCTCGCTGACCTGCAGCCACTGCGCCACGTTCCACAAGGACACGTGGCCGGCACTGAAGGCGAAGTACATCGACACCGGCAAGGTGCGCTTCGTGCTGCGCGAGTTCCCGCTCGATCCGCTCGCCACGGCCGGCTTCATGCTGGCCCGCTGCAACGGCAACGACAAATACTACCCTCTGACCGACCTGCTGTTCGCGCAGCAGCGCAACTGGGCCTTCACCGAAAAGCCGGTCGATGCGCTCTCCAGTATGGTCAAGCAGGCCGGTTTCACACAGGAATCTTTCGAGGCCTGCCTGAAACGTCAGGACATTTACGACGCTGTCACGCAGGTTAAGGACGGTGGGGCCAAGGCTGGCGTGGACTCCACCCCAACCTTCTTCATCAACGGGCAGAAGCGCTCCGGTGCACTCAGCCTCGCCGAATTCGACAAGATCCTCGAGCCGCTGCTCGGCAGCTGACGCGCGCGTTCCCACCATCGCCGTCATTCCGGGGCTTCGCATAGCGAAGAGCCCGGAACCCATGAACACGACGCCATTCCAGTCTCGTCATGCTCGCCGGTGTGGCGAGCATCCGCGTCTTGAACACCTCCCTCGAAGAACGCAGGCGTGGATGGCCGGAACAGGTCCGGCCATGACGGAGACGGCGGTGTTCATGGATTCCGGGCTCACGCCTACGGCGTGCCCCGGAAAGACGGCGGCGGAGGCGCGTCGATGCAGCTGACGCGCCTCAAACTCACCGGCTTCAAGACCTTCGTCGAACCGACCGAGTTCCAGATCGAGCCGGGGCTAACCGGCGTCGTCGGTCCCAATGGCTGCGGCAAGTCCAACCTCGTCGAAGCCCTGCGCTGGGTGATGGGCGAAAGCTCGTTCAAGAACATGCGCGGCTCGGGCATGGACGACGTCATCTTCGGCGGCTCGTCCGAGCGCCCGGCCCGCAACATGGCCGAGGTCGCCCTCACCCTCGACAACAGCGACCGCAAGGCGCCTGCCGCCTTCAACGACGCCGAGGTGCTGGAGGTCACGCGCCGGATCGAGCGCGAGGAAGGCTCGACCTACCGGATCAACGGCAAGGAGGTGCGCGCCCGCGACGTGCAGCTCCTCTTCGCCGACGCCGCGACCGGCGCGCGCTCGCCGGCGCTGGTGCGCCAGGGCCAGATCAGCGAGATCATCTCTGCCAAGCCGCAATCGCGCCGCCGCATCCTCGAGGACGCCGCCGGCATCGCCGGGCTGCACAGCCGCCGGCACGAGGCGGAGCTGCGCCTCAAGGCCGCCGAGGACAATCTCAACCGGCTGGAAGACGTGCTCGCCGAGATCGACGGGCAGGTCGAAGCCCTGCAACGCCAGGCGCGCCAGGCGACGCGCTATCGCAATCTCGCATCGGACATCCGCAAGGCCGAGGCCGTGCTGGCGCTGATCGCCCATCACGAGGCGCGCACGCAGGAAGCAGTGGCCGAGCGCGCCCTCGAAGCGGCGGTTCGCGAGGTCGCCGACAGCACCGGCGTGCAGGCCGAGGCGGCACGGCTGCAGGCGATCGCGGCACATGCTTTGCCGGAGCTGCGCGAGAGCGAGGCGGCCGCAGCCGCTGCCCTCGTCAGGCTGAAGCGCGGCCTCGACGAGATCGAGGCCGAGAACCGGCGCACCAAGCAGCGCACCGAGGAATTGGCCAAGCGGCTCGCCGAATTGCAGGGCGACCTCGCCCGGCAGGACAGCCTCGGCAAGGATGCGAACGAGAACCTGTCGCGATTGACAGCCGAGGATGAGAGCCTGCGGCTGGAAGCCGAGGCCGCAGCAGGCGGCAGCCAGGCCGCGGCAACCGAGCTCGCAGAGGCTGAGAAGGCGCTTGCGGCGGCGGAAGCCGAGCATGCCGCGGTGCAGGCAAGGCTATCGGAACTGGCCGCCCGGCGCGGCGCACTCGAACGGGCGCTGCGCGAGGCCAGGGAGCGCGAGGCTCGCCACGCGGCGGAGCGCGAGCGGCTGCAGCGCGACCAGGCAACGCTTGATGCCGACGGCACCGCCGCCTCGCTCGACGGACTGCGCAGCACGGTCGCGACCGCGGAAGCGGCGATGCAGAGCGCGGATGCCGCCACCGGCACAGCGCGCAGCGCCCTCGCCGCAGCCCGCGAGGACGAAGCGCGCTTGCGTGGGCCGGTCGCGGAAGCCGACCGCAAGGCGCAGCGCCTCGAAACCGAAGTCCGCACCTTGCAGAAGCTGCTCGCTCCGGCATCGGGTGGGCGCTGGCCGGCGATCCTCGACTCGATCGCTGCCGCCAAGGGCTACGAGACCGCGCTCGGCGCGGCGCTCGGTGACGATCTCGACGCCTCCGCCGATACGGGCGCACCGGCGCATTGGTCAGAGAGCGGCAGCGGCGAGAGCGACCCTGCCCTTCCGGACGGTGTCGAGCCGCTCGCCAGCCATGTGCGCGGACCGGCCGCGCTCGGTCGGCGGCTGCGCCAGATCGGCGTCGTCGCGCGAGCGGATGGCCCGGCTTTGCGGCCGAAGCTGCTGCCGGGCCAGCGTCTGGTCTCGCGCGAAGGCGACATCTGGCGCTGGGACGGCTTCACCAGCGCGGCCGAGGCGCCCTCGCCCGCCGCCCGCCGGCTCGCCGAGAAGAATCGACTCGGTGATCTCGAACGCGAAGCCCAGGCGGCGCGCGAAGCCTCCGAGGCGGCGCGCGACGGGCTCGACCAAGCGAGCGAGCGCACCAAGGCGGCCGCCCAGGCCGAGACCAAGGCGCTGGAGGCGGCCCGCGAGGCGCGCCGAAATCTCGACCAGGCCCGCGAGCGGCTGGCCCAGGCCGAGCGCAAGGCCGGTGAGACGGCCGCCCGCCGCTCGGCCCTGACCGAGGCGATCGGCCGGCTCGGCCAGAACATCGCCGATGCGCAGGCCCAGGCCGAGACCGCGAATCGGGATGTCGCCGGGCTCGCGCCGGCGCCCGAGCTGGAGAGCGCCCTGCTCGCCGCCCGGGCCGAACTGGGCGAGCAGCGTGCGGCGGCCTCCGAAGCGCGGGCGCGGGTGCAGACGCAAGGGCGCGAGGCCGAGTTGCGCAGCCGCAGGCGCGAGGCGATCGCCCAGGAGCTGCGCGCTTGGCGCGAGCGGTCGACGGCGAGCGAGCAGAGCGCTGCGGATACGCGCAAGCGAATCGAGACGACGGCGGCCGAGCACAAGGCGCTGCTGGAGGCGCCGGACACCTTCCTGGTCGAGCGTCGCCGGCTCCTGGCCGAGATCGAGACCGCCGAGGGCGCCCGCCGCACCGCCGCCGACAAGCTCGCCGCCGGCGAAGTCGCGCAGGCGGAGGCCGATCGGCAGGCGCGCGCGGCACTGGAAGCGCTGTCGGCGACTCGCGAGGCCCGTGCAAGCGCAGAAGCCAGGCTGGAGGCGGCGCGCCAGCGCCTCGCCGATGTCGTGCGACAGGTCGTCGACGGGCTGGAAACCGAAATCGCCGGCCTGCATCAGCTTGCCGGGCTGAAGGTCGGCGATGCGCTGCCGGATGCCGAGGATGTCGAGCGCCGGCTCGGCGGGCTCAAGGCCGAGCGCGAGCGGCTCGGTGCGGTCAACCTGCGCGCCGATGACGAACTGACCGAGGTGCAGGGCAAGCGCAGCGGCCTCGCGACCGAGCGCGACGACCTGACCGAGGCGATCCGGCGCCTGCGCCAGGCGATCGGCGCGCTCAATCGCGAAGGAAGGGAGCGGCTTCTTGCCGCATTCGAGATCGTCAACGGTCATTTCCAGCATCTGTTCGGGGTGCTGTTCGGCGGCGGCACGGCCGATCTCACGCTGGTCGATTCGGAGGACCCGCTTGAAGCCGGCCTCGAGATCATCGCGCGCCCCCCGGGCAAAAAGCCGCAGGTGATGACGCTGCTTTCCGGCGGCGAGCAGGCACTGACCGCGACGGCGCTGATCTTCGCGGTGTTCCTCACCAACCCCTCGCCGATCTGCGTTCTCGACGAGGTCGACGCGCCGCTCGACGACGCCAATGTCGAACGCTATTGCGACCTGCTCGAGGAGATGGCGCGCAACACCTCGACGCGCTTTATCCTGATTACCCACAACCCGATCACCATGGCGCGCATGGATCGCCTCTTCGGCGTCACCATGGCCGAGCGCGGCGTCAGCCAGATGGTCTCGGTCGACCTCGCGACGGCAGAACGCATCCGCGAGGCGGTCTGACATCATTGCCGCGGCGCACAAGAATCATTCCGAGCGCTCTGCTCCACTCTAAAATCATTTTATTTTTCAAGGGATTAATCACAGATCACCCGGCTTGACACCATATGACCCCGTCAATATGGTGCGCGCGATTTTTCCGGGCGGCGGGGCTTCTTCACCGCACGGAGCAATCGGCACTCCGATGAGCGCCCGCCACCGTGATCCAGCTACGGATCGATCGGCCCGGCAGCGCAAATCAGCGACAATTCCGGTATTGTCCGGCTCTCCAGAGGGAACCGAGCACGGAAGGGTCGTGTCATGACGACGGTCGAGCGACAATGACGGGCCAGGACGGAAAGAGTTCGGGCCCGGAGCGGCCCGCGGACAAGGATGCGAGCCTGGAAAGCCGGCTCAAATCCCTCGACGCGGGGCTGAAGCGTGCGACCAACCAGACGGAAGCCGAGATCCGGCGCGAAGCCACCCCCTCCGATTCCAGCGGAATTGGCCAGGCGATGCGGCTCTCCACGGAATTCGTTGCCGGTATCATCGTCGGCGGCGGGCTCGGCTGGGCCGTCGACAAGTGGCTCGGGACGGCGCCCTTCGGGATGATCGTCCTGCTGATGCTCGGCTTCGGCGCTGGCGTGATGAACGTCGTGCGCGCAGCGGGCTTGATGAAATCGCGCACTGACGATAAGTCGGGCGCGCAGAACTGAGGCTCGGTCCCGAAAGGGGCCGTCTTATGGCAGGAACAAGGGCGAGAGATGGCTGGTCCGATCGAACAATTCGAGATCAAACCGATCGTGTCGCTCGGCAAGATCGGCGGAAGCGAGATCGCTTTCACCAATTCCGCGCTGTTCATGGTCGCCGCCGTCGCCATCATCGTGCTGCTGTTCGTCTACGGCACGCGCAATCGCTCGCTGGTCCCGGGCCGGCTGCAATCGCTGGCGGAGATGGGCTACGAGTTCGTCGCAAACACGGTGAAGGACTCGGCCGGCCATGACGGCATGAAGTTCATGCCGCTGGTGTTCTCGCTCTTCATGTTCGTGCTGGTCTGCAACATGCTCGGCATGATCCCGGGCGCCTTCACCGTCACCAGCCATCTGATCGTCACCGCCGCGCTCGCCGCGCTCGTTATCCTCACCGTCATCATCTATGGCATCGCCAAGCACGGCGCCCATTTCTTCGGCCTGTTCGTGCCCAAGGGCGTGCATCCGCTGATGCTGATCATCCTGGTGCCGATCGAGGTGATCTCCTTCGTCTCGCGCCCGATCAGCCTGTCGGTCCGTCTCTTCGCCAACATGCTGGCCGGCCACATCGCGCTGAAGATCTTCGCTGGCTTCGTGGCGACGCTGCTCTTCGCCGGCGGCTGGGCCATCCTCTCGCCGCTGCCGCTCGTGCTGACCATCGCGCTGATCGCGCTGGAGTTCCTGGTCGCCGGCCTCCAGGCCTATGTCTTCGCCGTGCTGACCTGCATCTACCTGCACGACGCACTGCACCCGGGCCACTGAGCGGCCCTGGTCTTGAAGTTCACCCCTCGACTGTCACAACTGTCCCCCTAAGGAGCATTTCCATGGATCCCGTCGCAGCCAAGTACATCGGCGCTGGTCTCGCTTGCCTCGGCATGGCCGGCGCGGGCATCGGCCTCGGCAACCTCTTCGGCCAGTTCCTCTCGGGCGCCCTGCGCAACCCGTCGGCGGCCGATGGCCAGCGCGGCACCCTGCTGCTGGGCTTCGCGCTGACCGAGGCGCTCGGCATCTTCTCGCTGCTGATCGCGCTGCTGCTGCTCTTCGCGGTCTGATCGCGAACGCTACCCGAGCCTGCCGGGCGGCGAGGTCCTTGCGGACGTCGCGCGGCGGGCTCCCGCCTCCCTTCCCTATCGCCGTGCGAACCATCCGGGCTCGCGCGGCCGGATGAGGTTCAGTGATGGCAGCGCCAGCCACGACCACCGGAACGACCGCCCAGGGCGGCGCGGCTCCCGCCCATGGCGGCGGCTTCCCGCCGTTCCAGGGTGAAACCTTCGCCTCGCAGCTGCTTTGGCTCGCGATCACCTTCGGCTTCCTCTACTGGCTCGCCGCCAAGGTCATCGTGCCGCGCCTCGGCGGCATCCTCGAGGACCGCGCCAACAAGATCGGCAACGATCTCGACGAGGCGGCCGCGATGAAGGCCAAGGCCGAAGAGGCCGGCCAGGCCTATGAGAAGTCCCTTGCCGAGGCCCGCGCCAAGTCGCAGGCGATCGCGCAAGAGACGCGCGAGAAGGTCAATGCCGACAGCGCCGCGCGGCGCAAGACGGTCGAGGCCGATCTTGCCGCCAAGCTCGCCGAGGCCGAGACCAAGATCGTCGCGACCAAGACCGAGGCGATGAGTCATGTCGAGGCGATCGCCGCCGACGCGGCCGGCGCCATCGTCAGCCATCTGACCGGCACCGCTCCGGCTCCGGCCGACGCCGCCAAGGCGGTCAAGACCGCGCTGGGAGGCTGAGCATCATGTTGGCCAATCCAACCTTCTGGGTTCTCGTCGCGACCGTGATCTTCCTCGCCATGGCGGTCAAGATGGGCGCTCTCAAGGGCCTTACCGGCGCGCTCGACGCGCGCGGCGAGCTCGTCGCCCGTGAACTCGCCGAAGCCCGCCGCCTGCGTCACGAGGCCGAGCTGCTGCTCGCCGAGTACGAGGGCAAGCGCAAGGCGGCCGAGGCCGAGGCCGAGGCGATCGTCGCCAACGCCAAGGACGAGGCCCAGCGCCTCGCCAAGGACGCCGAGGAGAAGCTCGCGGAGTTCGTCACTCGGCGGACCAAGTCGGCCGAGGACAAGATCGCCCAGGCCGAAACGCAGGCGACCGCCGAGGTCCGCGCCGCCGCCGCCGAGGCTGCGACGCGCGCTGCCGAGGTCATCCTGCGCGGCCAGGTCGCCGGCAAGGCCGGCGCCGACCTGATCGCGGCCGGCCTCAAGGATGTCCGCGCCAAGCTCAACTGAGCATTCGGCGCCATCACGCAGAAACAAGAACGCCGCGGTCTTCGGACCGCGGCGTTTTTTGGCTTGTGGCCGGAGCGAGCCGGGAGCCCTGCCCTACTGGATGGCGACCGCCGTTCCTGGAGGGGGGAGCGGCGTCGTCGCGGGCGCCGTCGCGGCCTTCGGAGCAACGGGGCGGACGACAGGCTGAGGCAGCTTCGCGGCGGCCGGGGCGGGCGCCGGCGTAACGGCGAGTTTCGGCTTCGGCCGGCGCGGCTGGATCGTCGAGGTCATGATGCCCTGCGGTGTGTCGAGCCCGTAGATGTCGTCGCGGAACTGCACCAGCCCTTCGGCGTCCTGCCAGCCGGTCATGTAGACCCAGGCGACCGGCACGGACTTCTTGAGCGTGATGTTCTTGCGCTCGCCCTTGGCGATCTCGGCCTCGATCGCCGGCTGGGTCCACTCCGTCCCTTCCAACAACCAGGCCGCGAGGTCGCGCACGCCCTCGATGCGGGCGCAGCCGGAGGAGTTGAAACGGACATCATTGCGGAACAGCGACTTCTTCGGCGTGTCGTGCATGTAGACCGCCTCGCCATTCGGCATGTCGATCTTGAGCTGTCCGAGCGAATTGGTCGGGCCCGGCTCCTGCCGCACGTAGAAATAGGGGTTGGTCAGGTTGGCCCAGTCGACGCTGGCCGGATCGATCTCGCGGTTCTCGGCGCCGAGCAGCTTCATGTTGGACTTGGCGATGAAGTCCGGCTCCTTCCGCATCTTCGGGATGATGTCGGCCTTCACGATCGACATCGGCACCGTCCAATATGGATTGAGGTTGACCGAGGTGATGTTGGCCTGGAGCACTGGCGAGGGCCGGTCGGGCCGGCCGACCACGGCGAGATGGCGGCGCTGGACCACACCCTTCTCCACCGCCTCGGCACTGGCGCCGGGGATGTTCACGACCACATAGCGGTCGGTGAAGCTGAAGCCGTTGCCCTTGAGCCGCTCCAGCGTCGCGGTGAGCTGGTTGAGGCGTACTTCGACCGGCACGTTCAGCGCCTTCAGGGTGAGGCGACCGACCGTGCCGAGCTCGGACAGGCCATGACGGCGCTGGAAACGCTTCACCGCGGCGACGACAGCCTCATCGTAGAGATCACCCGGCAGCGCATCGGGCGGCAGGTCGCCGCTGAGCATCAGCCGCTGCTTCAGCAGCGCCACATCCGGCCCTTGCGAATCGGGTTTCAGAGCCGTCGCCGAATTAGGGATCTTCGGCCAGCCGCCGCGGCCGGCGATGTCCTCATGCGTGATCAGGGCCTCGAGCGTGCGGTCATAGGTCTTGGGGCCATAGCCCGGCTCCTCGGCGCGGGAGGCCGAGAGCATCGCCGCGAAGGAGATCGCGGCGGTGAGCACATGGCGAAGGCGAACGCGATACATCGGCGAGCTTCCAAGGCGCGAGGATACACGCCGTCGGAAGCTTCCCTCGCATATGGTCAAGGAAGCCTTAAGGCAGCCGGCTCAAGTGACGAAGGGGCAGGAACAACCGGCCCTGCCCTCTCGCCAGGTGTTACTCCGCCGCTTCCTTCACGGGCGCAGGCTTTTCCCATTTCAGCACCGGCTGGCGTGCGGCCCTGGTCTCGTCGAGGCGGCGCATCGGGGCGTGATGGGGAGCTGCGGTGAAGCGGGTCTTGTCGTTGCCCTTGGCGGCGATGGCGAGGTCGCGCAGCGTCGCGATGAACAGGTCGAGCGAGGCCTTCGATTCGGACTCGGTCGGCTCGATCAGCATGGCGCCGTGGACGACGAGCGGGAAATACACCGTCATCGGATGGTAGCCCTCGTCGATCATCGCCTTGGCGAAGTCGAGCGTGGTGACGCCGGTGCCCTTCAGCCACTCGTCGTCGAACAACGCCTCGTGCATCGAGGGGTGATCCGGGAAGGGCAGCGACATCAGGTCGGCGAGGCCGGCGCGGATGTAGTTGGCATTGAGCACCGCGTCTTCCGAAGCCTGCTTCATGCCGTCGGCGCCATGGCTGAGCATGTAGGCCAGTGCCCGGACATACATGCCCATCTGGCCGTGGAACGCGGTCATGCGACCGAACGGGTCGCTGCCCTCGGGCGCATCGGCCTTGTGCTCGACGAGACGCGACTTGCCGCCCTCGACATGGATGAACGGCACCGGCGCGTACGGCGCCAGCCGCTCCGACAGCACGACCGGGCCTGCGCCTGGGCCGCCGCCGCCATGCGGGGTCGAGAAGGTCTTGTGCAGGTTGATATGCATGGCGTCGACGCCGAGATCGCCCGGGCGCGCCTTGCCGACGATCGCGTTGAAGTTGGCGCCGTCGCAGTAGAAATAGGCACCTGCCTCATGCATCGCCGCGGCGATCTCGACGATCTGCGGCTCGAAGATGCCGCAGGTGTTCGGGTTGGTCAGCATGATCGCGGCGACGTCGGGGCCGAGCAGCGCCTTGACGTCCTCGACCGCGACGGTGCCGTCCGGACGGGCCGGAACGGCCTTCACCGAGAAGCCGATCAGCGCCGCGGTCGCCGGATTGGTGCCGTGAGCCGATTCAGGCACGAGCACGACAGTGCGGGTCGCGCCCTCGCCCTTGGCGGCGATCGCGGCCTTGATCGCCATCATGCCGCAGGCTTCGCCATGGGCGCCGGCCTTGGGCGACAGCGCCACCGCCGGCATGCCGGTCAGCGTCATCAGGTAGCGGGCGAGCTCGAGCATGACGTCGAGCGCGCCCGGCACGGTCGATGTGGGCTGCAGCGGATGCACGTCGGAGAAGCCCGGCAGCCGCGCCACCTTCTCGTTGAGGCGGGCATTGTGCTTCATCGTGCAGGAGCCGAGCGGGAAGAGCCCGGTATCGATGCCGTAGTTCTTCTGGCTGAGGCGCACATAATGGCGCATCGTCTCCGGCTCGGAGAGGCCAGGCAGGCCGATCTCACCCTTGCGGGCATGCTTGCCGAGGCGGCTCTTGAACGGCGCCGGCTCGTCGATGTCGACGCCGGTCGTCTCGTGATGGCCGATCTCGAAGATCAGCGGCTCGATCTGCTGGAGGGCGCGGTTACCGGTGAAGGTCTCGTGGACCTCGGCGGCAGCCTCGCCGGCCTGGGTGGGACGTCCCTGACGGTTCAGCATCACAGCACCTCCGCGAGCGCCGCCACGAAGGCCGCCCGATCGTCATCCGTGTTCACTTCGGTATTGGCGACGATCAGCAGATCGTCGAGCCCGGCGCCCGGCAGCAGGCGCGAGGCCGGCACGCCGGCCAGAATGCCCTTGGCGGCGAGCGCCTCGACCACCTCGGCAGCGGGCTTGGAAAGCTTCACGGTGAACTCGTTGAAGAAGCTCTCGTTCAGGACCTCCGCGCCCTTCACGCCGGCGAGCGCGTCGGCGAGCCTGACCGCATTGGCGTGGTTGACCTCGGCGAGCCGGGTCAGCCCGGCCTGGCCGAGCAGGGTCATGTGGATGGTGAAGGCCAATACACAAAGCCCGGAATTGGTGCAGATGTTCGAGGTCGCCTTGTCGCGGCGGATGTGCTGCTCGCGGGTCGAGAGCGTCAGCACGAAGCCACGGCGGCCATCGGCATCGACGGTCTCGCCGCAGAGCCGGCCCGGCATCTGGCGGACATATTTCGACTTGGCGGCGAAGAGGCCGACATAGGGGCCGCCGAAGTTCAGGGCGTTGCCGATCGACTGGCCCTCACCCACGACGATGTCGGCGTCCTGCGCGCCCGGCGGCGTCACGGCGCCGAGCGAGACGACCTCGGTGAAGACCGCGATCAGCAGCGCGCCATAGGCATGGGCCTTCTCGGCGATCGGCTTGAGATCGCGCAGATTGCCGAAGACGTCGGGCGACTGCACGACGACGCAGGAGACGCTGTCGTCGATGGCAGCGAGGATGTCCTCGCTGGCGCGAACGTCGGGCTTCAGCGCCACGACCTCGTCATTCGCCATCTCGGACAGGGTCTCGACGACCTGGGTGTAGTGCGGATGCAGGCCGCCGGAGAGCACCGCCTTGCGGCGGCGGGTGACGCGATGCGCCATCAGCACCGCCTCGGCCGTGCCGGTCGAGCCGTCATACATCGAGGCGTTGGCGACCTCCATGCCGGTCAGTGCCGCGACCTGGGTCTGGAATTCGAACAGGTATTGCAGCGTGCCCTGCGCGATCTCGGGCTGGTAGGGCGTGTAGCTGGTCAGGAATTCCGAGCGCTGGATCAGGTGATCGACCGTCGCCGGGACATGGTGCTTGTAGGCCCCTGCCCCGACGAAGAACGGCACCGAACCGGCCGCGGTGTTCTTCGCAGACATCCTGCCGAGGATGCGCTCGACCTCGAGCTCGCCCTTGGCGCGCGGCAGATCGAGCGGCTGCTTCAGCAGCTTGCCGTTCGGCACGTCGGAAAACAGCGCCTCGACGTCGGATACGCCGATGCGCGCGAGCATGTCCTCGCGGTCGGTCTCGGTCAGGGGGAGATAGCGCATGGAGGTTCCTTGAATGGCGTCATGCTCGGGCTTGACCCGAGCATCTCTTCGACCAGTGCCTTCTCGTCCGGAGATTCTCGGATCTCCGCTGCGCTCCGTCCGAGAAAGACGCGCTCGCGACGGCTCAGAGCGTCTTGACGTAGTCCTGGTACTCGGCTTCGCTCAGCAGGCCGTCGAGCTCGCCGGTGTTCGCCAGCTTGATCTTGACGAACCAGCCCTTGCCGGCCGGATCCTCGTTGACCGTGCCGGGCGCAGCTTCCAGCTCGCTGTTGACGGCGACGACCTCGCCGGAGACCGGCGCATAGACCTCGGACGCCGCCTTGACGCTCTCGACGACGGCGGCTTCGCCGCCCTTGCTCAGCGCCTTGCCGACGGTCGGCAACTCGACGAAGACGACGTCGCCGAGCTGGCCCTGGGCGTAGTCGGTGATGCCGACGGTGCCGGTGTCGCCCTCGATGCGGATGTATTCGTGGTCCTTGGTGTAACGGGTCTCGGCCATGGTTTCCTCCGACGAAACAGGTGGGTTCAGCGCTTGTAGCGATTGGGGACGAAAGGCATCGCGGCGATGGTCGCCGGCAGCGGCTTGCCGCGCACGATCAGGTCGAGCTTCGTGCCGGGAGCGGAGTGCTCCCTGGCGACATAGCCCATGGCGCAGGGGCCGTTCAGGGTCGGGCCGAAGCCGCCCGAGGTGACCTTGCCGACGACGGTGCCGTCGGCGGTGGCGATCTCGGCGCCCTCGCGGGCCGGGGCCCGGCCTTCCGGCAAGAGGCCGACGCGGACGCGCGAGACGCCCTCGGCGAATTCGCTCTGAATGCGGGCCGCACCCGGGAAGCCGCCTTCCTCGCGCCGGCGCTTCTGGATCGACCAGTTGAGCGCCGCCTCGACCGGCGAGGTCGTGGTGTCGATGTCGTGGCCGTAAAGGCAAAGCCCGGCCTCAAGACGCAGCGAATCGCGGGCGCCGAGGCCGATCGGCTTGACCCTGGGATCGAGCAGGAGCGCGTCCCAGATCTCGCCGATGCGGTCAGCCGCGGCGGAGATCTCGTAGCCGTCCTCACCAGTATAGCCGGAGCGGCTGACATTGGCCTTGACGCCACCGAGCTTCAGCGTGCGCAAGGTCATGAAGCCCATCTCGGCGGCCTCGGGATTGAGCGCCGCAAGCGCCTCCTCAGCCTTCGGCCCCTGCAGCGCGATCAGGCCGCGATGCTCGGCCTTCACCAGCTTCACATCGGCCGGCAGCCGCGCCTCGATATGGGCGTAGTCTTCGGTCTTGCAGGCGGCGTTGACGACGAGCAGCAGCGCGCCGTCCTCGTCCGGATCGGCCGAGCGCGTCACCATCAGGTCGTCGAGGATGCCGCCCTCCTCGTTCAGCAGCTGCGAATAGCGCTGCTTGCCGGGCGGCAGGTTGACGATGTCAGCCGGGATCAGCGCCTCGAGCGCCCGGGCCGTGGTCTCGTGGTCGGGCCCGACGAGGAAGGCTTGGCCCATATGCGAGACATCGAACAGGCCGGCGCTTTCGCGCGTCCAGTTGTGTTCGGCCATGATGCCGGCCGGGTACTGCACCGGCATGTCGTAGCCGGCGAACGGCACCATGCGCGCGCCGAGCGTGACATGGCGGGCGTGCAGCGGCGTCTTCAGCAGCGGCTCGGTGCTTGCAGTCTCGGCTTCGGCAGCCATGGCATCCCCTCAACAGAATCGAGCGCGAACCCCGGACAGAATCGTCCGGAGCGCGCCCCCTCTGTCTCGGGACCTGAGAGATTTCCCCACTGGGCCGAAGCCTCAGCGGGTTACCCCCGTCGGTGGGCGGGCTTCAAAAGCCCGCCGCTTTCCAGAGCGCCAATTCCCACGCGGTCCGTTTGCCTGAGCGTTTCCGGGGCGGTTGCGCCTTCGGCGCCGGGTCCGGACAAGTCCGGCCCCGGTCTCTCCCGCGGGGATGATGCGGCTGAGCCAGCAATAGACGAGCGGGAGGCCGAGTCAATCGGCCTCCTGCCTCAGTTTACGGCAGCGTGCCGCTTACCGCCGCCGGCGCCGCGCCGGCTCGCCGCCGCCATGGCTCAGGCCGACAATGATCTCGACCTCCCCGGAGCCGGCCGGAACCGAGATGTTGCTCTCGACATGCGAGAAGTCAGCTCCGGTCTGGCCACTCGGGATCGTGCCTCCCACGCGGGCGCTGCGGCGCGCGATTACCTGGTTGTTGCGCATGACCTGGGTGATCAGCGTCGCGCCGTAGCTTCCGGGGCCGCCGGCCGGGCCGACCAGGATGCGTCCCTCGGCACCAACCTTTAGCGTGAAAGCGCCGTCCTTTCCGACCGGCGTGCACTCGCGCGCGACCGTGGTGATCGAGACCTGGCTGCGCAGGCTGCCGCTGTCCGGCCCCGATTGGGCGCGGATCGCGGCGCCGCCGTCGGCGATGATCACTTGCGGACAGATGAAGTTGACGTCGTCATCGGTCGGCAGCTGGTTCACCGGCGGCGGCGTCGTCGACTGGAACATCAGGATATTGCCGAGCTTCTGCGCGGAGCTGGGCTCGCCGGTGCTGGACGAACCCGAGGAACCACAACCGGCGAGCGTCAGCGCCAGGGCGGCAGGCAAGGCAAACCGGCCAACGCGGCCAGACAGGCGATCAATCACGGCAAAGCCTCCACACCGGGACCGAATCCGTTGAGCGAAACCGGAATTCCGACCCCTTCCTCCGGCGTCTGAAACACGATGAATGTGGCGCTCTTACCGCTCTTGAGCTGGCCGAGCAGGGTATCGTCCATCACCACCTCGGCGACGCAGCCGGTGGTCAGGCAGCGCACGAAGCCAGCGCGGCCAATATCCTTGTCGTCGATCTTGAGGCCGAGGCCGGACGGCAGCAGTACGCCGAGCGGGGCGACGACGCGCAGCAGACGGCTTTTCTGGTCGGCCGTCTTCAGCACGATGACGAGCAGCGTCAGATTCGGGCGATCCTCGGCGGCGACATTCTGCACGAGCGCGCATTGCTCGGCCTTGGCGCCGGGCGGCGTCTCGCAGCGCATCTGCCAGTCGCCATGGGTCGAGCGCACCGCGCCTTGCGCAAGGGCCGGCGCGACCGAGAGCCAGCCGCAGCCGAGGACGGCGAGCGCCGCGGCCACGGGACCGATGATTGAGCGCATCCCTGTCCTCCTCTTCCAGGCATGGGAATGCGCGCATGCCCATGCCGAACGGCGCCCCCGCCATACGAGAGTGCGTTCCGACCATGCGTCCTGATTCCTGTCAAGGCGAAGGATCGCGTGCGCTTGCGCAACGAACTCGCCCTGGACTCGCGGAGAGCGGCGACGACCGGCTGCCCGGCACCCATGCACTTGTCGCGTACTTATGCCGCACGGGCTGCGCCACAGCCTGTCATTGCCCCACTGGCGCAAGCGTGATCTTTGATTTATCGCAATGCCGAAGAACCGGGGTGGCCAGACGTGGCCGTTCCGGCGCGCGCCTGTCTTAAGCTGACGAAGGCGGATCGCGCGGCATCAAAGGAGCTATGTCGGACCGATGCGATTTGTGACCACTCCTCTCAGGAACGCGCTGGCGGCCCTCGCGGCGGCGCTCGTAGCGTTTTCGCCGGCCGTCGCATCGGCCCAGAACGGCATGCCGCAGCCCTGGGAGATCAATCTCCAGCCGGCCAATTCCGAAGTGATGACCTTCATCCACTGGTTCCACGACTGGGTGAACGTGCTGATCTTCATCATCACGATCTTCGTGCTGGCGCTGCTGGTCTATGTCGCCTGGCGCTTCAACGAGAAGGCCAACCCGGTCCCCTCGAAGACGACCCACCACGCTCTGCTCGAGGTGGCCTGGACGATCATCCCCGTCCTTATCCTCGTCGTGATCGCGATCCCCTCCTTCCGCCTGCTCAAGCTGCAGCTCGAGATCCCGCAGGCCGACATGACCGTGAAGGTCACCGGCAAGCAGTGGTACTGGTCCTATGAATACCCGCAGGATGGCGGCGCCTTCGGCTTCGATTCGCTGATGCTCGACGAGAAGCAGCGCGCCGAGGCGATCCAGTCCAAGAAGATCGCCGAATCCGAGGCGCCGCGCCTGCTCGCCGTCGACAACGAGGCGGTCGTGCCGGTCGGCAAGGTCGTGCGCGTGCAGGTCACCGGCGCCGACGTCATCCACAAGTTCGCGCTGCCGGCTTTCGGCCTGAAGATCGACGCCATTCCCGGCCGCCTGAACGAAACCTGGTTCAAGGCCGACCGCGAAGGCATCTTCTACGGCCAGTGCTCGTTCATCTGCGGCCAGAACCACGCCTTCATGCCGATCGCCATTCGCGTCGTCAGCCAGGAGCGCTACACGGCCTGGCTCGCGGAAGCGAAGCAGAAGTTCGCCAATGCGGCCGACGCCACCAGCAAGGTCGCCGAAGCGACCCGCTGAACCCGACATTCTTGAAAGAACTCACGCGAACGGCATTCGCAGGAGGAGACGAATTCCATGGCTACCGCGGCTCCCCACGCCCACGGGCATGACGACGCCCACGCCCACGAGCACCACACCCCGACGGGTTGGCGCCGCTGGCTGCTGTCGACGAACCACAAGGATATCGGCACGCTCTACCTGATCTTCTCGATCATCGCGGGCCTGATCGGCGGCTTCCTGTCGATCATGATGCGCATCGAGCTGCAGCAGCCGGGCCTGCAGATTTTCGCCAACGGCCAGAGCTACAACGTCTTTGTCACCGGCCACGGCCTGATCATGATCTTCTTCATGGTCATGCCCGCCGTCATCGGCGGCTTCGGCAACTGGTTCGTGCCGCTGATGATCGGCGCGCCGGACATGGCCTTCCCGCGCATGAACAACATCTCGTTCTGGCTGACGGTCGCGGCGCTGATCCTGCTGCTGATTTCGATGTTCGTCGAGGGCGCCCCCGGCGCCAAGGGCGTCGGCACCGGCTGGACGGTCTATCCGCCGTTCTCCTCGACAGGCCACCCCGGCCCGTCGGTCGATTTCGGCATCCTGTCGCTGCACCTTGCCGGCGCGGCCTCGATCCTGGGCGCGATCAACTTCATCACCACCATCCTGAACATGCGCGCGCCTGGCATGACCATGCACAAGATGCCGCTGTTCGCCTGGGGCGTGCTGGTCACCGCCTTCCTGCTGCTGCTGGCGCTGCCGGTGCTGGCCGGCGCGATCACCATGCTGCTGACCGACCGCAACTTCGGCACGACCTTCTATGATCCGGCCGGCGGCGGCGATCCGGTGCTCTACCAGCACCTGTTCTGGTTCTTCGGCCACCCCGAAGTCTACATCATGATCCTGCCGGCCTTCGGCATCGTCAGCCACATCATCTCGACCTTCTCGAGGAAGCCGATCTTCGGCTATCTCGGCATGGCCTACGCCATGGTCGCGATCGGCGTGGTCGGCTTCATCGTCTGGGCCCACCACATGTACACGGTCGGCCTGTCGCTCAACACGCAGCGCTACTTCGTCTTCGCGACGATGGTGATCGCGGTGCCGACCGGCGTGAAGATCTTCTCCTGGATCGCGACGATGTGGGGCGGCTCGCTCCGCTTCACCGCGCCGATGGTCTGGGCGATCGGCTTCATCTTCCTGTTCACCGTCGGCGGCGTCACCGGCGTGGTGCTGGCCAATGCCGGCCTCGACCGCTCGCTGCACGCGACCTACTACGTCGTGGCCCACTTCCACTATGTGCTGTCGCTCGGCGCGGTGTTCGGCATCTTCGCGGGCTTCTACTACTGGTTCCCGAAGATGAGCGGCTACATCATCCCGGACTGGATCGGCCGCCTGCACTTCTGGGTCGCCTTCATCGGCGCGAACCTGCTGTTCTTCCCGCAGCACTTCCTCGGGCTGTCCGGCATGCCGCGTCACTATGTCGACTATCCCGACGCGTTCGCCGGCTGGCATTTCTGGTCGTCGATCGGCTCCTATATCTTCGCGGCCGGCCTGCTGATCTGGCTCTACGGCATCGTCGTCGCCTTCACCAAGAAGGAGCTCGCCGGCAACAATCCGTGGGGCGAAGGCGCGACCACGCTGGAGTGGACCTTGTCCTCGCCGCCGCCCTTCCACCAGTTCGAGACGCTGCCGCGCATCACCGGCTCGGACCATTGAGAACACCGGCGGCGGGCGCGACAGCCCGCCGCCGCCCCTCCCCCGAGCGCCTGATCCAGGGCGTTCCGGAGACGGGCGGATCCCGCAAGCGACACCCGATTGAGGTGTCTTCGAACGTTGAAGTGAACGAGTTTCAATGTCTGCTGCCTTCGATCAGATCACCCAGGCTGACGACAGCGCCGCGCTGAGTTCCACCGGCGAGGCGCAGGACTTCTTCGCGCTGCTCAAGCCGCGGGTGATGTTCCTGGTGATCGTGACGGCGCTCGGCGGCATGGTCGCGGCGCCCGGCACGGTCAATCCGGTGATCGGCTTTGCCGCCCTGCTGGCGATTTCGGTCGGCGCCGGCGCTTCCGGCTGCCTCAACATGTGGTGGGATGCCGACATCGACGCAGTGATGGCGCGCACCGCCGGCCGCCCGATCCCCGCCGGCCGCATCCTGCCATCGGAGGCGCTCGCCTTCGGGCTGACCCTCTCGGTCGGCTCCGTGCTGGTGCTCGGCCTCGTCGCCAACCTGCTCTCGGCGGCGATGCTGGCCTTCACCATCTTCTTCTACGCGGTCGTCTATTCGATGTGGCTGAAGCGGGCGACGCCGCAGAACATCGTCATCGGCGGCGCCGCCGGCGCCTTCCCGCCAATGATCGGCGAGGCCGTGGTCACCGGCGATTTCGGCCTGACCTCGATCGTGCTGTTCGCCATCATCTTCCTGTGGACGCCGCCGCATTTCTGGGCGCTCGCTCTGGTGAAGTCCGGCGACTACGCGAGAGCCGGCATCCCGATGCTGCCGAACGTCGCCGGCCCGGCTGCGACGCGCCGCCAGATCGTCGCCTACACGCTGGTGCTCACCCCGGTCGCGGTGCTGCCGGCGCTGATGGGCTTCGGCGGACTGATCTATCTCGTCGTCTCGGTGGTGACCGGACTCGCGATGATCGGCCTGTCGCTGCGCGTGCTGAAGGTCACCGAAGGCGAGCCGGCCAACAAGGCGGCCTATGCCCTGTTCGGCTTTTCGATCCTCTATCTCTTCCTGCTCTTCGCCGTGCTGCTGGCCGAGAACGGCCTCGGCCTGATGTGGGCCCTGCCCAAGGTGCTGGGATGAGCCAGGACCCGCAGGGCAAAAAGCAGCCGCCGGCGGCTTTCTCGCCGGAGGACATGGCCAGGCGCAATCGCCGCTCTGTGGCGCTCGCGTTGGTCCTGGGCGGCCTCGTGCTGTTCTTCTTCATCGTGACGCTGGCCAAGACCGGGCCGGCGATCCTCAACCGGCCGCTGTGACGCGATGAGCACCGCTTCCCGCAATCGCCGCACCGTCCTCGCCTGCAGCGCCGCCGTCATCGCCATGACCGGGCTCTCCTTCGCCGCGGTGCCGCTCTACAACCTGTTCTGCAAGGTCACGGGCTTCGCCGGCACGCCGATGATCGGCACCGCCGCCACGGGCAAGACCAGCGACCGTATCGTCCAGGTCGCCTTCGACGCCAATGTCGCCCCCGCGCTGGGCTGGCGCTTCGAGGCGGAGAGGACGCAGATCCAGGCGCAGGTCGGCGTCACGCAGACGGTGTTCTACAAGATCACCAATACGTCCTCGCGGCCGATGACAGGGATCGCGACCTACAATGTCCAGCCCAACCAGTCGGGCGCCTATTTCGTCAAGATCCAGTGCTTCTGCTTCACCGAGACGACGCTGCAGCCGGGCGAGACCCTGGAAGCGCCGGTGGTGTTCTACATCGATCCCGAGATCGAGTTGAACCGCGAGCTCGCCAGCCTGAAATCGATCACCCTGTCCTACACCTACTTCCCGTCGAAGAACGGGCAGCCGGTGGCGGAAAGCAAGGGTGACGGCAACCAATCGAAACTATAAAGCTGCACGACAAGCGCTGCACTTCTACGGACGCGGAGACTTGAGCACGATGGCCGGGGCCCATACCAAGAACCACGACTACCACCTCGTCGACCCGAGCCCGTGGCCGATCGTCGGCGCCGCCAGCGCGACCATCATGGCGATCGGCGCGGTGATGTGGATGAAGGCCATGCCGCTGCTCGGCATGAACCTCGGCCCGCTGGTGTTCGGCATCGGTCTCCTCGGCGTGCTCTACACCATGCTCGCCTGGTGGATGGACGTGACCCGCGAGGCCGAGCGCGAGGGGCATCACACCCGTGTTGTGCAGCTGCATCACCGCTACGGCATGCTGATGTTCATCGCCTCCGAGGTGATGTTCTTCGTCGCCTGGTTCTGGGCCTATTTCGACGCCAGCCTTTTCACCGGCGAAGCGATCCAGTATACCCGCGCCGAGCTCACCGGCGGGCACTGGCCGCCGAAGGGCATCGAGACCTTCGATCCCTGGCATCTGCCGCTGCTCAACACCCTGATCCTGCTGACCTCCGGCACCACCGTGACCTGGGCGCATTACGCCCTGATCCAGGGCGACCGGAAGGGCCTGAAGCAGGGCCTGTGGCTGACCGTGATCCTCGGCATCCTGTTCACCGCCTGCCAGGCCTACGAGTACGCGCACGCCGCCTTCGCCTTCAAGGGCAACATCTATGGCGCGACCTTCTTCATGGCGACCGGCTTCCACGGCTTCCATGTCATCATCGGCACGATCTTCCTGGCGATCTGCCTGTGGCGCGTCTATCTCGGCCATTTCAAGCCCGAGCAGCATCTCGGCTTCGAGTTCGCCGCCTGGTACTGGCACTTCGTCGACGTCGTCTGGCTGTTCCTGTTCGCCTCGATCTATGTCTGGGGCGCCGGCACGCCTGCGGCGCACTGATAGTCGGGCCGGAAGCGGCCGCGAACCTGACAAGGGGCGGCCGCGAGGCCGCCCTTTCCATTTGAGGAGGCAGTCATGGTGCAGCCGCAGATCACCCCGCCCTCACCGTTCTCGACGGGGCTGACCGGCCGCTGCCCGCGCTGCGGCGAGGGCAAGCTCTTCGACGGCTACCTCAAGCTGAAGCCGCGCTGCGCCGCCTGCGGGCTCGATTTCGCCTTCGCCGATTCGGCCGACGGGCCGGCTGTATTCATCATGCTTATCGCCGGCTTCTTCGTGCTCGGCCTCGCGCTCTATGTCGAGATCGCCTACACGCCGCCGATGTGGGTTCACCTCGTGCTCTGGCTGCCGCTGGCGCTCGTCACCTGCCTCGGGCTGCTGCGGCCGATGAAGGGCCTCGCGGTCGCCTTGCAATACGCCCACAAGGCCGAGGAAGGCAGGTTGAAGAAGTGAGCGTCACCGCCTCCCCCGCTTCCCGGCCGAAGCTGCTGCTGCCGGCCCTGCTGACCGTCGTCGGCGTCGGCGTGCTTGTCACCCTCGGCACCTGGCAATGGCTGCGCATGGGCGAAAAGCGCGCCTTCATCACGCGGCTGGAGACGCAGGCGAGCGGCCCGCCCGCGCCTCTGCCGCCGGCCGGCGAATGGCAACGGCTCGATCCGGCCGCGCTCGACCTCACCCGCTCCACGGCCACGGGAACCTATCTCGACGGCATCGCGGGCGTGCGCACCACCATCGCCGCCGGCCCGCCCGGCTCGCGCCAGCTCTCCGGCTTCGGCCGCTGGATCTTCCAGGGCTTCCGGCTGGAGGACGGCACGACGATCCTGATCAATCGCGGCTTCGTGCCGGAAAGCCGGTTCGCGACGGTCATCCCGGCCAGCGGCCAGGCGACGGTCACCGGCTTCCTGCGCGCGCCGGAGGCCCGCAACAGCTTCACCCCGGCCGATCTGCCGCAGCAGCGCGAATTCTACACGCGCGATCCGGCGGGGATCGCCGCGGCACTGGGCATCGGGCCAGCCGCGCCCTTCTATCTTGAAGCCGAACGCCAGGGCGACGGGCTGACACCGCCGGCCGGCGTCGATGTGAAAGAGCTGATCGCCCGCATCCCGGACAACCATCTGCAATACGCGCTGACCTGGTGGGGGCTCGCGCTGACGCTGATCGGCGTGTTCACGGCATACGCCTGGCAGGCGCTCAGACGGCCGGCCCAGACGCCTTGAGGCTGGGCGGCGCCCTGCAGCCCTCATCCCGAGGAGCGCTCTGCAGGAGAGCGTCTCGAAGGATGCTACGGGAGTTCCGGAGACAACTGGACCATCCTTCGAGACGCAAGCAAAGCTCGCTTCTCGGAATGAGGGCTCGGTGTGATTGACCGCTCTGCGCCACGGGACTTTGCCCTCCCCGGCCAACGGGCCTATAGGATCAGCACGACATCAGAGATCATCACCGTGCTGCATATTTCGACCCGTGGCGAAGCGCCGTCGCTCTCTTTCGCCGATGCGCTGCTCGCCGGACTTGCCCGTGATGGCGGCCTCTATCTGCCGCAAGCCCTGCCGCGCTTCAGTGCGCAGGAGATCACCGGCCTCGCAGGCAAACCCTATGCCGAGGTTGCGGAACGCGTCGTCGGCGCATTGGCCGATGGCGACATCGCGCCGGACGCGCTGAAGGCGATGATCGGCGAGGCTTATGGCACGTTCCGCCATCCGGCCGTCTGCCCGCTGGTCCAGCTTGGCGACAACCTGTTCTCGCTCGAGCTCTTCCATGGTCCGACGCTCGCTTTCAAGGACGTGGCCATGCAGCTCCTCGGCCGGCTGATGGACCATGTGCTGGCCCAGCGCGGCGAGCGCGCCACCATCGTCGGCGCGACCTCGGGCGACACGGGTGGTGCCGCCATTGACGCCTTCAAGGGGCTGGAGCGCGTCGACGTCTTCATCCTCTATCCGCATGGCCGCGTCTCCGACGTGCAGCGCCGGCAGATGACCACGGTCGAGGCGGACAATGTCCACGCCATCGCGGTCGAGGGCACCTTCGACGACTGCCAGAACCTGGTGAAGGCGCTGTTCAACCACCACGCCTTCCGCGACGAGATCAGGCTCTCCGGCGTCAACTCGATCAACTGGGCACGGATCGCCGCGCAGGTCGTCTACTACTTCACCGCTGCCGTCGCGCTCGGCGCTCCGCACCGGCCGGTCTCCTTTGCGGTGCCGACCGGCAATTTCGGCGACATCCTCGCCGGCTGGATCGCCAAGCAGATGGGGCTGCCGATCGGGCGCCTGATGGTCGGCACCAACAGCAACGACATCCTGGCGCGCACGCTGGAGACCGGCGTTTACGAGATGCGCGGCGTCGCGGCGACGACCTCGCCCTCGATGGACATCCAGATCTCCTCGAATTTCGAGCGGCTGCTGTTCGAAGCGCATGGCCGCGACGGCGCTGCAGTGCGCCGGCTGATGCAGTCGCTGGCGCAGTCCGGCCGCTTCGAGATCGCGCCCGAGCCGCTCGCCCGCATCCGCGCCGATTTCGACGCGGTGGCGCAGGACGAGGCCTCGATCGCCAGCGAAATCGGCACGGTCTGGCGCGAGGCCGGCTATCTGCTCGACCCGCACAGCGCGATCGGAGTCGCAGCCGCGCGCAAGCTGCTCGCGGCCGATCCGGCGACGCCGGTGGTTGCCCTCGGCACCGCCCACCCCGCCAAGTTCCCGGCCGCGGTCGCGGCGGCGAGCGGCATTACGCCGGCCCTCCCCGCGCATCTTGCCGACCTGATGGAGCGCAAGGAGCGCTTCAGCCTGCTGCCGAACGACCAAAGCAAGCTCGAACGCTTCATCGCAGAACGAGCGCGGGCGGTCAGGAGTGCCGCGGCATGACGGCAGCGAAGACCCTCAAGGCCAAGAGCGAGAAGTCCGAGATGGTGAAGCAGGACGCGGCAGCCGGGCATGACCCCGCCGTCAGCCTGACGACGCTTCCGTCCGGTCTGCGCATCGTCTCCGAGCGCATGGCCCATGCCTCGACCGTGTCGCTCGGCATCTGGATCGGCGCCGGGGCACGGGACGAACTGCCGCATGAGCACGGCCTCGCCCATCTGCTCGAGCACATGGCGTTCAAGGGCACGGCCCGGCGCACCGCGCTTGAGATCGCCGAGGAGATCGAGAGCGTCGGCGGCGATCTCAACGCCGCGACCTCGGTCGAATACACCTGCTATACCGCCCGCGTGCTCGGCCAGGACCTGCCGCTGGCGGTCGACATTCTCGCCGACATCCTGACCCAGCCCGCCCTCAGCGAAGAAGAACTGGCACGCGAGAAGGGCGTGATCCTGCAGGAGATCGGCGCCGTCCAGGATACGCCGGACGATCTGGTCTATGACCGCTTCCTGCAGGCCGCCTTCCCGGAGCAGCCGCTCGGCCGACCGATCCTCGGCACGGCGGAGACGGTGAAGAGCTTCACGCCCGAGGCGATCCGCGCCTATCTCGACCGGCACTACCATGCCGGCAACATGGTGCTGGCCGCCGCCGGCGCCGTCGACCATGACGAACTCGTCGCCCTGGCGGAACAGGCCCTCGCCGCGCTGCCCTTGCAGCCCGCGATCGCTCCCGAAGCGCGTACGCCAGCAGCCTATCATGGCGGCGAAGCGCGCATCGACGGCGACGAGGAGCAGGTCCACATCGTCCTTGGCTTCCCTGGCAAGCCGTTCACCAACGGCATGCACTACCCGCTGCAGATCTTCTCGGCCGTGCTCGGCGGCGGCCTGTCCTCGCGGCTGTTCCAGGAGGTGCGCGAGCGCCGCGGCCTCGCCTATGCGGTCGACGCCTTCCACTGGCCCTTCTCCGATTGCGGCGTCTTCGGCATCAGCGCCGGCACTGCGCCGGACGATGTCGGCGAACTGGTCGAGGTCGCGCTCGACTGCCTGAGCCAGGCGGCCCGCGACGTCAGCGAGGCCGAGGTCGCCCGCGCCCGGGCGCAGATGAAGGTTGGCCTCCTGGCCTCTCTGGAGAGCCCCGGCGGCAAGCTTGAGCAGATGGCGCGGCAGGTGCTCGTCTTCGGCCGGGCGATCCCGCGCGAGGAACTGGCGCGACGGCTCGACGCGGTCAGCCTCGCCGATGTGCGTGCGGCCGGAGAGGCCCTGCTCGACGGCGTGATCACCGTCGCCGCGGTCGGCCCGCTCGACGACCTCGCCCCGGTAACCGCCTTGCGCGCCATGCTGGCGCGAGCCGCCTGACGGCGATGGCCCTCTTCCGCTTCGCCACCGACCCGCCGGCGCGGCCCCTGATCAGGACGCAGAACCTGATCCTGCGTGCCCCGCTCGCCGACGACTATTCGGCCTGGGCGAATCTGCGGATGGAGAGCCGCGACTTCCTCACGCCCTGGGAACCGGTCTGGACCGAGGACGACCTGACCCGCGCCTCGTTCCGCCTGCGGGTCAAGCGCGCCGCGCGCGAGATCGCGACCGACGAAGCCTATTCCCTGTTCATCCTCGATTCCCGCTCGGAAGCCCTGCTGGGAGGGCTGACCCTCGGCCTGGTCCGGCGCGGCGTCGCCCAAGCCTGCACGCTCGGCTACTGGATGGGCCAGCGCCATGCCGGCAAGGGCCACATGACCGAGGCGGTGCGCGGCGCGCTCGACTTCGCCTTCTCCGAACTCGCCTTGCACCGCGTCGAGGCCGCCTGCCTGCCGCATAACGAGCCGTCGCGCCGGCTGCTGGAGCGCGTCGGCTTCAAGCATGAGGGCGAGGCGCGCGGCTATCTGCGCATCAATGGCGTCTGGGCCGACCATCTCCTCTACGGCATTCTCGCCTCGGAGCTGCGCCGCCCCACCGATACCGATCGCAAGCTGTGAACAGCTTGCCTTGCCCTCGCCACCTCGCGCCGATACCACTGGCCATCACGCCTGAAGAGTTCCCCGCAGAGTCCATCTTGTCATCGACGCTTCGCTTCCTCCGGTCCGGCATCGCCGTCTTCGGCCTCCTGATGCTGGCGCTGCTCTCGCTGCTGCGGCCGGCGCTGGCGGTCGAGGCCCAGCGCGTGCCGCTCGACGTACCGGTGCTTGACCTGACCGACGTGGTCGAGCGCAACAAATCCGATGGCGACGTCATCCAGATCTCGACCGCGCCGGGCCCCGACGGCATCGTCCGGCGCATCGCCGTCAGGGCGCGCGAATCGGGTGCGCGGCCGGACTGGATCGTCTTCGCGCTGACCAATGATTCCGACGAGCAGATTGACCGGCTGCTGGTCGCGCCCTTCCATCGCCTGATCGGCTCGGGCGTGATCTGGCCCGATCTCGGCGACCGCCGCATCGAGGCGATCACCGCGAGTCAGGGCCTGCGGCCCGAGCGCGAGGAAGCGCCCGACGCCGACATCTTCCAGATCACGCTCGACCCCGGCACCACCGTCACCTTCGTGGCCGAGCTGAAATCGCCGAACCTGCCGCAGCTCTATCTGTTCGAGCCGGAGGCCTATCGCCAGAAGACCAACGGGCTGACGCTCTACAAGGGCATCATCATCGGCATCGCCGGCCTGCTGGCGCTGTTCCTGACCATCATCTTCGTGGTCAAGGGCGCGGTGATCTTCCCGGCCGCAGCCGCCCTGGCATGGGCGGTCCTGGCCTATGCCGGTCTCGACTTCGGCTTCTTCCAGCGCATCTTCCCGCTGACCCCGGCGATCGAGCGCATCTACCGAGCCGGCGCCGAGGTGGTGCTGGCGGCGACCCTGCTCGTCTTCCTCTTCGCCTATCTCAACCTGTCGCGCTGGCATGTGCGCTACAGCCATATCACCTTCATCTGGATCCTCGGCCTCGCCGGCCTGGTCGGGCTCGCCGTGTTCGACGCGCCGATGGCGGCCGGCATCGCCCGCATCTCGATCGCCGCCGTCGCGACCGTTGGCTTCGTGCTGATCCTGCATCTCGCCACCCATGGCTATGAGCGGGCGGTGATGCTGATCCCGACCTGGTTCCTGCTGCTGGTCTGGGTGACCGCGGCGGGCTTCACCGTGGTCGGGCAGGTCACGCGCGACCTCGTGCCGCCCTCCCTGATCGGCGGCCTCGTCCTGATCGTGCTGCTGATCGGCTTCACCGTGGTGCAGCACGCCTTCGCCGGCGGCGCGCTGGCGCAGGGACTGGTCTCGGATACCGAGCGGCGGGCGCTCGCCTTGTCCGGCTCGGGCGACCTCGTCTTCGACTGGGACGTCTCGGCCGACAAGATCTTCGTCTCGCCGCAGGCCGAGACGTTGCTCGGCTTGTCAAAGGGCGCCCTCGAAGGCTCGGCCGCCCGCTGGCTCGAGCACATGCATGTCGCCGACCGAGACCGCTACCGCGTCTCGCTCGACGCGGTGATCGAGCAGCGCCGCGGCAAGCTGCAGCTCGATTTCCGCCTGCGCGCCGCCAGCGGCGCCTATCACTGGTTCAGCCTGAAGGCGCGGCCGGTGATCGGCTCGGACGGCGAGGTCATCCGCGTCATCGGCACGCTCGCCGACGTGACCGAGCAGCGCACCGCCCAGGAGCGCATGCTGCACGACGCCGTGCACGACAACCTGACCGGCCTGCCCAACCGCGAGCTGTTCCAGGACCGGCTCACCGCCGTGTTCGGCTTCAGCCGCGCCGACGACGCCATCCGCCCGACCGTGATCGTGATCGACATCGACCGCTTCAAGCAGGTCAATGAATCGGTCGGCTTCTCAGCCGGCGATTCGATCCTCCTGACGCTGGCGCGCCGACTTGGGCGGCTGCTCAGAACGCAGGACACGCTGGCCCGCATCGGCGGCGACATCTTCGCGATGATCATCGTCTCGGAGAGCGATCCCGAGCGCATCCTGGCCTTGGCCGAGCTGATCCGCCGCGCCGTCTCGACGCCGATCACCTTCGCCGAGCGCGAGATCGTATTGACGCCCTCGATCGGCCTCACCCTCTTCGACGGCACCCCGACGGCACGCAAGGACGATGCGCTGAAGAACGCCGAGCTCGCCATGGCGCATGCCAAGAACCAGGGCGGCAACCTGGTCGAGGTCTTCGTCCCGGCGATGCGCAGCGATCGCAACGACCGCCTCGCGCTTGAAAGCGACCTGCGCCGGGCGATCGAGCGCGGCGAGATCCAGGTGATGTACCAGCCGATCGTGAGGCTGGAGGACCGGACCATCGCCGGCTTCGAGGCGCTGATGCGCTGGGACCATCCGCGCGAGGGCCGCCTCTTGCCGCAGGACTTCCTGGCGATCGCGGAGGAGAGCGGGCTGATCGTCGATCTCGGCGTCTATGTGATGGACCGGACCGCGCGCGAGCTCGCCGCCTGGCAGGCGGCGCTCGAGGTCGAGCCGCCGATCTTCGCCAGCGTCAACGTCTCCAGCCGGCAATTGCTGCGCCACGATCTGCTGAAGGACGTCAAGGCGGTGCTGGCGCGCCGGCGCGTGCTGCCCGGCACGCTCAAACTCGAGATCACCGAGAGCCTGGTGATGGAGAACCCGGAATATGCGGCGCAGATGCTCAGCCGCATCCGCGATCTCGGCGCCGGCCTGTCGCTCGACGATTTCGGAACGGGGTATTCCTCGCTGTCTTATCTGCAGCGCTTCCCCTTCGACACCATCAAGATCGACCAGAGCTTCGTGCGCCAGATGGGCAACGGCAAGCCGCCGGTGATCCTGCGCTCGATCGTCCAGCTCGCCGCCGACCTGCAGATGGACGTGGTCGCCGAGGGCGCCGAGACCGAATCGGACGCGATCGAGCTCTACCAGCTCGGCTGCCAGTACGCGCAGGGCTACACCTTCGGCCAGCCGATGACGGCGGCGGAAGCGCGGCGGCTGGTGGGCGCCACGAGCTCGTCCTTCGAGGCGGCGTGAGCTGCGACGTCATGCTCGGGCGAAGCGAAGCGCAGACCCGAGAATCTCGTGACGAGACAGCGCTGGTTTGAGCCTCTTCCGGCCTGAGATGCTCGGGTCAGGCCCGAGCGTGACGCATGTTACGCGTGGCCGGCATCCTTAGACAGGAAAGCCGGGTCGATGCCGAGCTTGCTGAGCGCACGGGCGTATTTGGTGTCGAGCGCGTCGTCGAAGAGCAGCGCCTGGTCGGCGGCGCAATGCAGCCAGCCATTGGACTGGATCTCGGATTCGAGCTGGCCTGCCCCCCAGCCGGCATAGCCAAGCGCCAGCACCGCATTCTCCGGCCCGGTCCCGACGGCGATGGCGCGCAATATGTCGAGCGTCGCGGTCAGGCAGATGCCGTCGTCGATCGGCAGCGTCGCCGATTCCAGGAAGAAATCGGCGCTATGCAGGACGAAGCCGCGCTTGGTCTCAACCGGCCCGCCGCGGAGCACCTTCATCCTCTCGGCCTGGCTCGGCAGGCGGATCGCCTGGTCGGACGGGATCACGTCGAGCTGGACGAGCAACTCCGTAAAGCGCGTTTCGGCGGCGGGCTTGTTGACGATGATGCCCATCGCGCCGTCCTCGGAATGGGCGCAGAGATAGACCACGCTGCGGGCAAAGCGCGGATCGCTCATGCCCGGCATGGCGATCAGGCATTGCCCGTCGAGATAGCTGCGGCCGCTGATGCGCTGGTTCGATCCGAGATTCATGGCTGCCATGCTAAGCCATGTTCGGCTGGCGTGGGAACAATTTTGGCTCGCTCGCGAGCAAGGATATTCGGGCGTAGACTGGCGAGCCTCCGCGAGGCCGGCCATCTTCGCCGCAATGCCGGCGCAAAGCTGGCGATGCTTGATTGCGTGCCGATGCCGGATCACAGCTCCGGTATCCTGCTCGCAAATCACGGCTGGATCGCCTAAATCAGACCACGTGAAAACGATCATGGCCCTCTCCCTCCTCGCCGCGCTGACGCTCGGCGCACCGGCATCCGCCCAGGACGCCGCGGTCTCGCCATGGTCGAAGGCCGCCTATTCGTCGATGCGCCTGATCGCGGGGGCGACCGCGCCGTCGGGCAAGCAGCGCGTCGGCGTCGAGATCACGATGTCGCCAGGCTTCAAGACTTATTGGCGCAGCCCGGGCGACGCCGGCGTGCCCCCGGTCTTCGACTGGAGCGGCTCGGAGAATGTCGGCGGGCTCGACGTGCGCTGGCCGGCGCCCGAGCGCTTCGAGGACGGCGCCGGCTCCGGCATCGGCTATGTCGGCGAGGTGGTGGTGCCGGTCTCGGTCCAGCCGGTCGATCCGACACGGCCGGTCACCGTGGTGCTGAAGCTCGACTATGCAGTCTGCGACAAGATCTGCGTGCCGGCCAAGGGCGAGGCACGGCTCTGGCTAGAGCCAGGCGTCACCTCGGTGAGTTCGCCGCTGCTGGAAGAGTTCGAGGCGCGGGTTCCGCATGCGGTCAAGCTGGGGGCGGTCAGCGACCGCCTGTCGATCCTCGAGGTCATCCATAGCGACGCCGCCGTGAAGCTCTCGCTGAGGGCGCCCGAGGGCGGCTCGATCGACGACGTCTTCGTCGAGGGCGCCGGTATGTGGTCATTCGGCCGGCCGATGCTGATGCCGCAGCCCGACGGGACCGTGGCGGCGAAGCTCAGAATCGTCGAGCGCCCGAAAGGCGCGACCGGCCCCACGCCGCTGATCATCACCGTGCGCGGAAAACCACAAGCGGTGGAGACGCGGCTCGAACTCGACATCGGCAGCGCGAAGCCGTAACCCTGCGCGCGGGCGGCGCGCTGCCGCATGCAGGAGATACGGACATGGCGATCAAGGTCGGTGACAAGCTTCCGCAGGCGACGTTTCGCGTGATGACGGCCGACGGGCCGGCGGCCAAGACCTCGGACGAGCTGTTCAAGGGCCGCAAGATCGTGCTCTTCGCCGTGCCGGGCGCCTTCACGCCGACCTGCCACAAGAACCATCTGCCGGGCTATGTGAACAAGGCCGCCGAGATCAAGGCCAAGGGCGTCGACGAGATCTTCGTCACCGGCGTCAACGACGTCTTCGTGATGGACGCCTGGTCGAAAGCGACCGGCGGTGCCGGCGTCATCACCTTCCTCTCCGACGGCAATGCCGATTTCGCCAAGGAGATCGGCCTGTCGATGGACGGCTCGGGCTTTGGCCTCGGCACCCGCTCGCAGCGCTATTCGATGGTCGTCGAGGACGGCGTCGTCACCGCCCTCAACGTCGAGGACGCACCGGGCAAGGCCGATGTCTCCGGCGCCGAGGCGATGCTCAACCAGCTCTGAGATGCAATCTCGGACAGTTTCGAGCCCGCGCCCCCGGCGCGGGCCTTTTTGTGTTCAGCACGAAATCCGATCGATCCGATCTGCGCTTGTCATGAGACAGTGCCGACGACCACCGCTAGCTTCCCGACAAAATCGAGGAGACGCTACGCCATGCCAGAGATCCGCATCCGCCCGCTCACGGCAAATGACCGCGCCGCCTGGGAGCCGCTCTGGCAGGGTTATCTCACCTTCTACAAGGCCTCGCTGACGCCGGAGACGACCGACACCACCTTCGCGCGGCTGACGGGCGGCCAGGAGCCGATGGGCGGCTTCATCGCCGAGCGCGACGGCAAGGCGATCGGCATCGTCAACTATGTGCTGCACCGCACGACCTGGAGCCAGAAAGAGATTTGCTACCTGCAGGACCTCTTCACCAGCGAGGAGGCGCGCGGCCATGGCGTCGGCCGCAAGCTGATCGAGGCCGTCAGGCAGATGGCGGAGAAGCAGGGCTGCTTTCGCGTCTACTGGCAGACGCATGAGAGCAACCTGCAGGCGCAGGACCTCTACGACAAGGTCGCGCAGAAATCCGGCTTCATCGTCTACCGGCAGCCGCTGGGCTGACCGGCAGGCCAGATCGGTGCAAGATGCGGGTCGAGCAAGGCCGGCACCGCACCTGATCCGTCTAGGAGGCGATGTGCGGCGGGAGGCTTGCAGGCATTGCGGCGGGGAACAACCCGGTCGCAGCGCGGTTTCTCTCAGGCAATCAGTCCAAAGGTGATGAGTTCCAGCAAGTGTGATGCCATGAGTTCCCGTATTTTGATCGTTGAAGACGAGATGATGGTCGCCATGGAAATGGAGGCGGTGATCGAAGATCTTGGTTTCCTGCCGATCGGCATCGCTGCTGATTCGGTTCAAGCACTCGAACTCGCAAGAGAGACGCCAGATCTCGCATTGGTCGATCTGCATCTGCGCGATGGTCTGACAGGGCCGTCTGTCGGCGAAGAACTCGCGCGACGCGGTATCGGCGTCGTCTTCATCACGGCCAACCCGCGGATCGTCGCCACGGGCGTGCCAGGCGCGCTGGGTGTTGCAGAAAAGCCATGTGACGAGCGGACGATCGCGTCGATCATCGAATTCGCGATCGGCCACCGCAAGGGCGAGCAAATCGCCCCTCCCCCTGGCTTCAAGCCATTCTCAGGCAGTGTCGCTGCGAACTAGGTTGTCGAGCCTGACAGTTGCGACGACCCTGAGCCCATCGGGTTCCCAACTCCTCAGCAACTGGCCGCCAAGCTGCTTTTCGACGCTGATGTCACATAACCGGGTCCCGAACCCGGGATGGGCCGGCGGTGTCAGTGGCTTTGGCGCGCCGTGCTCTGTCCAGGTCATGACGGCATTTTCACCGGCTATGACAAGATTGAGGTCGATCCGGCCGTCATCAGTAGACAAAGCGCCGTATTTGACGGCGTTGGTCGCGAGCTCGTGAAATAGCAGCGCGAGCGGCGTCGCGCCCCGGTCGTCGATGGCGATGTCATCGCCGGAGAGCACGATCCGGCCCTCGTCCAGGGCGGGATAGGGCTTGAACAGCTCCGTGAGCATGCCATGGATCGTCGTTCGGCCGGATGTCGGCCGAGATTCATCGCTGTGAGGCCGCACGAACTCATGCGCGCGGCCCAGCGAGGCGATCCGGTCTCGCAGGCTCGTCGCAAAGCTGCGCGCCTCGGGAGCCTGGCGCAATGAAAGCCCGATCAGCCCCGCGATCACCGCGAAGATGTTCTTGATGCGATGGCTGAGTTCGCGACTCAGGAGCTCATTCTGCTCGGCGGCGCGCTTGGCGTCATCGATGTCGGTGCAAGTGCCGATCCACCGGGTGATAGCGCCGGAAGCGTCCCGCACCGGCAGGGCACGGCCCAAGGTCCAGCGATAGGCGCCGCTGTGATGACGAAGCCGGTACTCGATCTCGTAAGCCTCGCCGGTCGACAGACTGTGCCGCCACCGGCTCCAAGCCTCCTCCTGATCATCGGGATGGAACATCCCGTTCCAACCCTCGCCATCCGTCGAGCCGGGCGGAACGCCGGTGAACTCATACCAGCGCGCATTGTAATAGTCGTGAAAGCCGTCAGACCGGGTGGACCAGACCATCTGAGGCATCGCATCCGTCAGGATGGCGAACATGTCCGGGCTGGCGTCGAAAATTCCCCTGGGGCTTTTCAGCATTCGCTCTGATCTTGTGCTCATCATCCGCCGCTAGCATCCGGGCCAGCGCCGGCCAATGTCATTTAACACATTCCGTAGATCGCGGTTCAACGTGCAAACTGCCTCGGCACGGCGCCGGCAGGTCCTCAGCTTCAATGTCGCCCTTAGGTTCAAGGGCCTGGCTTGAATGGCGCCATGCCGGCGCGCGCCAGCGCGTCGGCGCGCTCGTTCATCTCGTCGCCGGCATGGCCCTTGACCCATTTCCACTCGATCTTGTGCTGCTTGAGCGCCGCGTCGAGGCGCTTCCAGAGCTCCTCGTTCTTCACCGGCTTGCGATCGGCGGTCTTCCAGCCGTTCTTCTTCCAGCCATGGATCCAGCTGGTGATGCCCTGGCGCAGATACTGGCTGTCGGTGTGGAGCGCGACGGTGCAGGGCCGGGTCAGCGTCTCCAGCGCGGAGATCGCGCCCATCAGCTCCATTCGGTTGTTGGTGGTCAGCGCCTCGCCGCCGGAAAGCTCGCGCTCCTTGCCCTTGTAGCTGAGGATTGCGCCCCAGCCGCCAGGGCCCGGATTGCCCGAGCAGGCGCCGTCCGTCCAGATCTCGACCGGCTCGCTCATCGCCTCAATCCGTATTCTCTGCTGTCGCTCACCCGCTGATGGAAGGCGAGCTTGCGGTCGTATTCGAGCGGATCGAGCGGCTTGACGAAGGCGCCCGGCGGCACGTTGAGCCAGTCGACCAGCCGGGTCAGCAGGAAGCGCAGGGCCGAGCCACGGCAGAGCGCGGGCAGCGCCGCGACTTCGGCCTCCTCGAGCCGGCGCACGCTTTCATAGCCCGCCAGCATCGCCTGGCCCTTGGTCAGGTTGAACGAGGCGTCGGCCTCGAAGCACCAGGAATTCAAGCAGATGGCGAGGTCATAGGCGAAGGCGTCGGTGCAGGCGAAATAGAAATCGATCAGCCCCGAGAGCCTGTCCTTGATGAAGAAGACATTGTTGGGGAAGAGATCGGCGTGGATCACGCCGCGCGGCAGATCCTGCGGCCAGGACCGTTCATGGGTCTCGATCTCGGCCATGATCCGGTTGGCGAGGCCGGGCGAGACGGTGTCGGCGGCGGCTCCTGCCCGCTCCGCCAGCGGCCGCCAATCGGGCACGGACAGGGAATTGGCCCGCTCCATCGGAAAATCGGCACCCGCCTGGTGCAGCAACGCCAGGCCGCGGCCGAGCTCGGCGCAATGCGTCACGTTGGGACGCCGCACCGAGAGCCCGTCCAGGAAAGTCACGATTGCGGCGGGACGACCGGCTAGGCGGCCGACGGCCGAGCCATTCAGCGCCTTGACCGGCTGCGGGCAGATCAGCCCGCGCGCCGCCAGATGCTCCATCAGGCCGATGAAGAAGGGCAGGTCGGCGATGTCGACCCGCTCCTCGTAGAGCGTCAGGATGTAGAAGGCCTTGCTGGTGTGGAGCAGGAAATTGGAGTTCGAGACGCCCTCGGCGATGCCCTTCACGGAGAGCAGTTCGCCGATGCCATAGCTCGCCACAAAAGCAGCCATCTCGTCATCGGGCACTTCGGTATAGACGGCCACGCGGGAACTACTCTGCTGCGGTCGGGGTCGGCTCCCGCAGCTCGCGCGGCAGCGGGAAGAAGACGCTCTCATCGGCGGTCGAGACGGTCTCGACCGTCACCTCGTAGCGCTCGGCGAAGGCGTCGATGATCTCCTCGACCAGCACTTCGGGCGCGCTGGCGCCGGCGGTGATGCCGAGCCGGCGGATAGCGCCGAACAGCGACCAGTCGATCTCGTCGGTGCGCAGCACGAGGCGGGAGACCGGGCAGCCGGCGCGCTCGGCAACCTCGCGCAGCCGCTGCGAGTTCGAGGAGTTGGGCGAGCCGACCACGATCAGCCCGTCGACCAGCGGCGCGACGCGCTTGACCGCCTCCTGGCGGTTGGTGGTGGCGTAGCAGATGTCTTCCTTGTGCGGGGCGATCAGCGCCGGAAAGCGCGCCTGCAGCGCCTGCACGATCTCGCGGGTGTCGTCGACCGAGAGCGTGGTCTGCGTGACATAGGCGAGGTCCCGACCTTCCGGAGGTGTCAGCATGGCGACGTCGTCGAGGGTCTCGATCAGCGTGATCGCGCCATCCGGCAACTGTCCCATCGTGCCGATCACCTCGGGGTGCCCGGCATGGCCGACCAGCAGGATGTGGCGGCCGCGCTTATGATGGACCTCGGCCTCGCGATGCACCTTGGTGACCAGCGGGCAGGTCGCGTCGATATGGAAGAGGTTGCGGGCCTGCGCCTGCGCCGGCACCGATTTCGGCACGCCATGGGCCGAGAAGATCACCGGCCGGCTCGCATCCGGCACCTCGGAGAGCTCGGCGACGAAGACCGCGCCCTTCCGCTTCAGCGACTCGACCACGTATTTGTTGTGGACGATCTCGTGGCGCACGAAGACCGGCGCGCCGTGCAGGGCCAGCGCCTTCTCGACGGCGTCGATCGCCCTGACCACGCCGGCGCAGAAGCCGCGCGGGGCGCAGAGCAGGATGTCGAGCGGCGGCTTGGCGGTCACTGGAGTTGGTTCCGAGACGATCGCGCCTTCTTTCGGTCTGGCGGCTTCGATGTCAAGGAAGCCCGGCGCCGCAGCGCATCCCTACCTAGACGACAGCCCACTCGCAGGATGCGACGGCAGGCCTTACATTACACGCCACCGGCCATCGCCTTCGCGCGGCCCATCTTCGCTCCAGCACGAGTTCCCGCATGGCTGATGCCGCCTCGCATGCCAGCTATCTGCCGCCGATCCTGACCTTCTGCGCCGGCGCGGTCATAGCGGTACCGCTGTTTCGGCGCTTCGGCCTGTCGGCGGTGCTCGGCTATCTCGCCGCCGGCATCGTGATCGGGCCGTCGGCGCTGGCGGTGATCAAGGACCCGGATACAATACGCAGCACGGCCGAGATCGGCGTCGTGCTACTGCTTTTCCTGGTCGGCCTCGAATTGCAGCCGGAGCGGCTCTATTCGATGCGCAAGGACATTCTCGGCGCCGGTTTCGCGCAGATGCTGCTAAGCGCGGCGGTGATCGGCATCGTCGGCTGGAAGCTCGGGCTCAGCCCCGCGGGCGCGCTGGCGGTCGGGCTGGCGCTCGCCCTCTCAGCCACCTCGATCGCGCTGCAATTGCTCGACGAGCGCGGCGACGGCGCCGAGCCCTATGGCAGGCGCTGCTTTTCGATCCTGCTGTTCCAGGACATCTCGATCGCGCCGATGCTGGCCCTGCTGCCACTGCTGGCGACGACCGAGGCCGCCCATAGCGGCGGCTCGACCAAGGCGCTGACCGCCCTGGCACTTGCGCTGCTCGCCATCGCGGTCGTTGTGCTCGCCGGCCGCTACGCGCTGAACCCGTTCTTCCGGCTGCTGGCCAAGACGGGCGCCAAGGAGGTGATGACGGCGGCAGCCCTGCTGGTCGTACTCGGCGCCGCGCTGCTGATGGAGCAGGTCGGCCTCTCCATGGCGATGGGTGCCTTTCTCGCCGGCGTGCTGCTGGCGGATTCGCATTTCCGGCATGAGCTGGAGGCCGATATCGAGCCCTTCCGCGGCGTGCTGCTCGGCCTGTTCTTCATGGCGGTCGGCATGTCGATCGACCTCAAGCTCGTCGCCGAGAACGCGTTGCTGCTGGCATTGGCGGCGCCGCTCCTGGTGCTGTTCAAGATCGCGGCGGCGGCGGCGATCCTGCGCGCCTCATGCTCCTCGACGACGGAGGCGATCCGGGCCGGCGCCCTGCTCTCGCCCGCCGGCGAGTTCGCCTTCGTGCTGCTGCCGCTCGCCGCCTCGCTCGGCCTGCTCGACGAGAAGCAGGGCGCGCTCGCGACGGCGATCGCGGCGCTCAGCATGCTGATCGGCCCGATCGCCGCCAAGCTGATCGACCTCTGGCTCGCCGCCCATGCGCCGCCGCCCGAGGAGATCGAGGAGACCTTCGATGGCGTCACGCCTTCGGTCCTGGTGATCGGCTTCGGCCGCTTCGGCCAGGTGGTGACCCAGGCGCTGCTGCTGCAGCATCTCGACGTCACAATCATCGATTCCGACATCGAGCGGATCCGCTCGGCCAACAAGTTCGGCTTCAAGATCTATTATGGCGATGGCACCAGACTCGACGTGCTGCGCGCCGCCGGAGCCGGCAAGGCCCAGGTCATCTGCGTCTGCATCGACGACCGGCAAGCGGCGCTGCGCATCGTCGAGATGGCCAAGGCCGAGTTCCCGGCGGCGCGCATCCATGCCCGCGCCTATGACCGCGTCCATGCGATGGATCTGATGCGCGCCGATGTCGACTACCAGATGCGCGAGACCTTCGAATCGGCGCTCGGCTTCGGCCGGGTGACGCTGGAAGCGCTCGGCCTCAGCTATGAGGAGGCGAGCTTCGTGATCGAGCATGTCCGTGACCGCGATGCGCAGCGCATGGAAATCCAGTTCAGCGAGGGCATCGCCGCCGGCCTCGACAAGGTGCCGCGCGTCACACCCGAGCCGATCGTGGCACCGAAGAGCAAGTCGAAGGCGCTGACCAAAGAGACCCAGGAGGTCATCGAGGATGGCGGCGCCGAGGTCGCGGTCGGCGGCGTCGGGGAGCCGGCCGAGTGAACGCACCGCCAAAGCCCCAGCAGGCCGTCTTCGTCAGCGGCTCGACGCTGCGCCATGTCGCGGTGATGACCGGGACAGCCTCGGTCGGCCTGATCGCGATCTTCGTCGTCGACTTCCTGTCGCTGCTCTACGTGTCGCGCCTCGGCCGGCCCGAGGCGACGGCGGGCGTCGGCTACGCGACGATCGTTCTTTATTTGATGGTCTCCTTCAATGTGGGGCTGATGATCGCCGTGACCGCGCTGACGGCGCGGGCGCTCGGCGCCGGCGACCGTGAAGGCGCGCGCCGCATCGCCGGTTCGACGCTCGCGGCGACGACGATCTGTGGCCTGGTCTTGAGCCTGATCATGCTGCCGCTCCTGCCCTGGCTGTTGCCGAAGCTCGGCGCGCACGGAGAATCCCTTTCAGTCGCGACGTCCTTTCTTTGGATCACCTTGCCCTCGAATGCGCTGATGGCGCTCGGCATGGGGCTGTCCGGCGTCCTGCGCGCCGTCGGCGACGCCAAGCGGGCGATGTATGTCACTCTGGCCGGCGGCATCGTCACGGCCGGACTCGATCCGCTGCTGATCTTCGGCCTGGGCCTCGGCCCCGACGGCGCCGCCTGGGCCACCGTGTTCTCGCGCATCGTCTTCCTCGCTGTTGGTTTCCAGGGCGCGCTTCGCGTGCACAGGATGATCGCCCGTCCGAGTTGGTCGGCCTTGCGCCGCGATGTCAGGCCAACCTTCGCGATCGCGACGCCGGCCATCCTGACCAATCTCGCCAATCCGGTCGCGAATGCCTGCTTCTTCGGCATCATCGCCCGCTTCGGCGACCAGGCGATCGCGGCGAGCGCGATCATCGACCGGCTGGTGCCGGTGGCCTTCGGCGTGCTGTTCGCCTTGTCCGGCGCGGTCGGGCCGATCCTGGCGCAGAACTGGGGCGCGCAACGCTATGACCGAATGCGCCGGGCGCTGACCGATGCCGTCGGCTTCGCCGCAGCCTACGTCGCGATTGCCGGCCTGCTACTAGCCTTGCTGCGTCACCAGATCGCCGCGCTGTTCGGCACCGGCGGCGAGACCGCCGAGCTCGTCGCCTTCTTCTGCCTGATCGCCGGGCCGATGTGGCTCTTCGTCGGCGCGCTCTTCGTCGCCAACGCCGCCTTCAACAATCTCGGCATGCCGTTCTACTCGACCCTGTTCAGCTGGGGCCGCGCCACGCTCGGCACCGTGCCGCTCGCCTGGCTCGGCGCGCAGTACGCCGGACCCAAGGGCGCGCTCGCCGGATCGGCTCTCGGCGCAGTGCTGTTCGGCATTGCGGCGCTCATCACCGCCTATCGCAGCATCAGCCGGCTCGAGGGCGCGGCACAGGCGGTCGCCAGACCATCGCTTGCCTGACGGCATGCGGCTGCTATCGTTTCCCGCGGATGAGCGGGCTGGTCCCGTTATAGCGTCGGACCGAAAAGTGGAATCCACTTTTCGGAATAATCCGACGCGATCACAATGTGATAGATCATCGTGACCGCGTCCGGTCGGACGCGCGATGGTCTCGGGAGCGCGCCATGATGAACCTGTTCGAGATGATGCAATCGGCCCAGAACGGCCAGGCCATGCAGAACCTGGCGCGGCAGTACGGGCTCTCGATGCAGCAGACGCAGGCGGCGCTCGACGCGCTGCTGCCGGCCTTCACCATGGGGCTCCAGCGCCAGACCCAGAACCCTTACGCCTTCGGCAACCTGGCGCAGATGATGACGGCGACGCCGTTCGGCCAGATGTATGACAGTGATGGCGACGGCATTCCCGACCGGGCCATGCCGCTCGGCCAGGACGTGATGAGCCAGCTCTTCGGCTCGAAGGAGGTCGCCAACGCCGTCGCGGCGCAGGCGGCTGCGACGAGCGGCGTGGGCCAGGCGGTCCTCAAGCAGATGCTGCCGGTGATCGCCTCGATCCTGATGGGCGGGCTGTTCAAATCGGTGAACAACCAGGGCTTGGGCGGCATTCTCGGCCAGTTCGCCGAGATGATGCGCGGCCAGATGCCGGGCATGCAGCCCCCCGCCCCGCAGGCGAACAATCCCGCCAATCCCTGGGAGCAGATTCTTGGCGGCATGTTCGGCGGACAGAAGCCGCCGGCCGGCCCGGCGCAGGGCGGCGGTATGCCCGGCATGCCACCCGACATGGGCGCCATCTTCGGCCAGATCCTCGGTGGCATGTTCGGTGGACAGGGGCAGGCCCCGCAGAGCAGCCCGCAGCCGGCGCCGCAATCGCGCCGACCGGTGCCCGAACCCGAACCAGAACAGGCCCCACCCTCATCAGGCGAGGCCAGCCCGGGCTCGATCGGACTCGATGCGCTGAACCAGATGTTCGAGCATGGCCGCCAGGTCCAGGCGAGCCAGCAGGACGCACTGCGCTCGATCTTCGAGACCATGCTCGGCGGCGGCCAGCGCAAGGCCTGAGGAACAAACGAACGGCGGCCTCAATGCCGCCGTTCATCAATCCTGCTGATGTGATCCAGCTCAGGCGCGCAGGCGCTCGTCCCATTTGTAAACGTCTTCTGCCACCGGGGCACTCGCCTGTAAGAGCCCATCGTCGCCGGTGCGGAAGCTGGCGACCAGCTGGTTGAGCCGTCCGATCTGACTGCTGAGCGAGGTGGCGGAGGCCGCGCTTTCCTCTGCCAGCGCCGCATTCTGCTGCGTCATCTCGTCCATATGGGCGACTGTCTGGCTCATCTCGTCAATGCCGTTGGCCTGCTCGGCTGCGGCAGCTGAGATATCCGAGACAGTGGCCGAAACCTTCTTCGAGGCCTCGACGATCCGGTTGAGCGCCTCGCCGGCGGCCCGGACCAGCCCGACGCCCTGCTCGACCTCGGCGCCCGACTCGCCGATCAGCCCCTTGATGTCTTTGGCGGCGTCAGCCGAGCGCTGCGCCAGCGTCCTGACTTCGGACGCGACGACAGCGAAGCCTTTGCCGGCATCGCCGGCGCGAGCCGCCTCGACGGCGGCGTTCAAAGCCAGCAGGTTGGTCTGGAAGGCGATCTCGTCGATCACCGAGGTGATGTCGGAGATCTTGCGCGAGGTCTGCTCGATCCGCGCCATCGCCTCGACCGCTTGGCCGGCCACAGTCCCGCCGTTGACCGCGACGTCCGTCGCCTCGTTGGCGAGCTGGACGGCCTGACGCGAGGCTTGCGCCGAGGCCTTGACCGAGGCGGCAAGCTGCTCGGTGGTCGCGGCGGTCTGCTCGAGCGAGGAGGCCTGCTCCTCGGTCCGCTTCGAGAGATCGTCGGCGCCGGAATTGATCTCGCGGGCGGCGTTGCCGACGTCGATCGAGGTCGCCTGGATGGTCGCGATTGTCTGCGCCAGATGGCTGACGGCGGCGTTGAAGTCCTGCTTCAGCGCGACATAGTCGGCGGCGACCTCCTCCTCGACGCGGGCGCTGAGATCGCCCTGCGAGAGTCGGGTCAGACCTTCGGCCAGCGCCCTGACCACGATCGCCTGCTCCGCCGCCAGGCGCTGCTGCACCGCTGCGGCATTGGTGCGCTCGGCTTCGGCGGCGAGACGTTGGCGCTCGGCCGCGGAGCGGCCTGCGTCGGTTTCGCTCTCGAGGCGCTGAACGGCGAGACCGTTCTCTCGGAACACCTGAACGGCACGAGCCATCTCGCCGACCTCGTCCTTGCGGTCCTGGCCTTCGACTTCGGCGGCATAGTCGCCACTGGCGATCTGGCCCATGCGGAGCTTGAGCCGCTCCAGCGGCCGCGTAATCGCGGCGCCAGTCAAAAGCGCACCGCCAAGCAGGCCGAGCAAGGTACCGGCGACACTGAGGCCGATCACGACCATAGTGACGCGGCGCGCATCCGCGGCCAGTACGTCCGAGGTCGCCTCGGTATCCTTCTTGATCTCGTCGTTGACCTTGGCCGCGGCGCCAGCGATCTCGCTGATCGCCCTGTCGAGCTGCGACATGATCGAGAGCGCCGGCAGGTCCTCGTCACGAGCGGCCTGGGCAATGATCTGGTCGATGTCGGACTTGGTCGCCTGCAAACGGCGGCTGAGTTCGTCGAAGCTCTCGGCCCGCTGCGGGAAGCTGATCTTGGCCTCGACCAGCGCCTGAAGCGAGGCCGCATAGGCAGTCTTGACCTTCTCGATGCTGGTCGTGTTCTGCTTCATGAACTCGGGATAGGCAATCGCCTGGTAGAGATTGCCGACGATCTCGGTCATGCCGCTGGCAGCGCGAGCCGAATCGAGGATGGCGGCGGCACGCTGCGAAACCAGATCGGAATAGGTCTTCTCGATCTTGCCGAACTCGAAGGCGCCATAAACGGCAGAGCCGATGCCGATCGCTCCCATCAGCAGCATCGGAATGGCGATCTTGGTCCTGAACCTGAGGTCATGCAGGCGGAAACGAAAGCGTCGCATGGAAAACCTCAGGGCGAGGGATCGGGGCGCCGGACTCGGCGCAATGCGGCGCAAATGTGTCTGAACTTGCTGAATGAAGCGTTACGCCGCCCAAATTGCGATCGACGATCGCTTGCAAGGCTGCGTTCACGTCACAAAAAAGGGCGGCAGCCGAAGCCACCGCCCGCAGGGACGCGTCACGCCAAGGGGTCAGGCGTTGCACGCGATCTTGATCTCCTTAGCGCTCAGACAAGCTGCGGCCTGGATCACCACGGGACGTCGAACCCCGGCCTCTCGCCGATGCGCAGCCGCCGACCGCTGTTGGTGCGAGCGGGCCTGCAGCACGCTCGACGGATCGCTCAGCCATGAGACCGCAAGCGCGCCATCGATGTCTGAGCGGACGAGGCCGATATCCTTCAGCCCACGCTCGTCGAGCTCGCTGAGGCGCATCACCTCGCGGCGGTGCACGAAAGCGCGCACCAGATTTTTCGTGCCCGTGACCATCAGGACGGCAGCACGCGCCGCGCCGCCGGAAACGGCAGACAAGGTCTTCGTGACGAAGGTCATGACCAGCATGACAGCCTCCTCGGGGTTGGACAGTTCATGCTCCACCCGGATCGCGACATCGGCCGGCAGGAGCGGGACAGTGACGAAACGATAACTCCGCGCTGGTCATCAGCCAAACGAATGGTTATGATGTTTTACACAACCGATCTTGATGAACCTCTGGGAGGAGGCCGGCATGGCCCATGTGCTCGACGCCGATCAGCTCAAGACCTTCGTCGCCATTGCCGACACCGGTTCCTTCACCCGCGCCGCCGAGATCGTCTTCAAGACGCAATCAGCCGTTTCGATGCAGATGAAGCGGCTGGAGGAGCGGGTCGGGCGGCCGCTCTTCGGCCGTGACGGACGCCATGCCAAGCTGACCGAGGACGGCGAGCGCCTGCTCGACTATGCCCGCCGCATCGTCCGGCTGAACCTCGAATGCGTCGCGAGCTTCACCGAGGCGGATCTGAAAGGCCGCATCCGGCTCGGCGTGCCCGACGACTATGCCGACCGCTATCTGCCCGAGATCCTGGCGCGCTTCGCCCGCTCCAACCCGCGCACCGAGGTCACCGTGGTCTGCGAACCGACGCCGATGCTGGCGGACCGGATCGGCAGCGGCGACATCGACCTTGCGATCATCACCCATGTCGAGGGGCGCGGCCAGGGCGAGATCATCCGGATCGAGCCGCTGCTCTGGGTGACCTCGGCCCGCCATTGCGTCCACGAGGAGGACCCGTTGCCGCTGGCGCTGGGCCGGCCGACCTGCAACTGGCGCCAGGCGGCGGTCGAGGCACTGGAGAGCAAGGGCCGGCGCTTCCGGGTGCTCTATGCCAGCTGGAATTCGACGGCGGTCGGCGCGGCGGTGGTGGCGGGGCTCGCCGTCTCGGTGCTGCCGGAGAGCGCGGTCCGGCCCGGCATGCGCATCCTCGGGCCGGCGGAGGGCTTCTCGACCCTGCCATCCTGCAAGATCGGGCTGCTGCGCACCCGGCATGACCCGTCGATCCTGTCGAACCCGCTCGCCGAGCACATTATCCAGAGCCTGGACAACCTGCAGAGCTTCAAGGTCGCGGCGGAGTAGAAAAGGCGATCAATACTTACGGTAACCCAGCTGCATCTTGGATTCAGAGAACTGCTTGCTGACCAAACCCCATTGCGACGCAAAACTGGGGAAAATCGGATCGTGCGTGGCCTTCACCGAAACGAGGACGCCCGTATCGCCCTCGCGCTCCAGCATGGCCTTGGCTTGCGCTTCCTCGGTCCCCTGAAAAACGTTCGTCAGGCCTGGGCCCCAGGCGATCTTGTTGTTCACGAGGGAAAACGACCCCAGGCGCAGCTCCGTCGTCGCGACCCCGGGAAGCAACAGCGCCATGCGGGTGTTGATGGCGGTGATCGCCTTTGTGATGCAATCCCCGCCGCCGTCCGGGCAATTGGCCATGGCTAGGGCGGCCGAGGTGGTGAAGCGCTTGAGGTCGCGCTGGAAAATGACCCGCTGCGACAGATCGACCGCACCGGCCATCATGACGAACATGATGATGGCGATCAGACCGAACTCGACCGCGGCGACGCCGCGTTGATCCCGAAGCAAAGCAGCCGAGACCGTTCCGCAGCCAGGCGCCCTGCGCCTCGCCAAGAAACGACCCAGCAACGCATCGCTCCAACCCGGCCTGCCCAGTTTCATGGTGCCGATTCCGGCTCGCTTGCGACGATGAGCGCTCATGCAGGCCTCATGAACAAGGCCTGGCTCTCGATCCATAGCTGCGGCAGGCCCGGAACAATGGTGAGAACCGGCGCACGCGCACGCATCAGCGTCACTTCCTTGGCCGCGCCCACGGCGAAGACCGTTCCGGCAATCGCCTGCCCGGACGCTGCGTAACTCGTCAGGGGCTGCATTTCGAGTAGAAGCCTGGTTTGACAATTATCCATCAGGATCAGGCGCCCGCAAATGCGCTCCGCGACCTCAGAGCGATTATTGGCGTAGGTCGCGGCCGTATTCCCGGTCGCTGCATCCGAAAGGGCGTTCTCCAGATTCATCTGCGAAAGGAACAACAAGGCGAACTGCAGGATCGCCAGCAACACGGTCAGAAACAGCAGGCCGATGAAACCGAATTCCACGGCAGTCGCCCCGGCAGCGTCCGGCCCAAAAGCACGCGCCCTGCGGCGCAGCCTTCCCCAGAGGCCGCCGGGACACGAAGCCCGGCCGCCCGAGCCGACGGGGCGCTCCTTGCGCTTCACGTCTCGACGGGAACGACGCAACTTCACCCCACCCTCCCGATCACGGGCACTTGCCGCTGCAGAAGCGGATATAGTCGAGCAAGCCGCCGTAAGTGTCCTCCCGGCCAGCGGCCTGGAAATAGATGCGGTATGTGCCCTTCGTCGCGACGCTCAGAGAGATCTTGCGCTCGGTCCACTGATCCGTATGCACGCAGACGTCGACCAGGTCGGCGCTGTCGTTCTTGTCGACCGTCACGGCGTCATACCCGCCGGACTTCTTTCTCTGGATGAAGACCTCGATACGGTTGGTCTGGCTTTCCCAGGTTGCCGCCTTCAGCTTGTCCCACACCGATTTTGCGTCGGTTTTGTAGGCGCACAGCGTCTGGCCCGCATAGGCAGGGTTGCGGACACGTGAAATATACCAGTAGCTCAGCTCATAGTTACCCGGCGTGAGATCCTTGAACTCGCGCCACATGTTGGAATTTGTCTTACATCCTGAAGTGTAGCAATGCGAATCCAGCTCGGCAAAGAAGTTGCCGAAGCGAATCGTGTTGGCAGCGAGCTCCCGAATACCGTTGATCTCGATGCCCCCCTTGCCGCTCTGCGTCGTCCAGCCGTTCCAGTTGTTCAGTACGGTCCAGCTGTTCGTTGCGACGTTGTGGTAGCTCTCGAAGGATTCGGTGAACAGCACCTTGTTCTCCGACTGGGCGGCGACCAGCTTGGTGCAGTTGCGGTCGACCTGGAGCGAGACCTGGTCGTAGCCGATGATGCCTGCGAAGACGTTCGGGCTGGAGCCGGTCGCCGTGATCGTGACGATTTCACCGGCAATGGCCACGGCCGCCGTCACTTCGGTCAGTTGGTCTTCGGCGATCTTCTTGACCGCGAGATCCTTGACGAGCGGGCTGTAATCCTTCTTCGGATCAGCTCCCGACTGCGTTGCCTGATACCTGATCTCCTGCACGGCCTGCTGACAGGCAAGCTCGATCGCGCTCGCGATGCGCTGGTGGCGGGCAGCGGCGCGGCTGAGATCGATCCCGCCGCCGACCGCGAGGGCGATCGCCGGCAGCGTCAGACCGAAGGTCAAGGCGGTGACCCCGCGGGCATCCTTGAGGAACGATTGGAACAGGCCGGGCATCGGAGGGCCTCGCAAACAGTAAGGCAAGCAACGGGACGATTGCCTGACGCTAGGGGCGGGGCGATTGAGAAAACCTTTCCAGCACCTGTGAATGTCACTGGTATCGCTGGGAAAACCGGCCCTGCGACGTCTCTCTTCGGCGGTATGGTAAAATGCAGTTAAAACTGAATGGAGAGTCGCGACGCGGTAGACGACAGATCGCGCGCGGCGAACGCGGCCGCGTCTCGAGTATCGAGGACGCTGATATGTGCTCGACTACTGCAGGCCAGGCAGGATGCTGGCGTACTTGGTGTCGAGCAGCGGGCCGATCTGCCGGATCGTGGCGATTGCCGCGATCGAGATGAAGAACGCGATGAAGCCGTATTCGAGCGCAGTGGCGCCGCGGCTATCGCGCAGGAAGTCGAGAACGAGGGCAGAAAAGCGTTCCATGCACCCTCGACTAGCGCAAAACTCCGGATGATTCGTTAATCCGAAACGTGAAACGCGCCGAGATCAGCAGATATCCGGACTCGTTCGGACGACTACAAAGCCAGTTCCGGAAACACCGGCTCAACCTTGCCGCCCCAGGCGCCCTGCTCGCGTACGGCGAGGCGCTCGGCGAGTGTGCGGCCACTCTGGGCGATGGCAATGATCGGTTCGAGATAGACCGTCTCGTCGCGCCCTTGCCCGTCGAGCCGGGCCCGGCGGGCGAGGCCGGCGCGCGACAATTCTACTACCTCGCGGGCGAGGTCCCGCAGCGGGCGGTTCCCGATCCGGGCGTTCAGCCCGGCCTTCGGCACCGTGTCGCGCAAGCTCTGCCGCTCCTCGCCGCTCCAACCCTTGACCAGGTCCCAGGCGGCCGAGAGCGCCGCGTCGTCATAGAGCAGGCCGACCCAGAAGGCCGGCAGCGCATTCAGCATCTCCACCGGGCCGGCATCGGCGCCGCGCATTTCGATATAGCGCTTCAGCCGCACCTCCGGGAACAGGGTGCCGAGGTGGTTGACCCAGTCCGACATGGTGGCGCGCTCGCCCGGCAATTGCGGGAGATCGCCGGCGAGCAGGTCGCGGAAGGAGGCGCCGGCGACGTCGTGATAGGTGTCGCCGCGCTTGACGAAATACATGGGCACGTCGAGCGCCCAGTCGACATAGGCCTCATAGGACATGCCTTCGTCGAAAGCGAAGGGCACCATGCCGGAGCGGGCATTGTCGGTGTCGCGCCAGATCTCGGAGCGCATCGACTGGAAGCCGTTGAGCTTGCCTTCGCTGAAAGGCGAGGCGGCGAAGAGCGCTGCGGCGAGCGGCTGCAGCGCCAGCGAGACCCGCAATTTGCGCACCATGTCGGCCTCGCCGGCGAAGTCGAGATTCACCTGCACCGTGCAGGTCCGGAACATCATGTCGAGGCCGCGCGTGCCGACCTTGGGCATGTAATTCTTCATGATCTGATAGCGCCGCTTCGGCATCATCGGCGTCTGCTCGCGGGTCCAGAGCGGCGAATGCCCGAGCGGCAGGAAGCCGATGCCATGCGGCTCGGCGACGGCCTTCAGATCCATGAGGTGCTGGTCGAGCTCGCGCGCGGTCTCATGCACATTTGCAAGCGGCGCGCCGGAGAGCTCGAACTGGCCGCCCGGCTCCAGCGAGATTGCGCCGCCGCCGTCCGGGCCCGCGAGGCCGATGACATGGCCGGCATCGAGGATCGGCTCCCAGCCGAGACGGGCCTGCATGCCTTCGAGCAGCTGCCTGATGCCGCCACTGCGGCCGACGGCAGCGCCCTCATAGGGAACCGGGCTGAGATCGTCGCGATAGAACGGGAATTTCTCGTGCTCGGTGCCGAGCCTGAATTCGGAAGCCGGCTTTTCACCCTGCGCGATCCAGCCGACGAGTTCGGCCTTCGAGCTGATCGGAGTCGAATCGGATACGTCGCGGGCCATTGGCGCTCCGGCATGCGTGCACCGGCGCGCCGCCTGCCAATTGGGACAGCCGGCAGCGCGCCTGATCGAGTGCGACAGGAGCAGCGGGAGCAACCGCCCCGCCACGCCACGCACTAAGGAGCGCCAGCAATAGGCGAGCGGCGACCATCCGACAACGACCGCAAACGCGTGCGGATGCGCACCGACCTTGCATCAATGCATGATCGCAAAGCTGTCAGGCCGCACCGCGCAGCAGATTTGCACCTTTCGGCACGAGGCCGTCATCGTCCACGCGCGTCTGCGCGGCGATCCAGTCGGTGACGGCGACAAGGCCGGCATTTTGCCCGCCGGAGCCGGCGCGCGCCTCCTCGAAGATCGCGAGTTGCATGTCGGCACTGGTGCCGCCCGCGACGATAGTGCGGCAATGGGCGAGATCGAGCCCGCAGCCAAGCACGGCGGCATCCTCATCGAGGACCTCCAGCAGCTCGTCCAGCACCTGGCCGATCGGCAACATGGCGCGGCGCTTCTCGCAGACGAAGCCGCCATGCAGGCCATAGCGCTGCGCGCGCCAAATGTTCTCGCCAGCGAGGGCGCGCGAGGCGGCGGTCAGATCGGCGTTGAGTCCGGAGTTGCGGGCGAGATGGCGCACGAGGCAGCGATAGAGCGCGGTGATGGCGAGCGTGTCGTCGAGCCGGGTGCAGCTGTCGGCGACGCGCAGCTCCAGTGTCGGATGCCGGTGCGAGGGCCGGATGGCCCACCAGATGAAGCTGGAGTCGCGCATGGCCCCCGAGGCCACCATCGTGTCGACATAGGTCCGGTAGTCGGCGGCGTCAGTGAAGAGTTCCGGCAGGCCGGTGCGCGGCAATTCGGCATAGGCGCAGAGCCGGTAGCCCATCAGCCCGGTGCGCCGTCCCTGCCAGAAGGGCGAGGAGGTCGAGAGCGCGAGCAGCAGCGGCAGATAGGGCAGCATCCTGACCATGATCGAGATGCGCTGGTCCTCGTCGGGCACTTCGACATGGACATGCAGGCCGCAGAGCTGGTTGCGGCTGCCGAGCATCTGCAGATCGCGCATGATGCCGTCATAGCGCTTGGCTTCGGTGGCGCGCTGGCGCACCCAGACGGCGCTCGGATGAGTGCCGCTGGCAAGCAGGAGCATACCGTGCTCGCGCGCGAGCGCGGCGAGCCCCGAGCGCAGCCGGTGCAGGCAATGGCGAGCCTGGGTCATGCTTTCGCAGACAGGCGTCGCCACCTCGATCTGCGATTGCAGCATCTCGCGCTGCAGTTCGTCCGGGAAGGCGGCCTGCGCCGCCTCGATGAAACGCGGTGCGATCCTGCGCACGGCGCCGCGGCTTTCGGCGTCGGACAGGAAATACTCTTCCTCGACGCCGAAGCTGTAGGCGCTGCTCACCATGATGTCTCTCCCCCGTGGCGGGCCGCTCCGAAGCGAAGCAGCGGCGCCAGACTGCCAGTCAATGAGTCGGAACTGCGACCAGCGGCGCAGTTTCCACGCTCAACGCGGAAGCAGCCGACACGTTCCAACCGGCGAGGAGGAAGCCGGTTCCCTGCAAACCGGGGGACTAATTGGCGGACCAGTCTCCCAGCGCTGCCTGGACGACGGCGAGTGCCGCGACCGCAGCGGTGTCGGCCCGCAGGATGCGAGGGCCGAGCGAGAGGCGCAGCAACCGCTCGCGCTGGAGAATCACGGCACGCTCCGATTCGTCGAAGCCGCCTTCCGGACCGATCAGCACCGCGAGCGGCCCGCGCCGCGCAGCTTGCAGGGCGGCGATGGGACTCTGCGCATCCTGTGCCTCGTCGCAGAAGATCAGCAGCCGTTCGGGCTCGAGCGCAGCCAGCGCCGCGGCGAGCGGCTGCTCGGGTCGGATCTGCGGCAAGGCGAGAATGCCGCATTGCTCGGCCGCCTCGATCGCATTGGCGGCGAGCCGGTCGAGATTGAGCCGGGAGACCTGGGTGAAGCGGGTCAGCACCGGCTGGAGCACGCCGGCGCCCATCTCGACCGCCTTTTGCGCCATATAGTCGAGCCGGGCGTGCTTCAGCGGCGCGAAGAGATAGACGAGATCGGGCGCCGGCGGCTGCGGTCGCGCCAGCTCCAGCGCCTCGAGGCTGGCCTGCTTGCGCCCCTCGGCCCTGATCGCGCAGAGCCATTCGCCGTCACGGCCGTTGAAGGCGAGGATCGTGTCGCCGCTGCGCAATCTCAGCACGTTGAGCAGGTAATTGGCCTGATCGCGCGCGAGCTCCAGCACGGCGCCTGCCATCAGCGGCGCCTCGCAATACAGCCGGTGCTTGGTGAAATTCCGCATGCGCTTCGAATCCGATCCCGTCTGAACGGCGCGAAAGTCGCCACAATCCCACGCTATCGGCAAGCGGATCGAGGCGAAATGCGAGCCGGCGCTTGTTGGCGCACGGCTCCGGCTGTTATGGAAAGGCCCGCAGCGCCGGGACGGGCGTGGGTGGCGGGACAAGAGCGGAGCGGATGATGCGGCGATACGCGACCCTGAAGCTGGCGGCGATGCTGGCTGGGCTGGGCCTGGCCGAGCCGGCATTGGCGCAGGTGCCCTCGGGCTGCGAGAACATCCAGAAGCTGATGCAGGAGCGCCAGTCGATCGTCGGGCAGCTCAATGCGAACGCCAAGGCCAAGCGCAAGATGACGCCGCAGCAGGCCTGCAGCATCCTGGGTCGGCTGGTCGGCAACGGCAACACCTTGATCAAGTTCGCCACGGCCAATCAGGACTGGTGCCAGATTCCGCCGACCTTCGTCGAGGGCATGAAGGCCGACAACGAGAAGGCTGGCGCGGTTCGCGGCCAAGCCTGCAATGCGGTGAAGCAGCAGGCGCAGATGCAGCGCCGCGCCCAGCAGCAGGCGCAGCAGCAGAGCGCCAACCCGTTCGGCGGCGCCGATTCCATCACCGGCGGCCCGATGCGCGTGCCGCAGGGCGCGCTCTAAATCGGCCGGCGCCGCCATGGCGTCGTCCCCAAACGTCACCGATACGCCGCTTCCCGACGCGCTCAAGGGCCATTGGGTCGATACGCGCGCACCAAAACGCCTGCGTCCCTATCTCAAGCTCGCCAGGATCGAGCGCCCGATCGGCTGGCAGCTTTTGCTGCTGCCGTGCTGGTGGGCCGCCGGGCTCGCGGCGATCTCGGCCGGGCTGCCTTTCCCCAATCTCTGGCACTGCCTATTTTTCCTGATCGGCGCGATCGTGATGCGCGGCGCCGGCTCCACCTTCAACGACATTGTCGATCGCAAGCTCGACGCGCAGGTGGCGCGCACCCGCGGCCGTCCCCTGCCCTCCGGTCAGGTCAGCCCGAAGCAGGCCGCCCTTTTCATGGTCGGCCTGTCGCTGGTCGGCTTCGTCGTCCTGCTGCAGTTCAATCGCTTCACGGTTATCGCCGGCATCGCCTCGCTGGCGATCGTCGCGATCTATCCGTTCATGAAGCGGATCACCAACATGCCGCAATTCGTGCTCGGCCTCGCCTTCTCCTGGGGCGGGCTCGTCGGCTGGAGCGCCGTGTTCGGACGCTTCGATGCGCCGGCCTATCTGATCTATGCCGCCGCGGTGTTCTGGACGATCGGCTACGACACGATCTACGCAATGCAGGACATCGAGGACGACGTGATCGCCGGGATCAAGTCGAGCGCCCGCTATTTCGGCGCCTTCACCCAGCAGGCGGTCGGGCTTTGCTATGGCGCGACGATCGCGCTCGCCGGCGTCGCTGCCTGGCTCGCGGGCGCCGGGCCCGTCGCCTTCATCGGGCTCGGGCTGTTCGCGCTGCACCTGGGTTGGCAGGTCCACAGCATCGCCGGGGCCGACGGGCCCACGGCCTTGAAGCTGTTCCGGTCGAACTGGCATGCCGGCCTGCTGCTCGCAGCCGGCTTTGCGCTCGACGCGCTGGTGAAGTTCGCGTTCTAGGATAGAACCTCACCCTTGATTACCACCGGGCGCTCCGGCAAGCGGCCGGTCTTGCGCCGGGTCAGAAAGCGCGGCCGGCGGCCGGCGAGCAAGGCATGCCGACGGCGGATGCGGATCGCACCCAGCGCGACCCGGCCGACCTGCGGATAAGGCTCGGTGATCGCGCCGTCGCTGGTTTCGAGCAGAAGCGGCAGGCCGCTGACCCGGCCGGCATCGCGCCAGACGGCGATGGCATCGTCCTGGTCGAGAACGGCGACGACGACCGAGCGGCCATCGCCAGCGGTCAGAGCGAGCTGGAAACGGTCATCGTCGGCGATCGCGGCGCCGGCGAGGCGCAGCGCGATGCCGCGCCAACCAGAGCCGCCGCGCAGGATGCGTACCGGCCCGACGCGCTCGATGCGGGGTCCGTCGGACTGCTGCGGCGCAGGCGCCGGCTGCGAGGGCTGTCCGCTCTGGTTATGTGCGCTGCCGGGGAAGCTCGGCGCGCAGCCGACCTCCCCGGCAGCCGGCGTGACGCTGGCCATCGGTTTTAACGCCTCTCTTCAAATCCCTGCTGCCCGGAACCCTCTGTCGATGCGGGGTTCTCGGACTTTGCAGGCACGAGATTGGCCGCAAGGGTTGTCCGAGCGCTTAAGCTTGAGGGTTAAACAAAGGTGATGAAGCGGTTTTCGGCCCTCTTCCGGTCGGTTTCCCGGTTGATGCTTGACGGAATCTTTCTGGCGATGGTGGCTTTTTCCTTGTTCATCCGCCTCGCAAAGCCGTAACGAAGCCCGATGACATCGACACCACTGCCAATCGCCCGTGAACTTCTGCCCGCCGTCGAAGCCGCTTGCCGCGAAGCCGGTGGGCTCGCGCTCGACCTGTTCCGCCCCGGCGCGAAGACCGCGGCGAAAACCTGGTCCAAGGCCGGCGGCTCGCCGGTGACGGAAGCCGATATCGGCGTCGACACATTTCTGAACATGCGCCTCTCGGCCCTGCTGCCGGAGGCGGCCTGGCTCTCGGAGGAGACCGCCGACGATACGATCCGCCTGTCGCGCCGCTTCGTCTGGGTGGTCGATCCGATCGACGGCACCCGCGCCTTCATGTCGGGCTCGCCTGATTGGGCGGTCTGCGTCGCCCTGCTCGACGAAGGGCGCCCCATCCTCGGCGTGGTGCATGCGCCGGCGGGGACGACGACCTATACGGCGGTCAGCGGCGGTGGAGCGCACAGCAACGGCAAGCCGATCCGCGCGAACGAGCTCACGACGCTCGCCGGTGCCCACATCGCCGGGCCGAAACCGATGCTCGACGCCCTCGCCCGCCAGGAGGATTTCATTGCCACAGACAAGATTCCGTCGCTGGCACTGCGGCTGACCCGCATCGCCGACGGCACGATCGATGCCGGGCTGGTCTCGCCGGATGCGCGCGACTGGGATCTCGCCGCCGCCGATCTCGTGCTCAAGGAGGCCGGCGGCCAGGTCACGACATCGGATGGCGAAGCGCTCAGCTATAACCGCGAGATACCGGTCCACGGCATGCTGATGGCGTCTGGAACCAGTCTTGCCTCCTCGCTCGCGCAGGCGCTGCGCCGGCTGCGCGAGAGCCAGCCACAGCGGCGCTGACGCGCGGCACGACGCCGCTGCCACAGCGTCAGGTCGAAAGCTGCCGGAAATAACCGCAATTTGTTGGCGATCGGCCCTCGCGCGCGCGCGACTGATGGCTTATCTGGTCGCACGGCGAAAATGCGGGCAAGCAAGGTCGGGGCAGGTCCGGCCCTGCGTCGGCTCGCTGCTGGCAGAGATTTTCAGGACACCGGTCGGAGACGAACGATGAGCACGAGCCAGGACACCAAGCAGCTGCTGCACCTCGTGATCGGCGGCGAGTTGAGCTCGCTCGACGGGGTCGAGTTCAAGGACCTATCCCAGGTCGACATCGTCGGCGTGTACCCGAACTACGCCGCCGCCCATGCGGCCTGGAAGGCGAAGGCGCAACAGACCGTCGATCAGGCCCAGACCCGTTATTTCGTCGTCCATCTGCACCGCCTGCTCGATCCCTCGACCGCGCAGAGCTGATTTCCGAGGCATAATCAGTCCGGTTCGATGGGATTCTCGCTGCTCAAGACGAAGTTCGCGCAGGAGGCGCTCGGCCGCAGCCTGGCCTATTACCTGCGGCTGGTCAGGCGCACGAACCGCTTCACCGTCGAACCGGCCGATGTCTATGAGCGCGTGCGCGGCGAGCTGCCGCTGATCATCGCGATGTGGCACGGCCAGCACGTGATGATCCCGTTCGCCCGGCCGGAGTGGATGCCATCCTGCTCGCTGGTCTCCCGCCATGGCGATGGCGGCTTCAACGCGGTGGCGTTGCGCGAGCTTGGCATCGGCGCGATACGCGGCTCGGGCGCCTCCGGCAAGAAGGTTCGCGAGAAGGGCGGCGCGCCGGCCTTCCTCGCCATGCTTCGCCGGCTCGCCGCCGGCGACACCATGGTGCTGACCGCCGACATCCCCAAGCGCGCCCGCATCTGCGGCCCGGGCATCGTCCAATTGGCGCGCGCCTCGGGGCGGCCAATCCACCCGATCGCCGTGGTGACCAGCCGGCGGATCGACTTCAACAGCTGGGATCGCGCCTCGATCGGCCTGCCCTTCGGCCGCGGCGCCATCGTCGTCGGTGATCCCGTCTGGGTGGCGCGCGATGCGGATGAGGCCACCTGCGAGGCGGCGCGCCTCGCCGTCCAGACCGGGCTCGACGCCGTGCATGAGCGCGCCTATGCGCTGATCGGCGCGCGCGATCCCGGCGCCGGCCTGCGTGAAATCCAGGCTGCAAAGGCGATGGCCAAGGCCGACGCCGCATGATCGGCCGCAGCTTTATCATCCAGGTCTATCGGACGCTCACCGCTTTGCTCGAGCCGGCCGCCGCCGGCCTGCTGCTCTGGCGACGCCGGCGCGGCAAGGAGGATCCGGGCCGCCTCGCTGAGCGGCGCGGCCATCCGAGTGTCGAGCGGCCGGCGAAGACGCTGGTCTGGCTGCACGGCGCCAGCGTCGGCGAGACGGTGACGCTGCTGCCGCTGATCGAACGCCTGCAGCGGCGCGGGCTCGCGGTGCTGGTGACCTCGGGCACCGTGACCTCGGCGCGGCTCCTGGCCCAGCGCCTGCCGGCCGGGACGATCCACCAGTTCCTGCCGCTCGACGTGCCGCGCTACATGCGCCGCTTCCTCGATCATTGGCAGCCCGATCTCGGCCTGATCTGCGAATCCGAGATCTGGCCGAACCTGATGATCGAATCCGGCAAGCGCGGCGTGCCGCTCGTCCTGATCAATGCGCGCATGTCCGAGCGGTCGTTCCAGCGTTGGTACAAACTCCCCAAGACCTCGCGCTATCTGCTCTCCGGCTTCGACCGCTGCCTGGCGCAGTCGCAGGAGGACGGGCAGCGGCTCGCCCAGCTCGGCGCGCCACGCGTCAGCATCGCCGGCAACCTGAAATTCGACGTTCCCGCGCTGCCGGCGGATCCCAATACGCTCGCTTTGCTCGATGGCCTTGTCGCCGGCCGGCCGGTCTGGGTCGCCGCCTCGACGCATCCGGGCGAGGAGGAGGACGTGCTCGCCGCCCATCTCGGGGTCAGGGCGCATCTGCCCAAGCTCCTCACCATCGTCGTGCCGCGCCATCCCGATCGTGGCGGCGAGGTCGCGGCGCTGGCGCAGGCCAATGGCGTTTCCAGCGCCCGCCGCTCGCTGGGGCACCTGCCCGAGCGCGACATCGACTTCTACATCGCCGACACGCTCGGCGATCTCGGTCTGTTCTACCGGCTGGCGCCGGTCGCCTTCATCGGCGGCTCGCTCGCGCCGATCGGCGGCCATAACCCGATCGAGCCGGCCAAGCTCGGCTGCGCCCTGCTGCACGGCCCGCTCGTGCATAAATCTGCCGATCTCTTCGCCGCCTTCGATGCCGGCGGCGGCGCCATCCAGGTCGCCGACCGGCAGGAGCTCGCCCAGTCCGTGCATCGCTGGCTCAGCGATCCGGCCGCAGCCCGCCAGGCCGCACGAGCCGCGGCCCGCACCAGCAGCGAGCTCAGCGGCGCGCTCGACCGCACGGTCCAGGCGATCGAGCCGCTGCTGCTGCGCGCCATGATCGGCCAACGGGAGAGCGTGGAGTGATGCGTGCGCCGGGCTTCTGGTGGCGCTCGCCGCCATCCGTCCTCGCCTGGCTGCTGCAACCCTTCGGGGCGCTCTACGGCGCGATCACGCTGCAGCGAATGCGTCGCCCCGGCGCCCAGGCCCGCATCCCGGTGATCTGCGTCGGCAATTTCGTCGCGGGCGGCGCCGGCAAGACGCCGACCACTCTGGCGCTCGCCTCCAGGCTCGCTGCGCTGGGCGAGATGCCCTTCGCTCTGACCCGTGGCTATGGCGGCAGGCTGCCAGGCCCTTTGCGTGTCGACCCGGCCCAGCACGGTCCCGGGGATGTCGGCGATGAACCACTGCTGCTGGCCGCCCGCCTGCCGACGATCGTGGCCCGCGAACGGCCTGCGGGCGCTTTGCTCGCGCGCGAGGCCGGTGCCAGCCTCGTCCTGATGGATGACGGGCTGCAGAATCCCTCGCTGCACAAGGATCTGCGGCTGGCGGTGGTCGACGGCGCGGTCGGCGTCGGTAACGGCCTGTGTCTGCCGGCCGGACCGCTCCGTGCGCCGCTCGCCGGCCAGCTCGGGCAGATCGATGCGATCGTCCTGATCGGCGAAGGCGCGGCAGGGGAGCATGTCGCTGCCGCGGCAGCCGCTGCGGGCAAAAGCCTGCTGCGAGCGAGGCTGGTCCCGCCAGCCGATATCAAGGCAGAGCTCGCCGGCCTGCCGGTGCTGGCTGTATCGGGCATCGGTCGGCCTGAGAAATTCGCGGCGACATTGCGCGCCGCCGGCGCCCGGCTCATCGGCGAGCATGCCTTTGGCGACCACCACGCCTATACGTCGGACGAGGTCGCGGCGCTGATCGCCGAGGCGAAGGGACACGCCTGCTGCATCGCCGTCACCGAAAAGGACATGGTCAAGCTCGCGCCGCTCTGGCCGGCGGCGGAGCGCTCGCTGCTGCTGTGCGTGCCGGTTACGCTAGTCTTCGAGGACGAAGCGGCCCTCGATAGGCTGTTGCGCGAATGCCTCGAAAAAACCCGTTCACCCGCGCCCGGCGCGGCGCACGCGCAGTAGCACGGCCTCGGGCGAGACATAGGCCTCCTGCCACTCCACCGACCAGTAGCGCAGATCCTCGAGCCGGATCGGCGCACCGGTGACGGCGCAGCGGACGAACGCGCCGGGGCGCACGACCCGGAACTCGCCATGGCCGTAATCGACCAGCGCTTCCGATCCGGAGGGAGGCAGGCGTTCGTTGATGTTCATCACGGAGCGGGCGATCGAGCGGCGGAAAGCTAACGTACAGGTTGCAGTACGGCGCAACCATCTCTGAATCAACGCATTGTTCCAGCATGGTCTTTCTGTGATAGCGTCAGTTGCGATGATGTCCAGCCTGACCCGCGCCAAGACCCTGGCGATTGGTCTACTCTCCCTGCTCGCGGCGCCCGCGATCGCGGGCGGCTACGAACGCGTCCGTATCCCACACGACGACTACCAGCTCGATGCGGTGATGTTCCGCCCGGCGGGGCCGGGCCCTTTCCCCGCGGTCGTCGCCCTCCATGGTTGCGGCGGCCTCTGGCGCGAGCCGAACAAGCTCTCGACGCGGCACAGCGATTGGGGCGAGCGCCTGGCCGCGACCGGCCTGGTTGTGCTGATGCCCGACAGCTACGGCTCGCGCGGACTCGGTTCGCAATGCGGCGTCAAGGACGTCACCATTCGCGCCAGCCGCGAGCGCGTCGGCGACGCGATGGCGGCCCGCCGCTGGCTGCAGGAGCGCCCCGATGTGCGCCGCGACGCGATCGCATTGCTGGGCTGGTCCGGCGGCGGCTCGACCCTCCTTGCCGCGATCCGGAAGGACCGCAGGCCGGCCGACCGCCAGCCCGATTTCACCCGCGCCGTGGCGTTCTATCCGGGCTGCCGCACCCAATCGGAGTCGGGCAGCTTCGAGGCGCGCCTGCCGACCCTGATCCTGATGGGCGATGCCGACGACTGGACGCCGCCCGGCCCTTGCGACTTCCTCGCCAAATCCGCCCGCGCTCGCGGCGAGCCGGTCGAGCTCGTGCTCTATCCCGGCGCAGTGCATGATTTCGATCACCCCCGCCTGGACAAGCGCGAAAAGGAAGGCGTCGCCTATTCGGCCTCCGGGACCGGCAAGGTCACGATCGGCACCGACCCGGCAGCACGCGACGATGCGATCAAGCGGGTCAAGGCTTTCCTGATGGGCAAGTGAAGCGGGCCGGCGAGCAGCGGCCTGTCGGAGTTCAGCGTGCCGAGGCCGCGAGCGTCACGGCGGGCTTGTCGCCCAGCAGCGAACGCGCAATGTCCTGCGCCAGGCAGCCATAGCCGGCATCGCTCATATGGAATCGGTCGCCGGCAAGCGCCGCCATGAAGCCCTCCGCGTCGCGCTGATACCAGCTCAGCATCGCCTGGTAGCGTGACAGTACCGGAACGGCCTGCGTCCTGGCGACATCGGCGATGGCGTCGACATAGGCGCGATAACGCGCCGTCTCCTTGATGCCCGGATAGAACTGCGGATCGAGGATGACGAGCCGGGTCCGGGCCTGCTTGGCCGCGTCGATGCCGTCCGCCACGAGATTGCGGAAGGTGCCGAGGTCGCCGCCGGCCACAGCATCGTTGGTGCCGACCTGCCAGATCACCAGATCGTAGCGGCCTTCCTTCAACGCGGCCTTCAGGCGCGACAAGGTCTGCGGCGCGGTTTCACCACCGATGCCGGCATTGACCATCTCGATGGCGCGGCCTGCGAGCCCTTCGCGCAGCAGCGTGCTCAGCCGCGCCGGGTAGGTCTTGTCCTTGCCGCTGGCGCCGATGCCCTCGGTCGACGACGAGCCGATGGCGAGAATGCGCAGGGGAGCGCCGCTCTTACTCCAGCTCGAGGTGAGAGCGGCGGCATCGCGGGAGAGCGTCGACGGCCTGCAGACGAATTCGGTTGCGTTTGCCTGCTGCTCTTGCAGGCCCAGAGGCGCAAGCATGGCAAAGGCACAAGCAAGGCGTCTCCGAAAACCGGCGAGCATCAAGGATCATTCCCCCAACCGCTATCAGGCACCGATTAGCCAGAGCTAGCTGAACGCTATCTGAACGGGACGCGCTTCATCCAAATTGGTGGTGAATGACCGGTTTTCGGCATCTCAGAATAGGTCGCCCTGCCCGCTTCCCCCGGCGGCCTTGCGCCCGGACGAGCGCGGCGCCTGTGGCGAAGAGGCGCCACCGGGCACGACGGCGCCGAAGCTGCCATCGGCGAGCGTGACCTGCAGGGCCAATCCGGGCCGCGCTGCCGTGGCGCTGCGCAGCAGATTGCCGCCCTCGTCGCGCACCAGCGCATAGCCGCGCGCCAGCACCGCCTGCGGGCCGAGCGAGGCGGCCAGCTTCCAGACGCTGTCGAGCCGGTCGCGGCGGCGCTGGATCTGACGGCTGAAGGCCGCGACCGCGCGCGCAGTGATCGCGTCAAGCCGGTCGCCGGCACGGGCGATGCGGTCGCGCTCGGCGCGAAGCAGTGCACCCCGCGCCGCCGCGAGGCGCTTGCCGAGTCCGTCGAGCCGAGCCGCATGGGTCGCGAGCCGCGCCGCCGGCGATTGCGCATGCAGGCGCCGGTCGAGTTGGGCGAGGCGCTGCTCATAGGCGCGGGCGTTGCGGGCCAGGGCCGGGCCAAGCTTGGCCGCTGCGAGATCGAGCCGCTGGCGCGGCGCCGCCAGCAAGGCTTCGGGCGTCGGCAAGGCGCGGGCGAGCGCGCGCAGATCGCTCCGGCGCCGCTCTGACAGGCGCAGGGTCGCTCCCGACAGCCGGCGCGACAGGTCGGTCACCTGCGCCAGCAATTCGGCCCGCACCGGCACGACCTTTTCGGCTGCGCCGGTCGGCGTGGGGCTGCGCAGATCGGCGGCATGGTCGATCAGGGTGACATCGGTCTCGTGGCCGACGGCCGAGACCAGCGGGATCAGCGAGGCGGCGGCGGCGCGCACCACCACCTCCTCATTGAAGCCCATCAGGTCTTCGAGCGAGCCGCCGCCGCGCGCGACGATGATCACGTCCGGTCGCGGAATCCGGCCGCCCTCCGGCAAAGCGTTGAAGCCGGCGATGGCGTTGGCGACCTCGGCCGCGCTGGTCTCACCCTGGACTCGGACCGGCCAGACCAAGACATGGCGCGGAAAGCGCTCCTCCAGTCGGTGCAGGATGTCGCGGATGACCGCGCCGGTCGGCGAGGTCACGACGCCGACGACACGCGGCAGGAAGGGGATAAGCTGCTTGCGGCCGGGATCGAACAGGCCCTCGGCGGCGAGCTTCTTGCGGCGCTCCTCCAGCAGCGCCATCAGCGCGCCGATGCCGGCCGGCTCCAACGAATCGATGATGATCTGGTAGCTCGACTTGCCGGCGAAGGTGGTGATCTTGCCGGTGGCGATCACCTCCAGCCCTTCCTGGGGCTTGGTCTTCAGCCGGCCGAAAACGCCCTTCCAGATCACCGCGTCGATCTTGGCGTTGGCATCCTTCAGCGAGAAATAGACATGGCCGGAGCCGACCGGGCCGCGGTAGCCGGAGATTTCGCCGCGGACGCGCACGAAACCGAAGGCGTCCTCCAGCGTGCGCTTGAGCGCGCCGGAGAGGTCGGAGACCGACCATTCGGGGGCATTGCCGGCGGGCTGAGGCGATTCGCTGTCCATGGCGCGAACTTAGCGGCACGAGGACGCAAGCAGAAGCGTTGCCCCGACAGCCTGCGGCAGCTATTGCGCCTTCGAGCAAGCGGAGAAATGCGATGAACATTCTTCTGATCGGGTCCGGCGGGCGCGAGCACGCCCTGGCCTGGGCGATCTCGGCCTCGCCGCTCTGCGACAAGCTCTTCATCGCGCCCGGCAATCCCGGCACCGGCCAATGCGGCGAGAATGTCGTGCTGGATATCGCCGACCACCGCGCCGTCGCCGACTTCTGCAAGCTGATGGGCGTCGGCCTCGTCGTGGTCGGGCCGGAAGGCCCGCTGGTCGAGGGGATCGTCGACGATCTCGAAGCTGCGGGCATCAAGACCTTCGGCCCGTCGAAGGCGGCAGCGCAGCTCGAAGGCTCGAAGGCCTTCACCAAGGAACTCTGCGCCGAGTTCGGCATCCCGACCGCGGCCTTCGCTCGCTTCACTGACGAGGCCGCTGCCAGGGAATATGTCGCCAGGACCGGTGCGCCGCTGGTGATCAAGGCCGACGGGCTTGCCGCCGGCAAGGGCGTGATCATGGCCGAGACCATCGAGCAGGCCAATGACGCGCTGGCGATGATGTTCTCGGGCGGGCTCGGTGCCGCCGGCGCCGAGGTGGTGATCGAGGAGTGGATGATCGGCGAGGAAGCCAGCTTCTTCGCGCTCTGCGACGGCGCGCATGCCCTGCCCCTCGCCTCTGCCCAGGATCACAAGCGCGCCTTCGACGGCGACACCGGCCCGAACACCGGCGGCATGGGCGCCTATTCGCCCGCGCCGGTGATGACCAAGGCGATGGAAGAGCAGGTGATGGCCGAGATCATCCGGCCGACACTGGCGGGCATGAACCAGCGTGGCACGCCGTTCAGGGGCGTGCTCTTCGCCGGTTTGATGATCACCGCGGATGGCCCGAAGCTCATCGAATACAACACCCGCTTCGGCGATCCCGAATGCGAGGTGCTGATGCCGCGGCTGAAGAGCGACCTCGTGCCGGCGCTGCTCGCCGCGCGCGACGGCGTGTTGAACGCCGTCGACCTGCGCTGGTCCGACGAGGTCGCGCTGACGGTGGTGATGGCGGCGAAGGGCTATCCCGGCACGCCGGAGAAGGGCAGCGTCATCAAGGGCATCGACAAGGCCGCCGCCGAAAAGGATGTGCTGGTCTTCCATGCCGGCACGCAGGCGAGGGACGGCGAGATCGTCGCCAATGGCGGGCGCGTGCTCAATATCGTGGCGCTCGGCAGAAGCGTCAGCGAGGCGCAGGCCAAGGCCTACGCAGCGGTCGACCTGATCGACTGGCCGGGCGGCTTCTGTCGCCGCGACATCGGCTGGCAGGCGGTCAAGCGCGAGCGCGAAAGCTGACGGAACAACCTTCATCGTATATATTGACTTGAAATTGATATATACGAGAGTGCCATGACAGTGCTGATCAGGGATGCCGAGGCCGACCGCCTTATCCGCGAGTTGGCGGCACGCACAGGCGAGACCATCACCCAGGCGGTCAAGATCGCTGCACAAGAGCGGCTGGATCGGCTGCCGCCACCATCCGGCGGACGCATCGACCGCGAAAAGCTGGACAAACTGCTCGCGACGTTCCGCGACCGGCTCGTCGATGATCCACGATCCGATGACGAAATTATCGGGTATGATGAAAACGGGCTGCCCAAGTGACGGCAACACTCGCTGTCGACAGCTCCGCCATCGTCGCGATCCTGACGGGCGAACCTGAACAGGCGGCCTTCCGCAGCCTTCTGGACGGCGCGCCCGCGGCGTTCTGCTCGACCGCGAGCTTCGTCGAGACCTTCATGGTCTTGTCGGCTCGAATCACAGGCTTGACTGCCAGCGAACTCGACGCGGCATTGCAGACGATCAGGGTCGAGCTATTGCCGCTCGACGCCGAGCAAGCCGTCCTCGCAGCCGAGGCTTTCGCCCGCTTCGGCAAGGGCCGCCATCCGGCCAAGCTCAATCTCGGCGACTGCTTCTCTTATGCTCTTGCCAAATCCTTGAACGCGCCTCTGCTCTACAAGGGCGAGGATTTCGGCCGGACCGACCTCGTCGCGGCCGTAGCATCACAGGAGTTGCGGCCATGACCAATATCGACAGCCTCTTCCCCGGCTTCGAGGCGCGCTGGATCGACGGGCCGATCGGCAAGATCTTCGCCCGCGTCGGCGGAAAGGGACCGCCGGTGGTGCTGATCCACGGCTTCCCGCAGACCCATGCCGAATGGCACGAGATGGCAGGCGAACTGGCCAAGACCCATACCGTCGTCTGCCTGGATTTGCGCGGCTATGGCTGGTCGGCGGCACCGCATGGCGATGGCGGCAAGGCGCTCTACAGCAAGCGCGGCATGGGCGAGGACATCATCGCCGCGATGAGCGCGCTCGGCTTCAACCGCTTCGCCGTGATCGGTCATGACCGCGGCGCCCGCGTCGCCTATCGCCTCGCGCTCGACCATCCCGGCCGGGTCGAGCGGCTCGTCCTGCTCGACATCCTGCCGACCGTCTCGATGTGGGAAGGCATGGACGCGGCGCGCGCCATGCAAGTCTATCACTGGACCTTCCTGGCCCAGCCCGAACCGGTGCCGGAAAGGCTGATCCAGGCCGACCCCGCCGGCTGGCTCGACCACACCATCGCGAGCTGGACGCGAGCCAAGAAGATCGAGGCCTTCCACCCGCTCGCGCTGGCCGCCTATGCGGAGTCCTTCAACGACCCGTCGCGCATCCACGCCGCCTGCGAGGACTACCGCGCTGGCGCGACCACCGACATCGAGCATGACAAGGCCGATCTCGGGGCGGGGAAAAAGATCCTATGCCCGGTGCTGGTGCTCTGGGGCGAGGCCGGCATCCCGGCCAAGGGCGCAAGCCCGCTCGACATCTGGCACGAGACCTTCGCGCCGCAGGCAGAGGGGCAGGCGATCGCCAGCGGCCATTTCCTGCCCGAGGAGAATCCGCAGGACACGCTGGCGGCGGTTAGACCTTTCCTGGTGCAACCGCTTTCATAAACACGCTGGTCATCCCGGACGGAGCGAAGCGGAGATCCGGGATCCATGCCTGAGCCTCACCAACATAGGTTCCGGAATGGATCCCGGGTCTCCCTTCGGTCGCCCGGGATGACTATGAAAGGGATGCGCTTTCGACATGCCTAGAAGCGGATCGCCTTTCGCCATGACCTCAGCCCTGCCAGCGACGAACAAAGCCTCTTTGAAGCCCGAGCTCGTCCTGGTACTCGGCTCGGGCGGGGCGCGCGGGCTCAGCCATATCCCGGTGCTGGAGGCGCTCGATGAGCTCGGCTTGAAGCCGGCGCTGATCGCCGGCTCGTCGATGGGCGCGATCGTCGGCGCGGCCTATGCGGCCGGCCTCTCCGGCCGCGACCTGCGTGCCCATGTCGAGGCGAGCTTCCGCGACCGGGCCCGGGTGATCGCCAGGCTGCTCGAAGCACGCATCGGCAAGATCGCCGATCTCTGGCGCGGCGGCCTCGGCAATCCCGTGCTGATCGACGGCGAGCGGCTGCTCGACCTGTTCTGGCCGCAGGCCGTGCCGGATCGCTTCGAGGAGCTCGGGATCCCGTTCCTCAGCGTCGCGACCGACTATCATCTGCATGACGAGGTCGTCCTCGGCAGCGGCCCCCTGACGCCGGCCGTTGCCGCATCGCTGGCGATCCCCGGGCTGGTCAGGCCGGTGACGATCGGCGGGCGCGTGCTGATCGATGGCGGCGCGATCAATCCGCTGCCCTATGACCGCCTGCTCGGTCCGGGGCGCCTCGTGCTCGCGGTCGATACCAGCGCGCCGGCGACCGTCAGCGACAGCCGCGTGCCCGAGCCACTCGAAGCCATGGTCGGCGTCTCGCAGATCCTGACACGGGCCCTGGTCCAGCGCATGATCGAGCGGCAGCCGCCGGACATCCTGATCCGTGCCGGCGGCGAAGGTTTTGGCGGGCTCGACTTCTTCCGCTGGCAGGCGATCCTGGAGGCCGCAGAGCCGGCGAAGGACGAGGTCAAGCGGAGGCTGTCAGAGGCGTTTGAGAAGGCGGCTTGAACACCCCATCTTTCCGGGGCAGGCCGAAGGCCTGAGCCCGGAACCCATGAACACAACGTTGGATTGGGCAGCTGCTCCGACCTACCCAATCGCGTCGTGTTCATGGATTCCGGGCTCGCAGCTGCGCGACGCCCCGGAAAGACGGCTTGGTACCTCCGGCTCGTCGCAGCGGAAGCCCGGCAGGCCAGCCTCCAGCGCCGCACGCCCTTCATCGGTCAGGATCACCGCGCGACTATCCTTGACCCGCTTCACCCAGCCCGTCTCGAAGCAGCGGCAGGCCATGGCCGCCGCAAGCGAGCCGGCGAGATGCGGGCGGCGCTCGCTCCAGTCGAGACAGGGCCGCAGCGCCGCCCGCTTGCCCTTGCTCGCAATAGCGGGGTCGATCCCGAGCCCGGCGAAGAGCGCGACGCCAGAGCGGGTCAGGCCATAGCCGCCATCGGCGACGGTGAGATGCCCGCCGGCGACGAGCGCGTCATGGATCGCGATGCCAAGACGGCCGGCGAAATGATCGTAGCAGGTGCGGGCGCGGGCGAGATCGGCGCCGACGCGCGAGGGCAGCCTCCGCCCGTTCGCCTGGCCGCCGGAGAGCACCATCAGCCCTTCCAGCGCAGCGGCGACCTCGGGCCCCGCCAGACGGTAATAGCGATGGCGGCCCTGCACGGCGACGCCGAGCAGACCGCCCTGCATCAGCTTGGCGAGATGACCGCTCGCAGTCTGCGGCGCGACGCCGGCGAGGAAGGCGAGCTCCTTGGCCGTCAGCGCCCGGCCGTCCATCAGCGCATGCAGCATGTTGGCGCGGGCGGGGTCGCCCATCAGATGAGCGATCTCGGCGAGATAGGGTCCGTTCATGGCCGTGGCTCATCGCCTCCATTGTGGCTGCCATGATGACGTCGGTGCTCGCTGAGGCAAGCGAGGACGCTACCGCGAGGACCGTAGTATCGACAAGCGACAGCGCGGGTCAGGACTGCGACAAGCGATCCAACGCAATCGACCGACCCGGCAGGACCATGGACCAGACGACGCTCTTCAGCTTCATCGCCGCGACCTTCGTGCTCGCCGGCTTCGTCAAGGGCGTGATCGGGCTCGGCCTGCCGACGATCGCGGTCGGCGTGCTCGGCGTGGTGATGGCGCCGGCGCAGGCGGCGGCGCTGCTGGTCATCCCCAACCTCGTCACCAATAGCTGGCAGCTCGCGGGGCCAAAGCTGAAGGCCATCGCCATCCGTCTCTGGCCGATGCTGGCCGGAACCTGTGTCGGCACCTGGGCCGGCGCCGGGCTCCTGGAAAAGGCCAAGGACGGCTCGGCGACGCTCTGGCTCGGCATCGCACTGGTGCTCTATGCACTGGTCGGGCTGAAGGCCGCCAAGCTGCGCGTTCCCGAGAAGGCCGAGATCTGGCTCGGCCCGCTGGTGGGTGTCGTCACCGGTGTTGCCACTGCCGCGACCGGCGTCTTCGTGTTGCCGGCCGTGCCTTATCTGCAGGCGCTGGGCTTCGACAAGGACGAGCTGGTGCAGGCGCTTGGCCTCTCCTTCATCGTCTCGACCATCGCCCTGTCCTTCGGGCTGGTCGGCGCCGGCGCGCTCGACCTGAAGGTCGCCGGAGCCTCATTGCTAGCGCTGCTGCCGGCGCTGGCCGGGATGTGGTTCGGCCAGGCGATCCGGCAGCGCATCACGGCGGCAACCTTCAAGCTCTGCTTCTTCGCCGGGCTGCTGGCGCTGGGCAGCTACCTCGTCGCACGGACGATGCTCTGACGGACGCTGGTCAGCGCCCACGCCCGGCATAGGCCAGGCGGCGGCTGCGCTTCTTGCCATACCAGGCGATCTCGCGGTCACCGACATCGACATGGACGAGGCCGTTCGAATAGGAGCCGACACCGCCGACAGCTTCGATCGTCTTGGCGGCGGCCGCGGCGTTCCGCGGCGAGGTGGCGAGCGGGCGGAAATCGATGGCGTTGCCGCGATAGTGCTGGGAGTTGCGGGCGTGGCGGCCGCCGCAGGTCGAGGTGATCTGGATCGGGCCGATCTTCGCGGTGAGTTCCTTGATCATGCCGAGGGTTTCCGGCTTCAGGCAGCTCAGCCCCTTCACCTGCGGCTGGAACGAGATCTTCGCGAGATGGGTATCGGCGGCGAAGGAGGGGGACGCAGTCCAACAGGCCGCGGACAGCGCAGCCAACGCAACTTTACGCATAATGGAGATTTACCGATTTAGGGGAATGGAATGCTCAAGCCACCATTCCTTGGTCTGGCCGAGCAGTGCAGCGGCGACCTACGGGCGATACGAGGCAAAAACATGGCAACGGATGCCAGCAACGCCCTGAGCGATCAACTTTCTGCTTCTCTACTCCATCGGAATTAGGTCGATCGAACTAGGCGATTAAAATCAAATACTAGGAAATATACATTACATAAACTGTGAAAATTGCTGAAGAACAGATCGAATACTATTTCTTAAAGTGCCAGCATCGCTTCTTCAAGCATTCGCACGGCAGCTCGGCCGCCAGGCCGACGGATCGATCGACTACAGCCCGAACGCCGCCGGGTAGCTGACCGAGCCCTGCCGTCCCGCCAGCGCTCCCGGCACCAGCTCCAGCGCCATGAAGGCCTCACCGGAGAAGGGCGAGGCGAGGTTCCCTGCCAGCGCCGCCGAGAAGCCGAAGCGCGGATAATAATCGGGATGGCCGAGCACGATAACGGCCTCCGCTCCCACAGCCCGCGCCTGATCGAGCGCCGCCGCGATCAGCCCGCCGCCGATGCCCTGCTTCTGGTGGCCCGGCTGCACCGCCATCTGAGCGAGCGCCAGAGCCTTCATGGCGCGGCCGTCCATTATCGTCGGCAGCCAGCTGAGCAGGATGTGGCCGATGATCGCGCCACCCTGCTCCGCAACCAACTCGACGGCGACAAGGCCATCGCCGCGTAGACGCTCGACGATGCCGACCTCATCCTCGCCGCCGAAGGCTGCGCGGTTGAGCGCAGCAATCGCTCCCGCATCGGCCGGCTTCGCGCCACCGATCATCGCCGCCATCAGCGCTTCCCTCGGAAGAAATCGCGCAACAATTCTGCCGCCTCGCGCTCGCTCAGGCCACCATAGACCTCCGGTGCGTGATGGCAGCTCGGGCTGCGATAGAGCCGGACGCCGTTCTCGACCGCCCCGCCCTTCGGGTCGGAGGCAGCGAAATAGAGCCGCCTGATCCGGGCGAAGGAGATCGCCGCCGCGCACATCGGGCAGGGCTCGAGCGTGACATACAGATCGCAATCGATCAGCCGTTCCGACCCGATCGCCTCGCAGGCCAGCCGGATCGCCAATGTCTCGGCATGCGCCGTCGGGTCCTTGAGCTCGAGCGTGCGGTTGCCGGCGCTGGCCAGAATCTCGCCGCCACGGACGATCACCGCCCCGACCGGTACCTCGCCACGCTCCGCCGCGGCGCGCGCCTCGGCGAGCGCCAGCGCCATCGGCGACATCTCGGCCTGCTTTGCGTCGATCGATCCCATCGAACCTTCATCTTTGCCGTCGCAGCGCACGAAAACGCCTGCTACAAGCGCCGGCTAATACCAGATTCAAGAGCCGCTGCCGTCCCGGATCGCTTCGCAACCCGGTCCGCGATGATCCGGCTTCAGGAGCAACCATGAGCGACGACAACAACCAGAAAAGCCGCGGTCCGCGCAAGGGTGGCGGAGCCGGTGGCCGCGGCGGCGGACGCGATGGCGGCCCTGGCCGCGGTGGCCCCGGCGGCCGGCCGCCCGGACGCGGCGGCAAGCCGCCCTTCCGTTCGCGCGATGGCGAGGAACGCCCCCGGCGCGCGCCGGCTGAAGGCGCCGAGCGCCGCAGCGATGGCGAGCGCCCGGCGCGCCGTTTCGAGAAGAAGCCGTTTGGCGAGCGGCCGCCGCGCGAGGGTGGCGAGCGGCCGCCGCGCGAGGGTGGCGAGCGGCCATTCCGCGACCGTGGCAGTGACGAACGCCGCGCCAGCCGGCCACCGCGCGACGACGACCGGCCAAGCCGCGACAGGGCTGGCGGTGGCAGGCCCGGCGGCTTCGGGCGCCCTTCCCGCGATGGTGACCGCTCCTTCCGCGGACGCGGTGACGACGAGCGCCGTGCAGCACGTCCCGCGCGCGAAGGTGGCGAACGCCCCTTCCGCCAGCGCGACGGCGAGGAGCGCCGGCCACCGCGCGAGCGCGGCGAGGAACGCGGCCGCAGCGAGCGCCCGTTCCGCGAGCGCAGCAGCGAAGGCCCGCGTTCCGCCCGCCCGCCACGTCGCGAGGAGCGCGGCGAGGGCCGCGGCTTCGGCGGCAAGCGCTTCGACGCTCCACGCGGCAGCAATCCGACGCGCACGCGCCCCGACCGGGCGCATCGCAACGCCGCCGAGATCGCCGAGGCCGTCTCGGCTCCGGCTGCGCCGCAGGAGCCGGAGCGCATCGCCAAGGTGATGGCCCGCGCCGGCGTCGCTTCGCGCCGCGACAGCGAGGCGCTGATCGCGGAAGGCCGTGTCAGCGTCAACGGCAAGGTGATCGAGAGCCCGGCGCTCGATGTCGGCCCGAACGATGTCGTGCTGGTCGATGGCGAGCCCTTGCCGGCGCGCGAGCGCACAAGGCTCTGGTTCTACCACAAGCCGCGCGGCCTGGTGACGACCAACCATGATCCGGAGGGGCGCCCGACCGTGTTCGACGCGCTGCCGGAGGACCTGCCGCGCGTGCTCTCGGTCGGCCGGCTCGACATCAACACGGAAGGCCTGCTGCTGCTGACCAATGATGGCGGGCTGGCGCGCATGCTGGAGCTGCCCGAGACCGGCTGGCTGCGGCGCTATCGCGTGCGCGCCTTCGGCCAGGTCAACCAGGCCCAGCTCGATACGCTCCGGGGCGGCGTCACCATCGACGGCGTCCAGTACGGCCCGGTGATTGCCCAGTTCGAGCGCGAGCAGGGCGCCAACACCTGGCTCACCGTCGACCTGCGCGAAGGCAAGAACCGCGAGGTCAAGACGGTGCTGGAGCATCTTGGCCTGCAGGTGAACCGGCTGATCCGCGTCTCCTTCGGCCCGTTCCAGCTCGGCGACCTGCCGGAGGGCGAGGCCGAGGAGGTGCGTTCCAAGGTGCTCAAGGACCAGCTCGGCACCGAGCTGATGGCCAAGGCGGGCGTCGATTTCGACTCGCCGCGGCGCGACGAAAGCCGATCAGACGAAAGGCCCGCGCGCGGCAGGTCCGCCCCCGCCGGCGACGACCGCCCGCGCCGCCGGCCGCGCGAGGAGCAGGCCGAGGAGGCCCGCCCGCTGCGTGGCGACAAGCCTTGGACCCGCGGCGTCTGGCGCGATGTCGAGGCCGAGCCGCAACGCGAGCGCAAGGCACCACCGCGCCGCGGCGCCGACCCGAAGGAAGAACGTCAGGCGCGCGAGGCCACCGGCACCGTCACGCGCGTGCGCGACAAGGCGATCGCCGATCCCAAGGGCCGGCGCGTCAAGGTCGAGCGCATCAGCGCCAAGCCCAGCGACGAGCCGCGCGAGGACAGGCCCGCGCGCGCACCACGCAGCGAACGGCCGAGCCGTGCGCCACGCGAGGAGAGCTTCGGCCGCGATCGCGGCGGCGAGGCGCCCTGGCGCGGCAGCGGCGACTGGGCCGACAAGCCGCCGCGCGGCAAGCGCCCACCCAGCGGCGGTGCCGGCGCTGGTGCCGACGACCGCCCTGCCCGCCCCTTCCGCGGCAAGCCGACCGGCGACCGGCCAGGTGGCGATCGGCCCGGCGGGCGCGGGCCGCGCCCCGGTGGCGGCCGCCCGCCGCGCTCAGGTCCGCCGCGTTCGGGCGGTGGGCGTGATCGCCGCGGCTGAGGCCTGAGCCATGCGCATCGTCGGAGGGCGCTTCGGCGGCCGGTCTCTCGCCAGCCCGAAACCGGGAATCGGCGCGATCCGGCCGACCTCGGATCGCCTGCGGGAATCGCTGTTCAACGTGCTGGCGCATGGCCATGGCGATGCGGCCGACGGGGCGCGCGTGCTCGACCTCTTCGCCGGCACCGGCGCGATGGCGTTCGAGGCGCTCTCGCGCGGCGCAGCCTTCGCGCTCCTGGTCGATGACGGCGCCGAGGCGCGCGGGCTGATCCGCGAGAACCAGATGGCGCTGGGGCTCGCCGGCTATAGCCGCATCTTCCGCCGCGACGCGACCAAGCTCGGCCCGATCACCGGCATGGCGCCCTTCGACCTCGTCTTCTGCGATCCGCCCTATCGCAAGGGCCTGGGCGAGCGGGCCCTCGCCTCGGCGCGCGACGGCGGCTGGCTGGCGCCGGATGCGCTGGTGCTGCTGGAGGAAGCGGCGGACGCGCAGATCACGCTGCCGGACGGATTCGACGAGCTCGACCGGCGCGATTATGGCGAGACGCAGGTGCGGTTTTTGAAGGTGGTGTGAGACGGGTCATCCCGGACGGAGCGAAGCGGAGGTCCGGGATCCGTGCCTGGGCGTCCTCGATAAAGGTTCCGGAATGGGTCCCGGGTCTCCCTGCGGTCGCCCGGGACGACCACTAGAGCGGGGATGGAATGCAATCTTATCCCCGGCCCGATTTTCGCGCTTAATCTCCGTATCCGTCGCGGAGATGCGCACGGATGCTTCCTAAACAATCGCCTTCCCAATCAAGCCGCCCCACGCTGCTGAGCGCTCGCGCACTGGCCTGCCTCATCGCCGGCGAGCGCATGATGGCGGCTTTCGCTCGCCTGCAGGCGTTCGCCGAGAAGGCCGGCTTCAATCCCGATCAACCGCGTGTGCCTTCCGGAAATCCTGATGGCGGCCGATGGACGAGCGGCGAGGGGTCAGCGCAGGGTCGGCAGCCGGGCATCGGCGACAATGGCGGACCGAAACTCGATCCAGAAGAGCCGCCCAAGCAACCGCCGAAAGAGCAGGCGTCGCCCACCAAGGCAGGTAAGGCGATAGCGAAGCGGGTCGCGCAGCAGCTCCTGAGGTACGCCGGCCCGATCGGCGCTCTACTCACTGCGATCGAGCTTGCAGAGAACTACTCTCAAATCCCCTCGATCACGTCTTATCAGGATGCGCCGAAGACGCTTTCAGAACTCCAGCAGAATGCCGGCCAACGGCGCCCAGGCTATGAGGACCATCACATCGTCGAACAGGGAGCGGGTCGACACGAAGGGTTCTCGCGCTCACAAATCGATGGCGCCGATAATGTGGTCAGCGTGCCGAAATACAAGCATCATGAGATCACCGGCTGGTACAACCAGCCGAACAAGGACTTCGGCATGCAGACGCCTCGGAACTATCTGCGCGGAAAGGACTGGTCCGAGCATGTCCGGGTTGGGCATGAAGCGATGCGCACATTCAAGGTGCTGAAATGAGACAGCGAAAGAACTTAAAATCGCTATCGAACGCCGAAATCGTCAACCTCTTCGAACAGCTCTGCATCGAGCAATACGATGCCATGGAGGGTGATGAACAAGCGCGCGTCAATCGCCTGGTCTGGCGAATCCACGACCTTGAAATGGAGCTCAAGTCGCGCCCCGGCGATCAACGGTACGAACTCATGAGATTGTTCGGTCACCCGAATATGCAGGTTCGGCTTTCTGCTGCGCAAGCCAATCTCGCCGTGGACTATGCGTCTGCTCGGCGCGAGATTCAGGCGGTCAAAGATTCACAATGGTTTCCGCAAGCCGGCCACGCCGGTATGACTCTCTATTTTCTTGACACGGGAGAATCCAAACCAACGTGAATTTGGCTGATCTTATCTCCGCCCGAACAGCTTCTCGATATCGCTGAGCTTCAGTTCGACATAGGTCGGCCGGCCGTGATTGCACTGGCCGGAATTCGGCGTCGCCTCCATCTCGCGCAGGAGCGCGTCCATCTCCTCCGGCCGCAGGCGCCGGCCGGCGCGGACCGAATTGTGGCAGGCCATCGTCGCCAGCACATGGTCGAGGCGGCGCTCCAGCGAGCCGGCGTCGCCATGCTCGGCGAGAGCATCGGCGACATCGCGGACGATGCCCTGGAGATCGCCACCGGCGATGGCGGCCGGCGCCTCGCGGACCAGCACGGCCCCTAGGCCGAAGCTCTCGATGACCAGACCGAGCGAGGCAAGATCGGCAGCCGCGGCGTTCAGCCGGTCGGCATCGACGGGATCGAGCTCGACCACCTCGGGCAGGAGCATGGGCTGGCGGGCGATTCCGGCCTTGGCGCGCTCGGCCTTCAAGCGCTCATAGACCAGGCGCTCATGCGCGGCGTGCTGGTCGACGATCACCATGCCGTCGCGGGTCTGGGCGACGATATAGGTGCCGTGGACCTGGGCGCGGGCCGCCCCTAAAGGCCGGTCGAGCGCATCCTGCGGCGGCTCGGCGAGATGGGCGCGCGCATCTGCCGAAGGCATGGCGAGATCGGCGAAGCCGGCCTGCGTCGGCTGGGCTGAGGCTTCGGGCATGCACCAGTCGGCGATGCTGCCGAAGTTCGGGCGCTGGATCGTCGCCGGCCCGCCATTGCCGAAGCCGCCGCCCGAGAACACAGCGCGGAAGGCGTCGAGCGTGCGGGCGCCGCCGGTGGTGGTGGCGCGGTGGCCGGCGCCTGCCAAAGCCGCCTTGAGGCTCGAGACGACGAGGCCGCGCACCAGCGCCGGATCGCGAAAGCGAACCTCGCTCTTGGCCGGGTGGACGTTGACATCGACCACAGCGGGATCGCAGAGCACGTCGAGATAGAGCACCGGATGCCGGTCGGAGGGCACGACGTCGGCATAGGCGCCGCGCACCGCCGAGAGCAGCAGCTTGTCGCGCACCGGCCGGCCGTTGACCGCCATGTGGACGCCGGCCGAGGTGCCGCGATGAAAGGTCGGCAGGCCGGCGAAGCCGGAAAGCCTGACACCCTCGCGCTCGGTCTCGACCGGCAGGGCGTTCTCCGGGAAATCGCGCCCGAGCGCGCGGCCGAGACGGCGCAGATGGCCGTCATTACCGATCGGCTCGGCCGGCCAGTCGAAGGCGCCGGCATGCTCGCCCTCGAGCGAGAAGCGGACCTCGGGATGGGCGATGGCGAGCCGCCGCAGCATGTCGGAGACGGCCTGCGCCTCCGCGCGGTCGCTCTTCAGGAATTTCAGGCGGGCCGGGGTGAAGATGAAGAGGTCGCTGACCTCGATCCGGGTGCCGGGCGCTGCCGCCGCCGGCCTGACCGCCCCCTTGGCGCCGGCCTCGACCACGAGGGCGCAGCCCTGCGCCGCATCGCGCTGGCGCGTGGTGATCGAGAGCCGCGCCACCGAGCCGATCGAGGGCAGCGCCTCACCGCGAAAGCCGAGCGAGCGGATGGCGAAAAGGTCGCCATCGGGGAGCTTGGAGGTGGCGTGGCGCTCGACGCAGAGGGTAAGGTCGTCCGGGCTCATGCCGATGCCGTCGTCGACGACGCGGATCAACTCGCGCCCGCCGGCCCGGATGGTGACGGCGATGCTGGCAGCACCGGCATCGATCGCGTTCTCGACTAGCTCCTTCACCGCCGCGGCCGGCCGCTCGATCACCTCGCCGGCGGCGATGCGATCGACCAGGACGGGATCGAGACGGCGAATGCTCATGAGAGCTCCTCGGCCGGGAGCGTCAGACCAGCCCCACCGGCCGGCCGACGGCCTGGACGAGCAGCTTGCCCTCGCCGAACAGGCGCTGGGCGACGCGCCGGACATCGGCCAGCGTCACCGCGGCGAAGCGCTGGTTGCGGGTCTCGACGAAGTCCGGCTGCTCGCCGCGGATCGCAAGGCCGAGCAGTTCGCCCGCGATCTTCGGCGAGGTGTCGAAGCGCAGCGAATAGGAGCCGATCAGATAGCGCTTGGCCTCCTCGACCTCGTGCTCGCTCGGCCCTTCGGTCACGAGCTTGGCGATCTCCTCGCGGATCACGCTCATCGATTCGGCGACGCGGTCGTTGCGGGTCGAGGTGCCGCCGACGAGGAAACCGGTCTGGCGCAGCGGCATCAGGCTGGAGGAGACGCCATAGGCGAGGCCGCGCTTCTCGCGGACTTCCATGAACAGGCGCGAGGTGAAGGCCGAGCCGCCGAGGATATGGTTCAGCACGGTCGCAGCGATGAAATCCGGATCGTGCCACATCAGCCCGGGACCGATGAAGCGCAGCACTGTCTGCGGCACGTCGAGATCGACAATATGGGTCGCGCCCAGCCCCGCGATCGGCAGCGGCGCAGCCGGCTCGACGCGCGGCGCACCGGCCGGCAAGGCGCCGAACAGGTCATCGAGCCGCGCCGCCAGCTCGCTCGCGGTGATGTCGCCGACAGCAACGACCTTAAGGCCGCCACGGGTGAAGAGTTCGCGCGTCAGCGCCTTCAGGCCCTCGGCCTGAAGCCCGCCGACGCTGGCCACGTCGCCGCGCTCCGGACGGCCATAGGGGTGAGCGGGAAAGGCTGCGGCAAAGAGCGCGTTGCGGCAGATGACGTCCGGGTTCTGCGCCTGACGCTGCAGCCCCGCGATCACCTGCGCCTTGACCCGCGCCACCGCGTCGGCGTCGAAGCGCGGCGCGTTGAGGGCGAGGCCGAGCAGTTCGAAGGCGACCTCGCGATGCTGCGACAGGGTCTGGAGCTGACCGTGGAAATCGTCGCGGCGGGCGTCAAAGGAGAGGTTGATGGCGTGATCGGCCAACCGGCCCTGGAAGGCCTCGGCGTCGAGGTCCCCGGCGCCCTCGTCGAGCAGGCCGGAGATGAGATTGGCACTGCCGGCGGCATCGGCCGGGTCGCGATTGGCGCCGCCGTCGAAGGCGAAGTCGAGCGCGAGCAGCGGCAGGCTGTGCTCCTCGACCAGCCAGGCCTCGACGCCGCAGGCAGCTGTGACGCGCTGGACAGCGAGCGAGGGGCCGGGGGCGGCGGTGGCGGGAGCGAGAGAATGGGTCATCGGCAATCCTCGACGGCAGGCCGGAGCCCACCCGTAATGACGTCAGCGCAGTGTCAGGCGGCGGCCGGCACGAGCAGCCCGGTGACCGAGCGGTTGGGCCTGAGATAGCGTCGGACCACCTCGGTGACCTGCTCACGCGTCACCGCCTCGATGCGCTGCGGCCAGAGCAGCACGTCCTCGACGGTCTCGCCGACAGCCAGCGCCGAGCCGAAGATGCGGGCGAGCGAGGACTGGCTGTCGCGGGCAAACACCGTCTCGGCGACGAGGCGGGTGCGGGCGCGGGCAAGTTCGAGCTCGGTCGGCCCCTCCGCGATGAAGGCGGCGAGCGCCACATCAAGCCCGGCTTCGAGCGCCGCCATCTCGACGCCCGGGCGCGGGCTGACCGAGAGCTGGAAGGCGGAACGATCGACCATCGAGCCCATGAAATAGGCGCCGGCGCCGGCAGCGAGCTCCTCTTCGACGCAGAGCTTGCGGTAGAGCCGCGAGGTCGTGCCGCCGCCGAGGATCTCGGCCGCGAGTTCGAGCGCGAAGGCTTCGTCGCGCTGCGGCGAGACATAGGTCGGCGCCAGCCAGGCCCGGCGCAGCGAGGGCTGCTGCACGCGCGGATCGGCGAGGGCGACGCGGCGGGCGGCGCGCGGCTCCGGCTCGGCCGGGCGCTTTCGAACCGGGGCCTCGCCGCGGCCGGGGATGATACCATAGGTCTCTTGCGCCAGGCGCAGCACCTCGGCCGGCTCGACATCGCCGGCAACGACCAGGATGGCGTTCTCCGGCGTGTAGAAGCGCTGGTAATAGGCGAAGGCGTCGTCGCGCGAGAGCTCCTCGATCTCGTGCTCCCAGCCGATGATCGGCGTGCCATAGGGATGGTGGGCGTAGAGCGCGCTGGAGAACTCCTCGCCGAGCTGGGCGGCCGGGTCGGCGTCGACGCGCATGCGCCGCTCCTCCAGCACCACGTCGCGCTCGGGCGCGACCACGGTTTCGTCGAAGGCCAGGCCGGTCATCCGGTCGGCCTCATAGTCCATCATCGCGCGCAGATGCTCCTTCGGCACGCGCTGGAAATAGGCAGTGTAGTCGTAGGAGGTGAAGGCGTTCTCCTGGCCGCCATAGCTGGCGACGATCTTCGAGAATTCGCCGGCCGGCCATTTCGCCGTGCCCTTGAACATCAGATGCTCGAGGAAATGGGCGATGCCCGACTTGCCGGCCGGATCATCGCCGGAGCCGTTGCGATACCAGACCATATGGGTGACGACGGGCGCGCGGTGGTCGGGCGCAACCACGATCTGGAGCCCGTTGGCGAGCTTGTAGGATTCGACCTGATTGGCTGCGGTGGCGGGAGCGGCGTGAACCGTCATGGTCGGGGAAAGCTCCTGCAGGGATCGCGACGTCTAGAAACGAACCGGCCCGGGCCCGCCTGGACCCGAGCCGGAAAAAGGCTCCTGCTCTAGATAATCCGGCCGCGGCGGAAAACCAACGCGCGCCGGACGATCGCTTGCAGCCTATTGGTTCTCGTAGACCTTCTTGCCGACAAGGAACTCGCGCTGGCCGACCGCCTGCTTGTCCTCGCGCGGACCGGTCTGGCCTGGGCCTAGCGCCGCAGTCGCCGCTGGACGGCGGTAGCCGGTCGGCGGCTCGTGCAGATAACGACGGGCCGGCTCGGTGCCATATTGCAGATTGGAGGTATCGGTCTGGGCTTGGCGAGCCGCCATCTCGCGGCCGACGCGGATCGGCTGGATCTGGTTGTTGTAGTTGCTGTGGTCGGGAACGATGCCGTCCGGACCGTTGGGAGTCCCGGCGACGCGGCCGCGGCGCAGCTCGTCCTGCGTCAGCAACGGCCTGGTGTTGGCGCGGTAGGACTCGCTGTTCTGGAACAGGATGTTGGAACTGTCGCGGTCGGCCCGGCGGCGGGCGACGTCCGGATCATCGGGCCAGGCGGCGCTGCGATTGGCGCCGGCCTCTTGCGGCCTGGGCAGGCTCGAAGACGGCGGCACCACCAGCGGGGCGCGCTGCTTGTACTCGATGTCCGCCTTGTCGGTGCCGAACAGGCCGAAGCCCTTCACCAAATTCTGGAAGAGCATGCCTTCCTGGGCGAAAGCAGGGCTCGCCGCCAGCAGCAGGCTGCCGGCGAGCAGCATGTGCGAAGCGCGGATCCGATAAGCCATTTCACCTCTCCATACGGACATCTGCCGGCGTCATGCCCGATCGACGCGGCAAAAGCATGGCGGGCCTTTTAACCCATATCCGGCAAAACGGGGAGCCCTTTTGCCAGATTGCCACAAATCGCCTGTGGCCAGCCGGTTTCAGACCGTCTTGGAACGATTGGCGCCGGGCCGCAACGACTCATAGAGCAGGCCGAGCACGCCGAAGACGATCGCCGCATCGGCGATGTTGAAGATGTACCAACTGAAGCTGCCGACATGGACATGCACGAAGTCGACGACGGCGCCGTAGACCATGCGGTCGAGCCCATTGCCGAGCGCGCCGCCGATGATGAGAGCAAGACTCACCACCGTCAGCCTGTCGTCGCTGCGCCACATCCAGCGCCAGAGCCAGACCGCCGCGACGATCGAGAGCACGACCAGTGCCCAGCGGCCGATGTCGGTCGATTGCTGGAACAGGCCGTAGGAGATGCCGCGATTCCAGGCGAGCACGATCTCCAGAAAGGAGGCGAGCTGGAACGGCCCCTCTTCGGCGAGCTTCAGGCCGAAGAGCAGCCAAAGCTTCAGCGCCTGGTCGAGCACGAAGGTCAGCGCGACGATCAGGGCGCCGAGGCGGCGCGCCGGGGTCATGCTGCGCGCCCGAGCTCGCGCAGCGCCTGGGCGTCGCGCGGCGTCACCTCGGGGAAGCCGGGCTCGGCCGTCGCCGGGTCGAAATACTTCCACGAGCGGGCGCATTTGATGCCGGCAGCGCGCGCCGGCACCACCGAGACCCCGGGCACGTCCGGCAGGCGGAAGGCCTCGGCCGGCCCCTCCCCTTCCGCGATCGTCGCGCCGGAGGTGATGCAGATCTCGGCGAGGTCGAGCCCGCTCAGCGCCGCGCGCAGATCCGGATCGGCGATGTGGACGATGGGCGCGGCCTCCAGCGAGGAACCGATGCGCTTTCCGGCGCGCTCCAGTTCGAGCGCGCCGGTGACGACGCGGCGCACGCGCCGGACCTTGGCCCAGCGCTCGGCCAGCTCGGGATCGAGCCAGGCCGCGTCGGCCTTGGCGAAGAGTTCAAGATGAACGGAGCCGTCGTCCGCCTTCACCTGCGGATAGCGGTCGAGCCAGGCTTCCTCGGCAGTGAAGACCAGGATCGGCGCGAGCCAGGTCGTCAGGCAGCGGAAGAGATGGTCGACGACGGTGAGCGCGCTCTTGCGGACATGGCTGGAACGCGGGTCGCAATAGAGCGCGTCCTTGCGCACGTCGAAATAGAAGGCCGAGAGCTCGGTGTTCATGAACTGCGAGAGCAGATTCACCACCTTCTTGTAGTCATAGGTGCGGTAGGCCTCCTCGACCTGCGGGCCGAGCTCGGCGAGACGGTGCAGCATCAGCCGCTCCAGCTCCGGCATCGAGGCTGGATCGGAAACGCGGATCGCCTCGTCGAAGTGGGCGAGCGTGCCGAGCATCCAGCGCATGGTGTTGCGCAGCTTGCGATAGGTCTCGACGAAGGTCTTGAGGATCTCCTTGCCGATGCGCAGATCGTCGGAATAGTCGGCCGCCGCGACCCAGAGACGCAGGATGTCGGCGCCGCTGTCCTTGATCACGTCCTGCGGGGCGGTGACGTTGCCCTTCGACTTCGACATCTTCTCGCCCTTCTCGTCGAGACAGAAGCCGTGGGTCAGGACCACGTCGTAGGGGGCCCGGCCGCGGGTGCCGCAGCTTTCGAGCAAGCTCGAATGGAACCAGCCGCGATGCTGGTCCGAGCCTTCGAGATACATCACCTTGTCGCGGCCGCCATCGACGATGCGATGGGTCTTGAGATCGGCGCGCTTCTCCAGGGTGAAGGCATGTGTCGAGCCTGAATCGAACCAGACGTCGAGCACGTCGGTGACTCGCTCGAACCTGGCCGGATCGTAACCATAAGGCTTGAGGAAGCGCCCACCGTCGGTGTCGGTGAACCAGGCATCGGCGCCCTCCTGCTCGAAGGCCTCGGCGATCGCGGCGTTGACCTTGGCGTCGACCAGGATCTCCTTGCTCTCCTTGTCGACGAAGACGGTGATCGGCACGCCCCAGGCGCGCTGGCGCGACACCACCCAGTCCGGCCGGTTGGCGATCATGCCGTTGATGCGGTTCTCGCCGGCGGCGGGAACCCATTGGGTCTCCCTGATCGCCTTCAGCGCGCGGTTGCGCAGCGTGTCGGCATTGCCGCCGGCGGTCGGTGCCGGCGCCGCCGGATCGGGCGCGCCGGCCTCGCCATAGGGCTTGTCCATGGCGATGAACCATTGCGGCGTATTGCGGAAGATCACCGGCTTCTTCGAGCGCCAGGAATGCGGATATTGATGCTTGAGGCGCCCGCGCGCGACGAGGTTGCCGCTGGCGGCGAGCGCCTTGATCACGACCTCGTTGGCGTTGCCCTTCTCGCCCTTGTCGGTGATGACCTGCGCGCCTTCGAAGCCCGGAGCCTCTTTGGTGAAGCGGCCATCGGCATCGACGGTATAGGGAATACGGGTCTCGATGCCGCGCTCGGCCAGCATGCGGCCATTGGCCATCCAGACGTCGAAGTCCTCGCGGCCATGGCCGGGCGCGGTATGGACGAAGCCGGTACCGGCATCGTCGGTGACATGGTCGCCGTCGAGCAGCGGCACATCGAACTCGTAGCCCTGGCCGCGCAGGGGATGAGCGGTCGCGAGACCGGCGAGATCGGCACCGCTGACGTCGCGCTCCAGCTCATAGACCTCGACCTTGGCGGTCTTGAACAGCGCTTCAGCGAGGTTCTTGGCCAGCACATAGCGCGCACCGACCTTGGCCCAATTGCCTTCCGGCGCGGCCGTCACCCGATAGAGGCCGTAGGCGATCTTGTTGTGGAACGAGATCGCGCGGTTGCCCGGGATCGTCCAGGGCGTGGTCGTCCAGATCAGCACCGATGCGCCGGCGAGCGGTCCGGAGCCGAGAACCGGGAACGCCGCGAAGATCGTATCGCTGGTGTGCTCCTCGTATTCGACCTCGGCCTCGGCCAGCGCGGTCTTCTCGACCACCGACCACATCACCGGCTTGGAGCCGCGATAGAGCATGCCGTTCTCGGCGAACTTCATGATCTCGCGGGCGATCTGCGCCTCGGCGCCGAAGGCCATGGTCAGATAGGGATCGTCCCAGTCGCCCTCGACACCGAGACGCTTGAACTCGGTGCGCTGGATGTCGACCCATTTCTCGGCGAAGACGCGGCATTCCTTGCGGAACTCGACGACATCGACGTCGTCCTTGTTCAGGCCCTTGGCGCGATACTGCTCCTCGATCTTCCACTCGATCGGCAGGCCGTGGCAGTCCCAGCCCGGCACGTAGTTGGAGTCGTAGCCGAGCATCTGCTGCGAGCGCGTCACCAGGTCCTTCAGCACCTTGTTGAGCGCATGGCCGATATGGATGTTGCCGTTCGCATAGGGCGGGCCGTCATGCAGGACGAAGCGGTCGCGGCCCTGCCCGGCCTCGCGCAGCTTGCGGTAGAGGTCCATTTTCGCCCAGCGGGCGAGCAGCTCGGGCTCGCGCTGCGGCAGGCCGGCGCGCATCGGGAATTCCGTCTGCGGCAGGAACAGGGTCTGCGAATAGTCGGTGGTCTCGGGCTTCTCGGCGGTCTTGTCGGTCATGATCCGGCTCGGCGGTGCGGATGGCGCCTCGGCATGCGGTGCGGCGCCCATCCTGGAGATGTCACGGGGAAGCGATCGTCGTCCCGGCCTGCGCAAGCGCCCGCGCTATCAGCGCAGGGCGGCAGCCGGGCCGGTAATTCGCAGGGGCGTAACGAAGTGCAGAGCGGACATGAGCGGCTTCTAGCAAAGCGTCGTCACAGAAGGAAGGCCGGCGTCGCCGCCAGGATGCCGCGCGCCCGTGCGCTGTCGGCATCCATCTGGACGATCAGCGCATCGAGCGTATCGAACTTCGCCTCGCCGCGCAGGAAGGCGACGAAGGCGACGTCGACGGTCCTGCCATAGAGATCGCCGGAGAAATCGAAGACGAAGGTCTCGAGCCTGGGCGCGCCGTCGTCGAAGGTCGGCCGGCTGCCGAAGCTGGCGACGCCGTCGCGCCAGACGCCATCTATCTTCATGCGGACCGCGTAGATGCCGAAGCGCAGGCGGCAATCACGGGCGAGATGCATGTTGGCGGTGGGATAGCCGAGATCGCGGCCGCGCTTGTCGCCATGGGCGATTTCGCCGCGGACGAACCAGGCCCGGCCGAGCAGCGCCTCTGCATGGCCGACATCGCCGGCTTCGAGCGCGGTGCGCACCAGCGTCGAGGAGACTGGCTCGCCCTGGAAGGCGAAGGGCGGCACGACAGCGACCGGAATGCCGGCATGGCCGGCGCGCGCCTGCAGCATCTCGGGCGAGCCGGTGCGGCCCTTGCCGAAATGGAAATCATAGCCGCAGACGAGCCCGGCGGCGCCAAGCTGGCCGAGCAGGAGCTCGTCGACGAAAGCCTCCGCCGGAATGGCGGCGACCGCGCGATCGAAGGGCACGACGAAGCTGGGCGTGAGCCCGAGGCCGGCGAGAAGCGCGACCTTGATCGGCTCCGGCGTCAGCCGGAAGACCGGCTGCTCGGGGCGGAAGACGGTTCGCGGATGCGGCTCGAAGGTCAGTGCCGCGGCGCCGGTCCCCTGCGCCGCCGCCATTTCACCGGCGACGCGCGCCAGCTCGGCATGGCCGCGATGAACGCCGTCGAAATTGCCGAGCGCCAGCACCCGGCCGCGCAGATCGGCCGGCACCGGCTTGCCGGGTTCGAGGACGAAGGCGGGCGGCGCATCAGGTCGCGCGGCCTCGGACGATGAGGTCATGGAACGCTAGGTCGCGCCGGGAAGCCCCGGCCAGCGCCGTGTTTGGCCCCAAGCGGCCGGGAGCGTCAAGGCAGTTCAGCCTTGCGCTGCGCGCGGCAGCGCGACCCAGGCCTCGCCTTCGAGCACCGCCTTGCCGTCGACCAGGCATTCGCAGAACAGCCGGGCCCGGCGCCGCTCCGGCACCAGCTCGGCCACCTCGACGCGGGCGGTGACGACATCGCCGATCTTCACCGGAGCGAGGAAGTTCAGCGTCTGCGAGAGATAGACCGCGCCCGGCCCGGGCAGGCGCGTGCCGAGCAGAGCCGAGACCAGGCTCGCAGTCAGCATGCCATGGGCGATGCGCTGGCCGAACTTGGTGTTGGCGGCATAACGATCGCAGAGATGGATCGGATTGGCGTCGCCCGAGAGGTCAGCGAAGAGCGAGATGTCGCGCTCCATCACTGTGCGCATCAGGCTTTCGCACTGGCCGACGACCAGATCCTCGAAAGCGTGAACATGATAGAGCGTGCTGGTCATCATTGGTCGCTCTTCGCAATTGCAGCACGGCCGCAGGACCGCACGCACTCAGAATCGAGACGGGAGCGTCCCATAGTTCGCTGCGTTGCACCATTGAACTTTGGTGCCTGTTGGCGTGTTTCCCCGTCCGCCAAAGGTCGTATGCCGCTGGGTCACTTCGAGACCGGATTAACGGCTTTGAAACGCCGAGCCGCTATCACAATTGACCCAAGGTCGCTGCTCTGCGAGAGCGGCGCGCGTCGGTGTCGCTGGGCGCCGCGGACTACTGGCTTGGAGCGCCGTCAATGGCTGTCGACCCGTCAATGCCGATCCTGGTGGTGGACGACTATCAGACGATGGTCCGGATCATCCGTAATCTCCTGAAGCAGCTCGGCTTCGAGAATGTCGACGACGCCTCCGACGGCAATGCCGCGATCGCCAAGATGCGGGACAAGAAATACGGGCTGGTGATCTCCGACTGGAACATGGAGCCGATGACCGGCTACGAGCTGCTGCGCCAGGTGCGCAACGAGGACGCCATCGCCGAGACACCCTTCATCATGGTGACGGCGGAATCGAAGACCGAGAACGTCATCGCCGCCAAGAAGGCCGGCGTGAACAACTACATCGTCAAGCCGTTCAACGCGCAGACGCTGAAATCGAAGATCGAAGCCGCCTGCGCGGCGTGAGCTTTCAGCCGCGCGCCGATCTCCATCTCTCCTTCACCGTCTTTCCGGGGCAGGCCGCAGGCCTGAGCCCGGAATCCATGACCACCGGGACGTGATCAAGGAGGCGCACGCATCGACGCGCCTTCGCGAAAGCCAACTGTGTTCATGGATTCCGGGCTCAACGCTTCGCGCCGGCCCGGAAAGACGGCGCACACCCTACCAGGCCAGATGCGGCATGGCATAGTTCGGCCGATGACTCTGCCGGGCGAACCAGCCCTGCAGCGCCTCGTCCGACAAGCCCGCCATCTCCTCGGCATGGATGCCGGCGACGCACATCAGCGAAGCCAGGCCGTATTGCGCCGCGCCGGCGATATCGGTGCGGATCGCGTCGCCGATCGCCAGGATGCGCGCCTTCTCGACGGTCTCGCCGCGTAGCTCCTGCCCCAGACGAATGGCGAGGTCGTAGATCGGTGCATGCGGCTTGCCGGCATAGATCACCTCGCCGCCGAGCTGCTCATAGGCGACGGCGAGCGAGCCGGCGCAGGGCACGATGCGCCCGCCGCGATCGACGACGAGGTCTGGATTCGCACAGATCAATGTCAGCTTCCGCCGGGCAAAATCAGCAAGCTGTTCGGCATAGCTCTCGGCCGTCTCGGTCTCGTCGTCGAACAGGCCGGTGCAGAGAACGTAATGAGCCTCGGCCGGGCCGACGCGCGGCGCATCGAGCCCGGCCATCAGCGGCAGGTCGCGCGGCGGGCCGAGATGATAGAGCGGCTCGCCGGCTCGGTGGGCGATCAGGTCGCGGGCGACGTCGCCGGAGGTGACGATGGCATCAAAGGCGTCGCCGGGCACGCCGAGCTTGCCGAGCTGAACCGCGATCTCCGAGCGTGGACGCGGCGCATTCGAGACCAGCACGACAGTGACGCCGCCGGCGCGCATCTTGGCCAGGGCATCGCAGGCCGCGGCGAAGGGCGCAACGCCGTTATGGACTACGCCCCAGATGTCGCAGAGGCACAGCTCGTACTGGTCGATGACGGCGGAAACGCCGGACAGCAGGCGGGGCGAGAACGGCACGGGCGAACTCCTGTCGGACAAGCGCCGCCTGTCTACGCGGCTTCGCCGGCGCAGGCCAGCACTTCGGTCCTGACAAAAAGATCAGGCGGTGGCGCGGCGCAGGATGTCGCGGAAGGGAACGCGCTTGACCTCAGGCGGCGACGCCATGGCGGGGTGCTCGACCACCTCGGCGGAGACAGGCGGCGCCATGGCGGCAGCGGGCTTCGGAGCAGGAGCGGCCTCCGGCTGCGGCTCGGCGAAGACTTCGGGCCTCACAGGTCGCGGCGGCGAGAAGACGATGCCCTGGCCGAAGCCGATGCCGAGATCGAGCATGTCGGCGACCATCGGATCGTCCTCGACCTCCTCGGCGACGAGCTGGATCGAGCCGCGGGCGAGCTGGACGGCGATATCGCCCGCCGCGATGTCGGCGAGCTTGCCGCCACGCGCCTCGGCCAGCAGCAGCGCCGCCGAGACCTTGACGAAGCGCACGCCGCGATCATGCAGCGACACCGGATCGAAGCGCAGGTCGGCGACATGGTCGAGTGCGAAGCGCACGCCATTGGCCGACATGGCGCCGAGCAGGCCGAGGCTCGACGGCTCCAGCGCCCGGAAGACGCGCTGCGGCACCTCGATGACGAGATTGCCGACGTGATCGTGATATTTCTCCAGGATGCGCGACAGCGCCGCCAGTGCGCGCGACGAGCCCCAGGTCGCCGCGCTGAAATTGCAGGAGACGAAGAGTTCGCCCGGCTTGCTGCCGAGATGGCGGGCGATGGCGAGCGCACGTGTGAGCACGAGCGCATCGAGTGTCGGGCCGAAGCCCCGCTCCTCGACCGTGGTCAGGAATTCGGAGGGGAGCAGCAGCGTCTTCTCGTCGAGCCTCAGCCTGACGAGCGCTTCATAGCCGCGCGTGCGGCGCTGCGGCAGGCTGACGATCGGCTGAAGATGGACCTCGACCTGGCCCTTCGCCAAAGCTTCGCTGATCAGGGCGGCGCGCTCCTCGGCGGCGCGGCGTTGCGCCGCCTCGGCCGGGTCGTGCCGTGTCGCAATCAGAGGCTCCGGAGCACGTGGCTCAACGCGCTCGGGGACCAGTGCGGCGATCCGCGCAGGCTGCTGCGGTGGTGGATTGGCGAGCCGGCCCTCGATCCGGCTGAGCTGGTCGTCATGCTCGCCCAAGGTCGTCGCGACCTGCTGCAGGAGATCGCCAAGCAGGCCAACCTCGGCGGTGAGCTCGTGGAGCATCGCCTTGGCCGGGGCGGCATCGGCTTCGCCCATCGGCATTTGGTCGAGGCGCTTGGCCATCGAGTCGACGCGGATGGCATTGGTCGCGAGCCGGACCTTGACCTCGCCGATCGCGGCGAGCAGCTGCTCGCGCTCGCGCACGCCGTTCCGGCGCGCCAAAGCCGCCGCCCCGGCGAGGCCGAGCCCGGCGCTCAGCAGGCCGAGCGCATTGGCGAGGTTTCCAGGCAGGAGCAAGATAGCGGCGGCGCCCAGCGAAAAGCCGGCGACGCCGCTGGCGGCCGGAGAGAGAGCGCTGAGGCGGATGCGAGCCAAGGGCTGAAATCGCGCAAGAGGTGAAAGGGAACGCGACGCTACGAATCAGCTGCGACCACCGCAGAATAGCGGCCTGATTCAGCGACTGCGAGCGCTATCGAAAGACCGCGCGCGAACGCGTCCCCAAGGACGACCGGCTTCGGCCTAGCGTGGCTGCAGCCCGGCCTCGCCGATCGCGGCCAGAATGCGGTCGACGACCACCGGGGAGAAGCCCTTGCGGGTCAGATAAAGGCGCCCATCAAGGGCGAAGAGCGGCTCGGCCTGGCCGAGCAGCCGCTGGGTTTCCTCGAGCTCGAGGCGATCTCCGGCGGCGGCGCTCGCCACTGCGCGAGCAACGAGGGCAAGCGGCGTTTCTTCCCCCTTGAGCAAGGCAGCCTGATTGTCGGCAAGCTTGGTCGCGCCGCTCAGATAGGCCGCAAAGTAAAGAAAGACGTCGTACCAGGACGGGCGGCCATTGCTCAGCGCAGCGGCGCGCTCGAGTAAGGGCAACCCTTCCGACGCCCGGCCGAGCTGGACGTAGCGCGCCCCGAGATCAGCCATGATGTCGGGATCGTAGGGATTGCGCGTCAGCGCCTCCCGGCCGGATTTGAGCGCCTCCTCCGTCATGCCACGCAGGAATTGCGCCTCCATCAGCGCCTGGTGCGCTCGCGCGCTCGCAGGCGCCAGCCTCACGGCATTGACCGCTGCTGCGAGGGCCCGGTCGAGCGCCGAACCCGGGCGCGGATTCAGGCCCGAGGCGTACTCATCCGCCGTGAGCAGCGCCAGGTGCGACCAGGCCGGGTGGAAGTCGGAATCGCGCGCGACCAGCGAGTCGAGGCAATTGCGCGCGGCGAGATGCTCGTCCTCCTTCATGTGCCGACGGAAATTGAGCGCTTGATAGATGCAGGTGACCCCGGGCGGCAGCGTCGCCAGCCGGAAGTCGGCGTGCAGGATGCCGTAGGGCTGGGCGAGCCGGATCGCGACCCGCTGCGCCAGCTTGCGCAGTTCGATGCCGTCGCTCACGGCCGCGAGACTCCGCTCGCCGGATGTCGTCCAGACGACGCGCCCTTCCTTGGCGGCGCTGAGCCGGGCGAAGCCCTCGACCTTGTCGCCGGCCCTTGCGGTATTGAGCGTCAGGACATAGTCGGCCCCTTCCTCCGGCCTCAGCGCCATGCCGGGGGTCTTGACGACGAGCAGGTCGTCAAAACGGGCCATGGTGTCGACGAGATGGCGCATGAACAGCCGCGCCGCGTCCTCGACCGCGGGATCGACGATGTCGCCGGCGATCACCACGGCGATCACGGGCAGGCTCGCAGGCGCCGCGACCGGTTCGGCGGGCTGGGCTGAAGCGAGCTGGTCGGGCGCAGCGGGTGTCGCGGCGGGCCGCGGCGCGTGCATCCCAGCGCTCGGCGTCCCTACGCCCGGTTCCGGCCTGGGACCGGCAAGGCGCCAGACGGCGAAGGCGATCAAGGCAGGCAGCGCGAGGAGCAAGACCGTATAGGCCCAAAACCGCGGGCGCCCTGCCGCCGGTGGAAGCGGTGTCGCCGGCTCTGCAGCTGGCGACGCCGCGTCAGGCCCGGGAAAGTCGGACCGCGTGAAGCTCGGCACATAAGCGCCGACAGGAATCGTGATCCGCACGGGATCGCGAACGCCCTCGGCCGCGAAGTAGAGATGGAGCGCCTTGCGCAGGCGCCCTGCCTCGACGCGCACGATCGGGTCCGATTGCGGGTCGAACTCGGCGGGGCGGCCGAACGCCTCGACCGCGATGGTGTAGCCCTTCAGCTCGCCGGAGCGACCGGCCAGCGCCTGCTCAACGACATAGCTCAGGAAGGCGGTCAGCTGTGGCGCGCTGCGAAAGATGTCAGATGCGAGGACGCGGTCGAGCTGCGCGCGGATCTCCTCCGGCGCGATCGTGCCGCTTCCGTCCCGACCGGCAACGCCTTCAGTCATTGGGGCGTAGTCCAGTGTTACCCCCTTGTTGAGACTACGCCAGAAACGACGTTACGTCACCTGCTCCAGGCGGTGGGCCGCCGCTCACCGGACGCAGGCATGCCCCGAGCCGATGCGGATTTACAGCCCCGACCGCGCTGCTAGGTTGAGGAAGCTTTAAAAAACTAAATGGGACCGGACCATGACCTCTGCGCCGCGCGCCATCAGCGCCCCGAACGATCTCGAAGCCTACTGGATGCCGTTCACGGCGAACCGGTCGTTCAAGCAGAATCCGCGCATGGTCGCCCGGGCAGAAGGCATGTTCTACTACACCCCCGAGGGCAAGCCGGTGATGGACGGCACCGCCGGGCTCTGGTGCTGCAATGCCGGCCATGCCCGCGAGCCGATCATTGAGGCGATCCAGGCGCAGGCGCGCGAGCTCGACTACGCCCCGTCCTTCCAATACGGCCATCCCAAGGTCTTCGCCGCCGCCGCCCGCATCGCGGCGCTGGCGCCGGGCGATCTCGACCATGTCTTCTTCGCCGGCTCGGGCTCGGAAGCGGCCGACTCGGCCCTCAAGATCGCCCTCGCCTACTGGAACGTCTCGGGCAAGGGCTCGAAGACCCGGCTGATCGGCCGCGAGCGCGGCTATCACGGCGTCGGCTTCGGCGGCATCTCGGTGGGCGGCATGGTCAACAACCGCAAGTTCTTCGGCGGGCTTTTGACCGGCACCGACCACATCTCCCACACCTATGACCGCGAGAAGCAGGCCTTCAGCAAGGGCGAGCCGGAGTATGGCGCGCATTTCGCCGATGATCTCGAGCGCATCGTCGCCCTGCACGACGCCTCGACCATCGCTGCGGTGATCGTCGAGCCGATGGCGGGCTCGACCGGCGCGCTGCCGCCGCCGAAAGGCTATCTCAAGCGGCTGCGCGAGCTCTGCGACAAGCACGGCATTCTTCTGATCTTCGACGAGGTCATCACCGGCTTCGGCCGTCTCGGCTTCGCCTTCGCCGCCGAGCGCTATGGCGTGATCCCCGACATGATCACCTTCGCCAAAGGCGTCACCTCCGGCACGGTGCCGATGGGCGGCGTGATCGTGCGCAAGCACATCTACGATGCCTTCATGAAAGGCCCCGACAACGTCATCGAGCTGTTCCACGGCTACACCTATTCCGGCCATCCGCTGGCGGCAGCGGCTTGCCTCGCGGCGCTCGACATCTATCGCGAGGAGGGCCTGTTCGAGCGCGCCCGGGCGATGGAGGGGGCGTGGGCCGATGCGGTGATGAGCCTGAAGGGCGAGCCGAACGTGGTCGACATCCGCACGCTCGGCCTGGTCGGCGCCGTCGATCTCGCGCCGCGGGCCGAGGGCGTCGGCAAGCGCGGCTACGAGGTGATCGAGCGCGCCTTCCACGAGGAAGGGCTGATGATCCGCACCGCCGCCGACACGATCGCCTTCTCGCCACCGCTTATCATCACGGAGGCCCAGGTCGAGGAGCTTATCGGCAAGCTGCGCCGGACGATCCGGGCTGTGGCGAACTGACAGCGCTCGTCATGGCACGTATCGAAAAGTTTGAGATCGGGCCGAGCGATGGCAGCGTGCACCCCAGCAAGGTGCACGCTCGTGTCAAAGTCTTTGGTGGTGGGCCAGACGGCCCTATTGTCCAAATCGACACCTTTGGCTCGGCTGACCGAGAAATCCCCGGGAAGCTGAGTCAGACAATCCAGTTGGACAAGACCACAGGTCGAGAGCTTTTGGCGATTCTGCAGCGAGCCTACGGTTGACCTAACGCGCCGACAGGTCGCTCACCCCCGCCGCAGCTTGTTGTAGCGCGCCACCAGCCTGTCGCGCTTCAGCCGCGACAGGCGGTCGATCCAGAAGATGCCGTCGAGCTGGTCGATCTCGTGCTGGTGGCAGATGGCGAGCAGGCCGTCGGCATCCTCGCTTTGCTCCTTGCCTTCCAGATCCTGATAGCGCACGCGGACATGGGCATGGCGCTCCAGTTCGTCGTTGACGCCCGGCATCGAGACGCTGCCCTCGGTATGGCGGACGGTCTCGCGGGAGACCTGGTCGAGCTTGGGATTGGCATAGATGCGGACGTCGCCGGGCGTCAGCTCCAGCACGACGAGCCGCGAGAGCACGCCGACATGCGGCGCGGTGATGCCGATACCGGGTGCTGCCCGCATCGTGTCGAGCAGGTCTTCCGCGAGCGCGCGCAGATCGGCATCGAACCGCGTGACCGGTGGAGCAGGTAGCCGCAGGCGCGGATCGGGAAAGCTCAGGATCGGTCGAACGGGCATCGCAGTCTTGTCATGCGCTCCCCAGTTGGAGCGTCATCGCCAATACAGCGTAGCGATCCTGATGGATGCGCTCCACATCCATCAGGTTGCCACCATGCATCTGGCGACCGGCGAGCTGGTCGAAGTGATGCCGGAGCACAGGGCGGAGCCGATGCCGGTCGCCCTGCTCTATCCGCCCCGGCAATCCGCCCCGGCAGCACTTGTCGCGCCGCCACAAGGTCTTCGCCGACTGGCTGGAGCCGCTCCTGAGGAGCGGCTCTTCGCCTGATCAGGCCGCGGCCTTCTTCTCGGCAGCGCCATAGAAGGTGTCGCCGGTCTTGGCCATGCGCTTCAGCAGCCGGTTCGGCTTGAAGCGCTCGCCATGCTTCTTGGCCAGCCCCTCGCAGAGCTTCACGAAGGCGGCCGCGCCCATATTGTCGATATAGCTCAGCGTTCCGCCCGAGTAGGGCGCGAAGCCGAAGCCGATGATCGAGCCGACATCGGCCTCGCGCGGATCGGTGACGACGCCTTCCTCATAGGTCTTGGCCGCTTCGAGCGCCTGCGTGACCAGCAGGCGGTGCTTCAGCTCATCCATATCCACCTTTTCGGGGTGGATATGGATGGAGACGAGATCGGCGAGACCGGGCCAGAGCCGCTTCGGGCCGGCTTCCGGATAGTCGTAGAAGCCCTTCTTGTTCTTGCGGCCGAGGCGGCCATGCTTCTCGACCATCTCGTTGAGCAGCTTCTCCTGCGCCGGGTCGACCGAGCCCTCGCCCAGCTGCGCCTTGGTCGCCTTCAGCACCTTGTAGGCGAGATCGACCGCGACCTCGTCATTGAGCGAGAGCGGGCCGACCGGCATGCCGGCCTGCTTGCCGGCGGCCTCGATCATCGCCGGCGGCACGCCTTCCATCAGCATGAGGTGACCCTCGCGGATGTAGTTGCCGACGCAGCGATTGGCGTAGAAGCCACGGGTATCGTTGACCACGATCGGCGTCTTCTTGATGGCGCGGACGAAGTCGAGCGCCATGGCGAGCGCCTTCTTGCCGGTCTTCTTGGCCATGATGATCTCGACCAGCAGCATCTTCTCGACCGGCGAGAAGAAGTGGATGCCGATGAAATTCTTCGGGCGCTCGCTGTGCTCGGCGAGGCCGGTGATCGGCAGCGTCGAGGTGTTGGAGCCGAAGATGGTCTTGGGGCCTACCACGGCCTCGACCTTGGCGATGACCTCGGCCTTGACCTTGGGGTCCTCGAAGACCGCCTCGACGATCAGGTCGCAGCCCTTGAGGTCGGCATAGTCGGCGCTGGCCTTGATGCGGCCGAGCAGCGCGTCGCGATCGGCGGTCTTGGCTCTGCCCTTGGTGATCTGGTCGGTGACCAGCTTGTGCGAATAGGCCTTGCCCTTCTCGGCCGCCTCAACATCCCTGTCGACTAGTACCACCTCGATACCCGCATTGGCGGTGACATAGGCGATGCCGGCGCCCATGAAGCCGGCGCCGACGACGCCGACCTTCTTCAGCTTCGAGGCCGGGACATCGGCCGGGCGGCGGGCGCCCTTGTTAAGCTCCTGCATCGAGACGAAGAGCGAGCGGATCATCGAGGCCGCCTCCTTCGTCCGCAGGATTTTTGCGAAATAGCGGCTCTCGACCTTGAGGGCGAGGTCCATCGGCAGCTGCAGGCCTTCATAGACCGCGCTCAGGATGGCGCGGGCGGCCGGATAATTGTCGTTGGTCTCGCGGCGATAGATCGCGTTGGCCGGCGGCCAGATCTGCATGCCGGCCGGCGAATGCACCTTGTTCGAGGGCAGCTTGAACTTGGGGTCTTCCCAGGGCTGCTTCGCCTGCGGGTTGGCCTTCAGCCATTCCTTGGCCGCGGCGACGATCTGGTCACGCGGCAGGACCGCATGGACGAGGCCCATATTGCGGGCCGGCAGCGCCTTGATCTGGTCGCCCTTGAACATCATCTGCAGCGCGTCGCCGGTCTGCATCAGGCGCGAGACGCGCTGGGTGCCGCCGGCGCCGGGGAACAGCCCGACCTTGATCTCGGGCAGGCCGACGCGGGTCGAGGCATCGTCGGAGACGACGCGGAGCTGGCAGGAGAGCGCGAGCTCGAAGGCGCCGCCGAGGCAGACGCCATGGATCGCCGCCGCGAACGGCTTCCCGCAGGTCTCGAGCTTACGATAGAGCAGCGAAAGCTTGCGGCTCTCGTCGAAGAAGCGCTGCATCGCGATCTGCTCGCCCTGCTCCTTGGCGAGCTTGACATAGAGGTCGCGCAGGCCCTGCAGCATGGTGAGGTCGGCGCCGCCGGAGAAGGCTTCCTTGCCGGAGACGATGACGCAGCCCTTGATCGCCTCATCCGAGGCGACCTTGTCGACGATCTTGTCGAGCTCTTCCATCACCTGCGGGGTGATGACGTTCATCGAGCGCTCGGGCATGTCCCAGGTCAGGGTGGCGATGCCGTCGGCGTCGGTCTCGAAGCGGAAATTGGTGAGGTTCATCTGAAATCCTCCCTCGTCATTCCGGGGCCGAGCGAAGCGAGGAGCCCGGAACCCATGAACACGACATGTCATGGTGATTTGCGGCGGTAGCCGTTGCGCCTCTTCCGCATCGGCCAGTGGTCATGGGTTCCGGGCTCGGGCCTTCGGCCCGCCCCGGAATGACGGCGGTGCTAGACCCGTTCGATGATGGTGGCGACGCCCATGCCGACGGCGACGCAGAGCGTGACCAGCGCGGTCTGCTTGTTCGTCCGCTCCAGCTCGTCGAGCACGGTGCCCAAAATCATCGCGCCGGTGGCGCCGAGCGGGTGGCCCATGGCGATGGCGCCGCCATTGACGTTGAGCACGGCGTCGTCGATGTCGAAGGCCTGCTGGTAGCGCAGCACGACCGAGGAGAAGGCCTCGTTCAGCTCGAACAGGTCGATGTCCTTCGGCGTCATCCCGGCCTTCTTCAGTACGAGCTCGGTGACGTCGACCGGGCCGGTCAGCATCAGGGCGAGGTCGGAGCCGGTCGTGGCGAAAGCCTTGATGCGGGCGCGGGGCTTCAGGCCCGCGGCCTTGCCGGCCTTCTTCGAACCGACCAGCACGGCGGCGGCGCCATCGACGATGCCGGAGGAGTTGCCGGCATGGTGGACATGGTTGACGAACTCGACATCCGGGTGCGCCGCGGTCGCGACCGCATCGAAACCGCCCATCTCGCCCATCTGGACGAAGGAAGCCTTGAGCGAAGCAAGCGCCTGCATGTCGGTGTTCGGCCGGATGGTCTCGTCACGGTCGAGGATGATCAGCCCGTTGACGTCGGTGACCGGGATCACCGAGTTCTTGAAGCGGCCCTCTTCCCAGGCCTTGGCGGCGCGCTTGTGCGAGCGCACGGCATAGGCGTCGACATCGTCGCGCGAGAAACCATATTTCGTCGCGATCAGATCGGCCGAGACGCCCTGCGGCATGAAATAGGTGTCGATGGCGACGGATGGATCGACGGCGATGCCGAAGCCCGAGGCGCCCATGCCGATGCGGGACATGCTCTCGACGCCGCCGCCGATCGTCATCTCCTTCTGGCCGGACATCACCTGCGCCGCGGCGAGGTTCACCGCGTCCAAGCCCGAGGCGCAGAAGCGGTTGATCTGCACGCCCGGCACCTCCTTGCCGTAGCCGGCTTTCAGCGCGACCGTGCGGGCGATGTCGGCGCCAGCCTCGCCGACCGGGTCGACGCAGCCATAGACGACGTCCTCGACCAGCTTGGGATCGAGATTGTTGCGCTCCTTGATGGCGCGCAGGGTCTGCGTGCCGAGTTCGATCGCGGTGACTTCGTGGAGCGAACCGTCCGCCTTGCCCTTGCCGCGCGGCGTCCGGACGTGATCGTAGATGAAGGCGTCTGCCATGGGTGAAGGCCTCCGGGCTGGCCGCGAATGCGGCTCGTTTTCCTGCCGGACGTCATGGTCGGGCTTGACCCGACCATCTCGTCATCCAGCGAACTCATCAAGAGATGCTCGGGTCAAGCCTGAGCATGACGTGCGTGCTATGCGTGTTCAGAACTGCTCGGCGCTCAGCGCCATGATGGCGTCCGAGCCCGAGGTGATCCGCGCCAGATGCGCGGCGGTCTCAGGCAGCGAGCGCTCCATGAAGAAGCGAGCGGTGACGAGCTTGGCGTTCATGCGCTGGGCCTGGCCATTGGCGCCGGCCTTGAGCTTCTCCTGCGCGACCTTGGCCATCTTCGCCCACATATAACCGAGCGAGACCAAGCCGAGCAGGTGCATGTAGTCATGCGCGCCGGCGCCGGCATTGTCCGGCTTGGCGAGCGCGTTCTGCATGAACCACATCGTCGCCTGCTGGAGATGGCCGAGCGAAGCGGCGAGCGAGACCAGGAGCGGCTTCAGCGCCTCGTCGCCCTCGTTCTCCTTCACGAAAGCGCCGACCTCGTTGAAGAAGGCCATGATGGCGCGGCCCCCATCGCGGCCAAGCTTGCGGCCGACCAGGTCCATCGCCTGCACGCCGTTGGCGCCCTCGTAGATCATGGCGATGCGGGCATCGCGAACGAACTGCTCCATGCCCCATTCGGCGATGTAACCATGGCCGCCATACATCTGCTGGGCCTTCACCGCATTGTCGAAGCCGACATCAGTGAGCACGCCCTTGAGCACCGGCGTCATCAGGCCGAGCTGGTCGTCGGCGGCTTTGCGCTCGGCCTCATCGCCGGAGCGATGGGCAACGTCAGACTTGATCGCGTTCCAGATGACGAAGGCGCGGGCCGCTTCGTTGAAGGCCTTGATCGACATCAGCGTGCGGCGCACGTCCGGATGGACGAAGAGCGGATCGGCCGGCTTGTCGGGGTTCTTGGCGCCGGTCAGGGCCCGGCCCTGCAGACGGTCCTTGGCGTAGGCGACGGCGTTCTGATAGGCGACCTCGGACTGGGCCAGGCCCTGGATCGCGACGCCGAGGCGCGCCTCGTTCATCATCACGAACATGGCGTTGAGGCCCTTGTTCTCGGCCCCGACCAGCCAGCCCTTCGCACCGTCATAGTTCATGACGCAGGTCGAATTGCCGTGAATGCCCATCTTGTGCTCGATCGAGCCGCAGGACACCTTGTTGTTCGCGCCGACCGAGCCGTCGGCGCCGATCTCGTTGCGCGGCACGACGAAGAGCGAGATGCCCTTGACGCCCTGCGGCGCGCCCTCGATGCGGGCGAGCACGAGGTGGATGATGTTCTCGGTGATGTCCTGCTCGCCGGCCGAGATGAAGATCTTGGTGCCGGTGATCGCGTAGGAGCCGTCGCCGTTCGGCACGGCCTTGGTCTTGATCAGGCCAAGATCGGTGCCGCAATGCGGTTCGGTCAGGTTCATCGTGCCCGACCAGGTGCCCTCGGCCATCTTCGGCAGATAGGTGCGCTTTTGTTCGTCCGTACCATGGACATAGAGCGCCGCCATCGCGCCCATGGTCAGGCCGGGATACATCGAGAAGGCCATGTTCGCCGAGGAGGAGAACTCGTTCATGATGGCGCCGAGCGTATAGGGCAGGCCCTGGCCGCCATATTCGGGATCCATGGCGAGACCGATCCAGCCGCCCGCGGCATAAGCCTCATAAGCCTGCTTGAAACCCTTCGGCGTCGTCACCGAGCCATCGGCATTGCGCTTGCAGCCTTCCTGGTCACCGGAATGGTTGATCGGCTGGAGAACTTCCTCGCAGAGCTTGGCGCCCTCGCCGAGCACAGCCTCGATCAGATCCGGTGTCGCCTCGGCGAAGCCCGGGAGGTTGTTGTAGCGCTCGAACTGGAAAACGTCGTTGAGCAGGAACAGCGTGTCCTCGACAGGCGCCTTGTAGACCGGCATCGCATCCTCCCTGGCGTTTCGTGCAGCCTTGATGACGAAGCTTGCCGGCTCGATATGACAGCGGCGCTTCGAGATAGTTCATATATAAACTATCTGGTCGCAGCTTGCCAAGGGGCCGCATCGACTTTTTCGTTCGGACAGCACTTTCCGCAAGATTGGCGCGAGCGGCGCTGCGCTTGCAAACGAAAAATGCCCCGAACCGGTTCCGGCTCGGGGCATCACGATCATGTCGGGCGGGGGCCTATGCTGCCGGGTGTCAGGGGTCGAGACGCGCGAGGGTCGCTTCGAGCTCGACGATGGCGGCCTCGATCTCGGCGCGCTGGCTGCGCAGCAATTCAAGCTGCTCGGCGATCTGGCCGCGGCTGAGCTGCAGGCCGCCGACCGAGGCGGACGGTTCTTTGCCCTTGAGCTCCTTGCCTTCCTCATTGGCGAGCATGGCGCGGATTTCGACCAGGGTGAAGCCGAGTTGCTTGCCCTTAAGGATCAGAGCGAGGCGGGCGCGGTCGCGGCCGGAATAGATCCGGGTCAGGCCGGAGCGGGCGGGAGCGAGCAGGCCGCGCGATTCGTAAAAACGGAGCGTGCGCAGGGTCACGCCGAATTCACGGGCGAGATCGCTGATGGTGAAGCCACCGGCTTCGGTTTCATTCGTCGTAGGCGGGGAGGCGGAGCGGCCGTCGTGACTCGGTGTGGCCGCCAGAGCTGAGCCTTGGCGCGGCATATCTGATCCTTGCGGTTGCGGAGCGGGGCGACCAGTCCATCGGCAGGCGCCCCTGCGTTGCCGGCAATGTACGCGCGACGTCGCCCTTACGTCACGTCATTCAGCGCCGGACAGGGGTAAGTTACCGTTATACCCGGCTCGGGCAAGCCTCGATGCTCAGAGTTTCCAGAAAATTAACGTCCGACGGCAGGATCTTAACGCTCTGTTTACCGTGACGGCGAAAAGTCGGTTCCGCGATCTCCGGCATCGTTCGCATCAACCCGATGTTCATGAATGCCGAGATTGCAAGGGCGCCGCCGCGTAAGGGGGCAGCGAGCGCTCCTTGATCGAGATTGCCCCTCGAGGCGAGCGTGACATGGCGACCAGCCTGCCCTGGAGCGTCAAGGGCGTCGATCCGCGCACGCGCGATGCGGCAAAGGCCGCCGCGCGTCGCGCCGGGATGACGCTCGGCGAATGGCTCGACAGCAAGATTCGCGAAGAGGCTGGGGAACCCGAAGCCGTCGCGCGCGACGCCGAGGAGCAGGACATCGTCGCGCTCTCGGATCGCCTCGCCCGCCTGTCACAGGGCGGAATGCAGACCTCCCCACCGCCGCAGGCTGCGGCGGCCAAGCCCGAGCTCACGCGCGAACGCATGGACGCGTTCATCACCCAGGCCGCCATGGCCGAGCGCCTGACGCGCGACAGCAATGCGCGGACCGCAAGCGCGCTCGATTCGATCGCGCAATGGATGGAGCGCACCGAGAGCCGCCTGTCGCAGGGCGAGCGCAGCACGGTTGAGCGCCAGGAGCGCGCCACCGCCGTGATCGCCGACGCGATCAAGGCGATGGGCACGCGACTCAGCGACATCGAGCGCCGCTCCGAGGAAGCGAGCCGCCGGCTGGCAGCGCCGCCGCCGCCCCAGCCGCAGACCACGCGCCCTGTCGTGCTCAGCCGCGACGGCCTTGCTGCCGCGGTGTCCGACATCCGCTCGCGCCAGCGCACCCTCGATGGCGATACGCGCGCCCCGGCTTTCGAGCGCCCCGCTGCCGCACCGACGCTCGCCGCCTTGCGCGACGATCTGCGTCAGCTGAGCGACCGTATCGCCCCGATCCAGCCGGCGCTGCGCGCCGAGGAGCCGCGCGCCGCCATCAAGCCGCTCGAACGCGCGATCGGCGAGATTGGAGCCAGGCTCGACCGCCTCGATGGGCGCGAACGTCTCGATCCCGTCCTGAAGCCGCTGGCGCGGATCGAAGCCGAGATCGGCCGTCTGTCGGAGGCGCGCTCGCAGGAAAGCTACAACCGCTTCGAGCTGGAGGTCGCTCATCTCGCCGCCAAGATTGATGCGCTCGTCGCACGCGGCGGCGACCGTCAGGCCATCGCCCCGATCCTGAACGAGCTGGCCGAGCTGCGCGAGATTGTCTCGGCCACGGACGGCCGGCGATTCGACGACCTTTCGCTGCAGCTCAGCGCCCTGACCTCCGATGTCGGACGCCTGCGCGACGACACCCGCGACCTGCGTAGCCTGGCGCTGGCGATCGAGGACGTGCGCGAGAGCCTGCTCGCCGACCGCTCGCGCGAGCGCCACGGCGAGAGCGGCCCGCTGCAAGCCCTGTCGCGCCAGGTCGAATCGCTCGCTCACAAGATCGACTCGCTGCCGGCGATGAACGCGTCCGTCATCGACGGGCAGGTTGAGCAGCTGGTTGCGCGCCTCGGCGAGCTCGACGCCAGCGGCCGCCCGGCCTCCAACGAGCTCGCCGAGCGCATCGAAGCGCTGGTGAACAAGCTCGAACACCTGGCCGAACGGCCGCCGAGCCAGCTTGAAGACCGGATCGAGGCGCTGACCGATCGCGTCGAGCAGCTCGCTGCCTCCAGCAGGCTCGCCCAGATGGTCGACGAGGGCGGAGCGCCGCTCGCCCGGGTCGACATGCGCCCGGTCGAGGACATGCTGCGCGGTCTCGCCGCCAAGATCGACGAGGCCGGCCGGCCTGGAGCCGGCTCCGAATCCTTCGACGCGCTCGAACGCCAGATCGCCGGCCTGACGCAACGGCTCGACCAACAGGCGGCGACGCGCTCGGCCGAAAACGGCCTCGAGCGGACGTTGGAGGATCTCGTCGTCCACCTCCAGGGCATGCGCGAGGACACCACCGCCGCAGCAGAACGCGCGGCGCGCGCAGCCATGGCCGAAATGCCCGTGTCGCGCGGCGCGAGCCTGTCCGAGCTCAGCGACCTGATGAGCGGCCTGCGCGAGAGCCATGTCTCGACCGGGCGCGAGACCCAGGATGCGATCGGCGCGGTCCATCGGACACTGGAGACCATCATTGGCCGCCTCGGCGATCTCGAAGCCGAGATCGGGGGCGAGCGGCGCGGCACTGCGCCAACGCCACGCGTCCGCGCGCCGGCCGACGAGATCAAGGCGAGCGCTCCCGCCATCCCGATGGCCGGGCGCTTCGCCGCCGAGCAGCGTCTGCCGCCCGCCGGCGGGCTCGACCTGCCGCTGGAGCCGGGCTCCGGCCGACCGCGCCCGGATGCGCCAGCCCCGCAGGGCAACGACCCCCAGACTGTCCGCCAGAGCCTGATCGCAGCGGCGCGCCGCTCGGCCAAGGCCGCCAGCGAGGCCGCCGCCGCCAATCCGACCGCTGCGGACCCGGCGAAAGCGGGCAAGGCCGCCAAGCCCGCCTCAGGCGGACGCCTCAAGGAAATCCTGGAGAAGCGTCGCCGGCCATTGCTGCTCGGCCTCGCGGCGCTGGTGCTGGCGATCGGCGCGGCGCAGGTCTTCTCCGGCGGCCAGCAGGGCGCCAGGAAGCCGGCGGTGAACGAGAGCAGCAGCCGGACCGAGCCCGCCAATCCCGCTGCCACGGCCGCTCCCGAAGCCAAGCCGTCGCCGCAGGCCAGCCCTGCCGAGCCGGCGTCGCCGCCAGCGAAGGACCAGAGCTCGGCGCTGCAGCCGCTGCCGCTCGGCACGACGCCGGCGCAGGCGGCCGTGCCCGCGCCGGCCCAGGCCGCGAACGCCGAGCCGACGCCAGCGCCTGCAGCAGTGCCCTCCATGGTGGCAGCGCTGCCGCTGCAGAGCCCGGCCGAAGCGACCGAGACCGTCACCGGGATCGGCGACCTGCCGGGCACCATTGGTACCGCCGGCCTGCGCAAGGCGGCACTCGCGGGCGATGCCCGCGCCGTCTACCAGCTCGCCGCCCAGGCGGCCGACGGGCCGGGCAACCGCGATCCGAAGCTGGCGCTGCGCCTGTTCGAGCGCGCCGCCGTCGCCGGTCTCGGGCCGGCGCAGTTCCGGCTCGGCAACATGTTCGAGAAGGGCATCGGCACCAATCGCGACCCGGCGCTGGCCAAGGTCTGGTACGGGCGCGCGGCCGAGCGCGGCAACGCCAAGGCGATGCACAATCTCGCAGTGCTCTACGCCGATGGTGCCGGCGGCAAGCCGGACTATGCGACCGCGACGGACTGGTTCCGCCGCGCCGCCGAGCACGGCGTGCGCGACAGCCAGTACAACCTCGCCATCTTGCTCGGCCGCGGCCTCGGCGCGCCGGCCGATCTCGGCCAGTCCTATCGCTGGTTCGCGATCGCCGCCGCCCAAGGCGACGAGGATGCCGGCCGCAAGCGCGACGAGGTGGCGGGCCGGCTGTCGGGGAGCGATCTCGCCGCGGCCAAGGCCGCCGCCGAGACGTGGAAGCCGAAGCCCCTCGAAGCCAGCGCCAACGAAGTCACGCCGCCGGCCAAGGGCTGGGACGAGGCGCCGGTCGCCGCCAAGAAGCCGGCCAAGCCGGGCCGCGGCTGAGGCCGACGCGAGCGCAGGCGACAGCCTGCACTCGAGACCCCTTCAAAGCTGCACAAATTGAAAAGGTTTCCGTCGTAGCCTTTCCGCGACGGCGTGCTTTTCGTTCGGCCAGCTCCGGCGGAACACAGAGAATTCGTGCCAACTCAGCAGGTTGGGCATGTTCTCGTCGCAAAAGTGATATCCACTTTGGCGGATCATGCCCGAGATGGGACGGCATCGACGGCCGGCGAGGTTTTGGAAGCGTGCAGATCTATCTCCCGATCGCGGAACTGCCGATCAGCATTTTCCTGGTGCTCGGGCTGAGCGGCGCGGTCGGCTTCATCTCTGGCCTGTTCGGTGTCGGCGGCGGCTTCCTGCTGACGCCGTTGCTGATCTTCCTCGACATTCCCCCCGCCGTCGCGGTCGCGACCGTGGCCGCGCAGGTCGCCGGCTCGTCGATGACCGGCGTGCTCACCTATTGGCGACGCAACGCGCTCGACTTCAAGCTCGGCGGCATACTGGTCACGGGCGGCATCGTCGGGACCATCCTCGGTGTGCTGTTCTTCAACTCGATGCGCCGCCTCGGCCAGCTCGAGCTGGTCATTACCATCGCCTATGTCACGCTCTTCACCTGCATCGGCGGATTGATGCTGTTCGACGCGGTGCGGGCCGCACTACGTGACCGCAGGGGCAAGCCGGCTCGCCGCCTGCGCGAAGCCGGCTCGCATCCGCCCTGGATGGGCCTGCCGCTGCGCATGCGCTTCCCGCGCTCGCAGCTCTATGCCAGCGTGATCCCGATCGCGACGCTCGCCGTGATCATCGGCTTCATCGGCGCCGTGCTCGGCGTCGGCGGCGGCTTCATGCTCGTGCCGGCGCTGATCTACTTCTTCCGGATCCCGCCGGCGGTGGTGGTCGGCACCTCGCTGTTCCAGATCCTCGTCACGATGTCCGGCGCGACCGTGCTGCACGCCGTCACCAACCAGTCGGTCGACATCATCCTCGCCATGCTGCTGCTGGTCGGCGGCGTCATCGGCGCACAATTCGGCGGGCGGGCGGCCCGCAACCTCAACGTCTCGTCGTTCCGGCTGCTACTGGCGCTGCTGATCCTCTCCGTCGGCCTGCGCTTCGCGGTCGAGCTCTTCCTGCCGCCGAGCGAGCCCTATTCGGTGGTCGTGCCGGAAGGAGCGCAGCGATGAGACGCGCGGCATTCATCCTCGCTGCGGGCTGCCTGGCGGCTCTCGCCGGCGTTCCGGCCAGGGCCGAGACGCTGATCGCGGCGCTATCGACCCATCGGATCGCGATCGCCTCCAATTTCACTGGCGACCAGCTCGCGGTGTTCGGCCTGGTCGAGCGCGACGGCCGCTCCGTCGCCCGCGCCGACCCCTACGACATCGTCGTCACCGTGCGCGGACCGCAGCGCATGCTGATCGTGCGCGAGAAGGAGCGCGTCGGCCCGCTCTGGATCAACCGCAACCAGCGCCGCTTCCCGGACCGCTCGATCTATCTGTCGGTCGCGACCAATCGCCCGATCAAGGAGATCTTGTCGGAGGAGGCAGCGCGGCGCGACCGCATCGGACTCGCCAATGCGCAGCGTACGCAGGCAGGTTTCGATTTCGAGCTCGACATCGGCCGGTTCCGCGATGCGCTGATCCGCACGCTCGAAGGCAAGCAGCTCTATACGCTCGACGAGCGCGGCGTCACCTTCCTGTCGCCGGCCCTGTTCAGCTCCCAGATCAAGATTCCGGCGATAGCCCCGACCGGCCCTTACGAGGTCGAGGTGCTGCTCTATGCCGGCGGCTCGGTGCTGGCGCGCCAGACCACCAATTTCGAGGTGGTCAAGACCGGCGCCGAGCAAAGCATGGCCTCGGCCGCGCATGACCGGCCGTTCCTCTACGGCCTGGCGACGGCGGCCGTGGCGCTGCTGTTCGGCTGGCTGGCGACGGTGATCTTCCGGCGCGACTGAGAATCAGCCCGTCAGCATCTCATAGGCGAAGAAGGGCGCGATCGTGCCCTCGGCGATGCTGGTCAGCTCGTCGGCGAGCTCGACCAGCCCGTCGGTCTCGGCCAGCGAGATCAGCGCGCCTGCGCCCTCGCGCGGGTGCTTTCGCGCCGTAGCGATGCCGTCCGGGCCGGGCTCGAGCGAGACACGGACGTATTCGCGCCGCCCGGCCCGCTTCTTGTAGGAAAAGCCGAGCCGGACCGGCAGCCCGTGTGGCCGCGCCGGCCTGGCGCCCGACAGCAGCGCGATCACGGTGCGGGCGACGAAGGCGAAGGTGACGAAGACCGCGACGGGATTGCCGGGCAGGCCGATGAACGGCGTGCCGGCGACGCGTCCCATCGCCACCGGGCGGCCGGGCTTGATCGCGACGCGCCAGAAGGCGAGCTCGCCGGTGCGCTCGACTGCCGCCTTGACGTGATCCTCCTCGCCGCCCGAGACGCCGCCCGAGGTCAGGATCAGGTCGCAAACCGCCGCCGCCTCGCGCAGCCGCGTGGCCAGACTCTCCGGCTCGTCAGCGAGAATGCCGAGGTCGACGACCTCCGCCCCCGCCCGACTCGCCAGCGCCCGCAGCAGGCTGCGATTGGCGTCATAGATGCCGGCCGACGGCAGGGCGGTCCCAGGCTCGCTGAGCTCATCGCCGGTCGAGAAGATCGCGACGCGGACGCGGCGGCGCACCGTCACCTCGCTCAGGCCGAGCGCGGCGAGCAACGCCAGGTCCTGCGGCTGCAGGCGCCGGCCGGCAGTGAGCGCAAGGCCGCCGCGCGGCAGATCCTCGCCGGCCAGCCGCACATTGGCGCCGCGCTTCAACCCGGCCGGCAGGATGACGGCGCCGCCCTGAAGCGCGACGTCCTCCTGCATGAAGACGGTGTCGGCGCCGGCCGGCATCGGCGCGCCGGTGAAGACGCGCACAGCCCTCCCCGCAGCCGCGACGCCGGCCGCATCGGCACCGGCCGCGACCCGGCCCGAGAGCGGCAACCGGCTCTGCCCGGTAGCCGCCAGATCGGCGAAACGGACCGCATAGCCATCGACAGCGGCGTTGGCGAAGGGCGGCAGGGCGACCGGCGCGACGACATCCTGCGCCAGCACGCGCCCGTCCGCGGCGGCGAGCGGGACGGTCTGCGTGCCGGCGACCGCCGTGACCTGCTCCGCGGCGCGCACGGCCGCCTGCTCGATCGTCAGGACGGTTCCATCGGCATCCGCGCTGAGCTGCGCCATCGTCAGAGCCTCCCTTTCGCCTGCGACAGCACGGCATCGAGAGGCTGCGCGTTGGCGAAGAGACAATCGGCGATGGTGGGGATGTCATCGAGCCCGATCACCGGCCGGCCGGCCTGCAAGAAAGCGGTGTCGCTGGCGATCGCGACGATGCTGGGGTCATCCGGGTGCAGCGGCGGCTTGGCGTTGGCGGCGCGGTAGACCTCGAGCTTGGCATGCGGATCGCGCTTGAAACCCTCGACGATGACGAGATCGACCGGCGACAGCCGCGCCAGCAGCTCCGGCAGTGTCGCCTCGGCCTCGCCGCGCAGCTCGTGCAGCAGCGCCCAGCGCTGGGCGGAGGAGATCAGCACCTCGGAGGCGCCGGCCTGCCGATGCGCCCAGGAATCCTTGCCGGGCGTGTCGAGATCGAAGGCGTGATGGGCGTGCTTGATCGTCGAGACCCTGACACCGCGGCGGCTGAACTCCGGGATCAGCTTGGTCAGGAGAGTCGTCTTGCCGGCCCCGCTCCAGCCCGCCAGTCCGATCACGCGCATCGACAATGACATCCTGCGAAAGACAAACCGGGCGCGACATGCGCCCGGTTGTCATCCTGCAAATCGGCTCGGGCGGTCAAGCCGGCCGGGCACGCCGCGTCATGCGCGGCGGGGATCGCGCTCTGCGGGGGAGCGGGCTGTTGCCGGGCGGCGAAAAGCCATCATATGACACGCGACATGACTTCGATCCCGCTCGACCTGCGCGGCCTCAAATGCCCGCATCCGGCCCTGCGCGTGCGCAAGGCGCTGCTCGGCGCGGCGCCGGGCACGCTCCTCATCGTCGCGTGCACCGATCCGATGGCCGCCATCGACATTCCCAATCTCGTCAGGGAAAGCAGCGCTTCGCTAGAGCACAGCGGCACTGAGGGCCGGCTTCTGACATTCCATATCCGCAAGTCCGCGGCCTAACGCCGCGCGCTCATACAGGAACCCGCGATCGTGCCCCTCTCGCAAAACGACATCCTGCGCGCCCTTGAATTGGTGAAGCTGCCGGCGAGCGGGCAATCGCTGGCGGCGTCCGGCCGCATCGGCAATATCCTGATCGACGGCGGCAAGGTGATCTTCGCGATCGGCATCGACGCGACCGAAGCCAGTGCGATGGAGCCGGTGCGCAAGGCGGCGGAAAGCGCGGTCAGCGGCATTCCCGGCGTGACGCAGGTGCTTGTCGGCCTCACCGCCGACAAGGCGCCCGGGCGCGCGCCCTCGCAAGCGGCTGAAGCGCGCCAGCAGGCGCATGGCCAGCCCGGCCCCGGTGGGCCGGTGCCGAAAGCGGCCGGCATCCCCGGCGTCAAGCAGATCATCGCGGTGGCGAGCGGCAAGGGCGGCGTCGGCAAGTCGACCACCACAGCCAATCTCGCCGTGGGCCTGGCCAGCCTCGGCCTCAAGGTCGGTGTGCTCGACGCCGACATCTACGGCCCGTCCGTGCCGAAAATCTTCGGCATCACCGGCAAACCGCGGCTGATCTCCGGCCGCACGCTCGCGCCGATGGAGGCCTACGGCCTCAAGATCATGTCGATCGGCTTCCTGATCGACGAGGAGACGCCGATGATCTGGCGTGGACCCATGGTGATCTCGGCGATCACCCAGATGCTGCGCGAGGTCGCCTGGGGCGAGCTCGACGTGCTCGTCGTCGACATGCCGCCCGGCACCGGCGACGCCCAGCTCACCATGGCGCAGCAGACCCCGCTCGCCGGAGCGGTGATCGTCTCGACGCCACAGGACCTTGCTCTGCTCGATGCCCGCCGCGGCGTCGCCATGTTCAAGAAGGTCGAGGTGCCAATCCTCGGCATCGTCGAGAACATGAGCTATTTCATCTGCCCTGAATGCGGTCACCGCTCGGACATCTTCGCCCATGGCGGCGCAAGGCACGAGGCCGAGCGTCTCCATGTGCCATTCCTTGGCGAGATCCCGCTCGCCATGCCGATCCGCGAGACCTCCGATGGCGGACGCCCGATCGTCGCGAGCGACCCCGATAGCGCCCATGCCAAGGCCTATGTTGCCCTGGCGCGGCAAGTGAAGGCCGGCCTTGCCGGACCCGCCCGCGCAGCGCCGCGGATCGTGATCGAATAAGGCCAGTCGGCTAGGCCCGGATCGCCGGAGCACTGGGCCTGTGCGCAGCCAGCTGGTCGGGCGGCACTTTGTCCGTGTCCATCTCCCGCTCGGTCAGCATCCAGATGTGGCCGAACGGATCGAACAGCGAGGCGACCCGCCGCCCTTCGGTATCGGTCTTGACGCGGTCGCGCAGCGCGGCGCCCGCCACGATCGCCTGCGCGAAACAGACCTCGATATCGGAGACTGTCAGCAGGATCGTCATGCTCACCGCTCCGGCCGCCTTGGGGAAGAACGGGCCGCCATAGGGCGGCTCTTCCTCCCGGAGCAGATTTGCACCGGCGACGGAAACACGGGTTCCGCCGATGAGCATCTCGACCCCGGCGAGTTCACCGTCGATCCTATGTGTCTTCAGCTGCCGCGCCTCGAAGGCCTCGCTGTAGAAATCCGCGGCCTCCTGCTCACGCCCGTGCTGCACGAAAATCGCCAGGCCCAAGCCGATGCTCTGCTCCATCTCGAATCTCCTGATCCGTCGCCGCTGGAATAGAGGGCTGGCGAAGCCGGCGGATTCTTGATCGATCCGCGGCGAGCTCGCACACGGCCCATCACCGATGCGCGATGACAGATGAATTTGTTCATGTTATGTTCTTATTCCCGCAATCAAGGAGAGGCGATCATGCCCGTCCTGCCGACGCGCCATATCAGCATCGCGATCGACCGGCCGATCGAGGATGTCTACGGCTTCCTCGCCGACCCCATGAACTTCCCGAAATGGGCGGAGGGCCTCGGCGACGAGTTCGGCCATGTCGAGGGTATGACCTATCGCGCCAGGACGCCGATGGGGCCGATGCGGGTGCTGTTCAGCGAGCCCAATCGCTATGGCGTGCTTGACCACGCCGTCATCCCCGACAGCGGCACACCGATGCACAATCCGATGCGCGCGCTCGCCAATGGCAGCGGCAGCGAGGTGGTGTTCACACTGTTCCGGCGCCCGGAGATGAGCGATGACGATTTCGCCCGCGATGCCGAATGGGTGGCGGCCGATCTCGCCCGCCTGAAAGCCCTGCTGGAGGCTTGAGGCGCAGGATCACCCGCGCGCCCGCCCTCTATCAGGACCGAGCAGTGCGTGGAGCCGCTCCGCCTCGGCGAGATCGCCCGGCTGGTTGGCATTGAAGAAGGGATCGACCGGCGCCGCCGGCCATTCGACCGCGACGACGCCATGGCGAGCGGCCCAGTGGCCGACCTTGCGCTCATCCTCGACCGTGAGCGCATGGCGCAGATCATCGCGCAGCGAGGTCGGCCAGAGCCCGATCACCGGATGGGTCCGGCCATCCGAGGCAGCGCAGGCGAGCGGAACATTCCCCGCCACGCGCGCTGCATGCAGCCGCATCACCAGATTGCTGGGAATGAAGGGCGTGTCGGCGGCGACGCTGACGAGCCAGTCCGCGCCCGGACGGTTCGCGGCGAGCCAGTCGAGTCCGGCGAGGATGCCGGCGAGCGGCCCGGCGAAACCCGGCACGTCGTCGGCGACCACCGGCAAGTGGTATGCGGCGAAGCGGGCCGGATCGCCATTGGCGTTGAGCAGCAGCCCGTCGCATTGCGGCGCCAGCCGTTCGATCACATGGGCGAGGATGCTGCGTCCGGCGATGGTGCGCAGCGGCTTGTCGCCGCCACCCATGCGGCGCGCCAGCCCGCCGGCGAGCAGGAGGCCGAAGGTTGCGGGCGCGGCCGGCATCACCGCCGCGCAGGCGCGCGACGATGCCGGCCACCGAAGAGCGACATCTCGAGCATCAGGCCGGCAGGCGCAACGCCGCCATCGCCCAATCGGTGATGGCGACGGCTTCGGGTGGCAGGCGCTGCCAATCTTCGCCGGCGAAGTGCGACCAGGCGACGAGCATGTCGGCGCGCACGGCGGTCAGCAGCGGCAGGCCGGCGAGGACACTGGCGGCGATCTCGGCGCGCAGGCCGTGGCCGAGCACTTCCTGCTTGCCAAACTTGTTGACGATCACGAGGTCGATGGACCCGGTCAGCGCCTGTGCGACGGCGGCGCCGGCTGCGGCAAGTCCGGCCGGATCGAGCCGGCAGCCGGCCGAGCCCGCGCCACGATCCTCGCTGATCGGGAAGAGGCGGCCGGAGGCGAGGTCCTCGAGCGCCATGCTGGCGCAACCGTCCGGGCAGTCGCCCGTGTTGTGTTGGACGACGCCGCCGAGCCGGACGGCCTCACGCTTCAGGGAGTCGGCAACCTCCGCCATCAGCTCGTCGATGGGGAAGCCCGAGGCATAGACGATCGCGGCGAGCGGAGCAGTCATCGTCCCCCCTTGTAACTCTCATCTTGCCTCATCTGCTATACCAGCGGTTGCGGTGGCAGGCGGAAGACCGACAGCCCTGAGGGACATCAAGCCCGTGGGTGAGCTTG